>CAUJKA010000287.1 GCA_963204965.1 Planctomycetota bacterium | reverse complement strand
TGGAAAGATTCGACAAGTTCTTGAAGACTTGATTCTGGAACTAGACCTGGCGATGATTCTGCTATTGGTTGCCCTGATCACCTTGATTGTTGCCGTGGTTGCGGCGGCGAGTCGTGGCGGGGTAGTCGCATTGCTGTTCGGGCTATCGGTTACGGTATTGCTTTACATCGCAACCAATCGGAAGTGGATTCTCACTGGCTTAGCCGGAATTTTGATCGCGTTACTGGCGGCCACATTTTTCCTCAACCTGCTGGATTTGGATGATGAAATCGCTGAGCGAATGAAGGATCTCGGCTCGACAGGTCGAATTGATTTGTGGATCTGTTCTCTTCGCCAATCATGCTATTGGTTGACCGGGTCGGGCATGGGAACCTATCAGTTTGCCATCATGCCAGAAAACCCGATGCGAGATTTGTGGCCTCGGCATGCTGAAAGTACTTACGTAGAAATCGCTGTCGAATTTGGCATGTTCGGGTTAGCGCTAGCTCTGTTTGGTTTAGTTTGGCTGGGACTGCGATTGGCCCCTAGCGAACTGAACCAGAAGCTTCAGCTTTGGCCAGCCAGTTTGTACAGCGTCGCCGCCATTGCACTTCATAACACAGTCGACTTTAGCCTCATACTACCTGCAAATTTCCTAACAATAGCTTGCCTTTTGGGAGCGTATTTGGTTGAACGCAACGAAAAGCGTCGACACCAGCAGGGTTCGTTACTTGGATCAAAACTCAGTTTTGCGGGCGTCTTGATTGCACTGTGTTTCACATTCTTCATTGGCTTCCAATCCTTGCGAGGCTCAGCGCAAGCCGAGCGAATCGAAGATGCCTACAAGGATTATCAGCGACTCACTCGTGAAGCCACTGATAACAAGAGCAAAGCACCGAATCCAACTGCCCAATTCGAATTTCCCGACGAAGAGTTCGACTTCAGACATCCCGAAGTCGTTCTTCAAATGGCTCGCGTCAAACTGAATCTTCTTGAGGCTGAGATCCGCAACCTGCCAGGATGGCCGAAGAATCTGCCGATCCAACAGCAAGTCTTGTATAGCAGCCCCGAGTTTGTCTCGGCTGTGTTGCGATCCAATCATGACGATGAACCCTGGAAAGCTCTTCGTGAGTCATTTGCCAAAAATGAATTCATCACTACACAGTTGGACGCGATTCACGAATCGTTTGTGTTTACCTCCCGCGCCTGTGTTATAGACTGGCGATCTACTTGGGGAAGGTTCCAGACGACTACGCAACAGAATCCGTCAAGTAACTTGTTAAACTGGTCCAAGCTTGATTTACTGACCAAGTCTTTGTTCAACATTCCTGAAGTAACCGGCACTTGCTGCCTGATCGCTGGCGAACGCAATCTGGGCCTTCAGTCCTGGAGGAACGCGATCGAATCCAAGTCTGCTTCGGCTGCTGGACTGTCATCGCTAATCGGCCAGTTGCTACGGGAAGACGAAGTCCTCCAAGTGCTGCCGTCCAATCCAATCGCGGTTGCCGGCTTTGCTCGCGCCATTGCGGCGTCGCGGCCAGAGACGACCGAGGAACTTCTAAGGGCCTTGGACCTGGAAAAACTACTCAGCCTGTCCAAGACCTCCTCGGATTGGGAACTGGCCGCTTGGGTAGCCTCCCAAATTGGAAACCTAGAGATGCAGAAGCAAGCACTCGGGCAGATCGCCGTGCTGAAACCCTTTGACGTTAGTGTACGAATTCAAATGGCCAGAATCTTGGAAAGCGAAGGCAATTTGCCGGAAGCCATTCGGCAACTCGAGCAAGCCGCTCGTCGGACAAATTTGCCAGCAGATGCCAAAAAGTACCTACAGGACCTCCGAAAAGCCGAATCGGAGTCGTTATCCCCCCCGCAGTAAGGTTGGGTTTTAACGGTCCGTTAGACTTTGCGGCTCGGGTGACAACTTAGTTTGGACATTCTCAACCTTAAGTAGTCCACAAAAAAACCTGTCTCCTATATTATTAAGACTCACTAGGTTTCGACCCAAGATAGTCACCAGATTTCCTCCCCGTCGAAAAGAGAATTCAATGGAATCGATGCCATCGCGAACCTCACCGTCAGAATCATTTATGGGCGATTCGCCGATGAATTCGCAACAGAGCTTTGACTTGGTCAAGGTACTGTGGCGCTGGAAATGGCTACCCATTTTGGGTGCAATCATTGGTTCCGGCGTTGGTTACATGTATTTCACCAAGTTGCCCCAGCAGTATCAATCAGCAGCACTGATCCAGGTTGTTTCGCCGGTCCCGGTAATGACTCGAAACGAGCAAGCCTACGATGGCAGCAAAGTTGGTAGCTGGAGTAGCAGTAGCGATGAGTCGCGAGCTATCAGAAGTCGGACCGTATTGGGCTTGGCCGTCAAAGCTGGAAACCTGGAGAAACACTTTCCTGGGTTATCCACTGAAGACATCGTTTGGAAGCTCGCTGGCACGGGCGGTGTGGACGTTCAGCCTGCAGACAAGTCTGCATCCGCGACCCAACAACTGATCATTAGCTACACATGCACCAATCCCGAAGTTTCGCGATACGTCGTTGATGCTGTGGTTGAAGGCTACGAATCGTTCCTGGCTCAGGAGTACGAAACCGTTGATACTGAAGTCCTCAACTACTTTGCGACACAAAAGAAGGAATTGGACAAACGTTACGAAGAAGCTCAAGAAAAACTGGAACAATTGAAGAAGGATTTTCCAAACGTTCTCTGGAAAGTCGATGAACCCAACGATCCGTATTCGACCAATTATGAACGACGTTTCATGGAAGCAGAACGTTTGAAAGAGCAAGCTACTGCTCTTCGCAATCAAATCACCATGGTTGAAGATGCACGAAAGAAGGGTCGTAACCCTGAAGACCTGTTGATGTTTCTACACGATGGGTCGGATACATTCTGGCGACAAATGCTTGGAGATTCGGGCGGAATCAAGGAAGCAGAACTTGAGTCAGAACGATTGAAGCGAACCCAGTTGCTCGAACTTAAAGCACTAGAATCGCAATTGCAGAAGACACAAGGCCCCAAAGCCCCCGCACTGTTGCAGGTTCAAGCCAAAATCGAAGTTGTTAACAGCTTGATCCAAACTGCTGAGGAGTATGAAGCAAAAGCCAAGGAGAAGGAACAGACCCAACGAGCCGCTTTGGCCAAGCAAGAGATTTCGCGTGGCCCAGAATATCTGCTTCAAGTCACTGTCAATTCTTTGATGGAGAAGTACCGCTCCACGGTCAAGATGGAAGAGGAGATTCGAAAACTGGCGGAAGAAGACTTAAAGAAGTCTCATGAGTTCCAGACTGTTGTTGGCGACTACCACTTCATTGCGGAACGTCTAGCAAGTGCCAAGGAAATGTCCAAGGGTATCACCGTAAAACTTGATTCTCTTGAACTGGCCCCCAAGAACATGAATCAACGCGAGTTGCGAGAATTGAATCCGGCTAGCCCTGGTTATCCGTATGGCCCATTTCCGTCGAAGTATCTGCTCGGTGGAGCTGCGGTTGGCGTTTTGATCATGAGCTGCTTGGCCGTGTTAATGGACTTGGCGGATCGATCCTACCGCAGCCCTGAAGAAATCGTTTCTGACCTCGGAATTCCAGTGCTGGGACACATTCCTGCAATGGATCCCAAGAAGCTGAAGAAGTCGATGGAGAACATCGATCCGACTGTCGTTACCTTGCATCATGGCCGTGGACGTGTGGCTGAATCGTACCGTTCGATTCGAACTGCCTTGTTCTTCAGCAATCGCGGTGCTGATCTGAAAGTCGTTCAAATCACCAGCCCAGTTCCGGGCGATGGCAAGTCGACATTGTCTGCTAACCTAGCCGTTGCGCTGGCTCAATCCGGTCGAAAAGTACTTCTGATTGACGCTGACTTCCGACGTCCAAGAATTGAAAAGATTTTCGGCCTCGATAAAGAAGTCGGGATGGTTCAGTTGGTTGCTGGTAAGGCAGAAATGGACGAAGCACTTTGCAAGAGTCCCGTTCCAAACCTAACGATTCTTCCTGGTGGAAAACGTCCAAGCAATCCAGCCGAATTGCTCAGCAGCGCTCGATTCGCTCAACTGATCGAATTGCTCCGTGAGAAGTTTGACCTGATCATTATCGACACACCGCCTGTGCTTGCAGTTTCGGACCCATCGGTTGTTGCTTCATGCGTTGATGGTGTCGTTGTTACCATGCGACTACGCAGAAACATCAAGCCATTGGCAACACGTACACTCAACACCTTGGAAGCTGTTGACGCGCCGCTGATTGGTATCGTTGTTAACGGCGTTAGTGCTGAAGCCGCATACGGTGGTTACGGATACAACTACGGTTACAACGACTACCGATACTCGTACCGCTATTCCGAAAACAATTACAGTTACGGTAAGTATCGCGAGTACAGCGCTGGGTATGTCGACGACGATCACTCGAATACCGAGCCAGACAATGCCAATTCTGCAACGTGAGACAGATCTCTTCCCTCACGATCTGCTCGACAGTGAAAAAGCAACGACAACTCCTTGGTGGGCCATGTACACAATGGCTCGCCAAGAGAAGAAGTTGATGCGGAATCTGCTTGAATTGCAGATTCCTTTTTATGCTCCAGTCATAACTCGTCGCTTTCGGTCACCTAACGGCCGAAACCGAGAAACGTTTCAACCGCTGTTCTCCAACTACGTGTTTGTTTGTGGAGACGAACAGCAGAGGTACCAAAGCGTCTGCACTGGGACGGTCAGTCGCTGTATCGAAGTTGCTCAAACCGAAGAACTGGTTACCGACCTCCGACAAATCAAAAACTTGATTGTCCAAGACGCACCGCTTTCGCCAGAAAGTCGTTTGCAGCCTGGCCAAAAGGTCAGAATTCGTAACGGCTCGTTTGCCGGGTACGAAGGTGTCATCATCCGTCGCGAGCAAGAGGTACGACTGCAAGTCGTGGTTCGCTTTATGAACCAAGGCGTTTCGGTCGTTCTGGATGATTGCCAAATGGACGCAATCTAATCGACCCGCGAACACTTTTTCTTGCGGCAAACTCACTCGGGATGCGTCGTCGGATTATCATGGTGACGATCCCAAATTGGTCCCATGCGTCTGAGCATGGTTCATCGTTAATAAGCATCATGAAGGCTACTGTCTGAATGCTACCTTTTAAAAAGATCTTTGTTGCTGGCCATAGAGGCATGGTTGGCGCTGCCGTGGTACGAGCGTTGAAAGTCAGTGCCGATACGCAAGTAATTACCCGCACTCGACAAGAGCTCAATCTGGAGGATGTCACAGCGGTTCGCCAGTTCATGCTATCGGAGCGTCCTGATGCTATCGTCTATGCCGCAGCCAAAGTCGGTGGTATTCACGCCAACAAAACGTACCCAGTTCAGTTCCTCGCAGAAAACCTTCAAGCTCAACTGGCCACCATCAACGCGGCTTATGAAGCGGGTGTAGCACGATTTCTGTTCTTGGGCAGCACTTGCATCTACCCTCGCATGGCCAAGCAACCGATCACCGAGGACCAA
>CAUJKA010000286.1 GCA_963204965.1 Planctomycetota bacterium | reverse complement strand
CGCCTTGGCATGTTACTTCGGTATTTCTACCAGAGGTGAAGCGATTCCATTCTTGTTGACTTGGAAGGGTACCCACACCAAGCAAAAGAGATCGACTTTCGTATCACTTTTACGGCAGGGGACTTCGATCTTTTCGAGCGTTAGACCTTCGGGCGAATACTTGCTCTTGATCTCTTCGATCTCTTGCTCGCACTCCTGCACCAATTCTTCCCTTGCGGCCAGCAGCGATTCAAGCGTCTCAGAGGCTTGGCCGACACCGGTACGTTTCTCCGCGGCTCGAACCGCTCCGCGACCGGCTGTGGCGGTGCGAGTCGCTGTGACTTTGTTCCCCAACAATCGTCCAAGCACTGTGGTGCCGATGTTTAGAATCGTGTTCCACTTCTCTTTGTCATACTGGGCCTGTTGCTTCTCAAGCTTCTGCTGAGCTGCCAAAATCTTGGCCTCTAGCGCATCAATCTTGCTTGCGTACTTCTGCTGGAGCTTTGTCTTTTCCAGGTCCCGCTGCTCGCGGACCTCCTGCGACCAAGCTACTCTCACATCGACTTCGTCTTGGCCGGGCTCGCTGATCCGCTTCAACTCTTTACAACTGAACAGTTCCATCGGCCGATTGCGATAAAGTTCGTCGAGCAGTTCTTTGTTCCATTGCTTAAACGACTTTTCATTGAGCATCGCGCCGGGCGTGTCTTCGAATTCAAAATCATCTTCGGGTGATTTGGCTAATTCAAGAATTCCAGGCGGCAGTTCCACTGCGTTACGCCAAACCTGTTCGGGCAATTCACCCAAGTAGGTATACAACAGCGATCGATCATGCCAATCATCTAACTTGCTTGACGCATTTACAAAGTGACAGGCCGCTGTCGCTAACAACCCTGGTCGATAGATCAATCGTGAGCCATCTGCGGGTCGTTTGGAGCTCATCCAAAAGCGTTCATGGATCGTTGTCGGTACTAAAGGCCGAGTATTCTTAGGAATCGCCGATGCTGGACTTGCTGTTGTGTTCGTCGCCTGCGCGCTAGTCGAAGTAGAACCGGCCGTTGATGCTGCCGAGTTCCCGTTGGGAGCGTTAGACTTGCCGCTTGTCAGTTCACTGCGCCGTGAATCCATCAGCTTTTGGATCTGCTGCCGTGATAGTGGCCCGCGGAGATAAGACAGCGCCCAGCGCGATTGAAAGACAGTTGGTCCATCGTCGTGAACATTGTTCATCAAGAAGACTCGATTGCCCAACGCGGCCAGCTGTTCGCACATCGCCGCTTTGTCAAATTTGCTGCCAGTTTGCGCCGCCGCGCCTTCCAAGCCTTCGATGACGCGATCTTTGTCGCGCTGAGTCTGTAGACGTCCAAGGAACCAAGTGCCGATATTCGCGAGACCTTTGTAGTCCAAATCGACCGGGTTCTGCGTGGCTAGCGCGATGCCTAGACCGAACGCGCGAGCTTGCTTGAGCAGAATCATCATCGGTGGCTTCGACGGTGGCTTGGCAGTCGGCGGAAAGTAGCCATAGACTTCGTCCATGTAGAACAGCGCGCGAAGACTGCTAGTACCTGGCTGCGTTCGCATCCAACTCAGAAGCTCGTTCAAGAGGATTGTCACGAAGAACATTCGCTCCGAATCGCTCAAATGCGCAATGGAGATGATCGACAATCGCGGCTTGCCTTGGCTGGTGTAGAGCAAGCTCTTGATGTCCAGCGGTTGCCCTTCTAACCATCCTGCGAACGATGGACTGGCAAGCAAGTTGTTGAGACTCATGGCCATCTTCAAGCGATCTGCGGCCGGAAAGAAGCTCTCCAAGTCGAACACGCCAATCTTGTCGATCGGTGGGCTTTGAATGCTGCGGATCAGCGATGGCAGATCTAAGTTCTGACCCTTACGCCATGCTTGATCAAAAATGTTCGAAAGCAAGATGTGTTCGCGACTGGAGAGCGGATCGGCTTCAACACCCATCAACGTTAGCAATCCCGAAGCGGCACCAGCGATGCGTTCACGGAACAGTTCGCTATCGTCGATCACTTGTTGCGGTGGCGCGTCAAAGCTCTTCAAAACCGTCAGCGGTATACCCGCGTTGCTTCCAGGAGTGTAGATCGCCATGTCCACCGAATCGCGAAACTTCTGAATCCGCGATGGCTCTTGGTCCCACGACTTGAGCCCCTTGCGCCACATGTCGGCGACCTGCTGAGAATACTCGGCGGCATCCACACCTTTTCGCGCAGCTTCTCCTGGCTCGATCCATGCATCAAAATCGCTGGCCCGCAGCTCTGGAAAGCTCAGCAACAAATTGCCGAGATCGCCTTTGGGATCGACACAGATCGCGGGAATGCCATCGATGGCCGCCTCTTCCAACAGCGCTAAACACAGGCCAGTCTTTCCACTACCCGTCATGCCGACGCACATCATGTGCGTCGTCATATCTTTAGCGTCGTAAAGGACTTTGTCGTCGAGCAATTGACGACCGTTGAGTTCGAATTTTTTTCCTAGATAAAACGATGCTGGTAGTTCGTAATCGGGTTGAACGTCTGACATGCGAAAACCGGACCTTGATCATGGGCGCTGAGGAGAGTTCGATAGTCCAAAGATGATAACGGAATATCGACTTTAACGCTATTTCCGATTCCGCAGCCTAGTTGGATTGCGAGAACGCTTTAAATTTCCCAACGGTTGGACAACTTCGGACTGGCAACCTATGGTTCAGAATCCCACTAATAAGGCCCGAAAATGTTATCCCTGTCCACTCACACTAGCCCAGTCCAAGACACCGTAGTAGCTGTCCCGGCCGGTCGAAGTGTGGAGCTTGCTGATGGTCGCTTAGTAGCCATCGATACGCTGGATTTGTCCGAGCTTGTGGCTCTTCAAGCTGAGCAAGAGCCATTGTTCGCACGGGCGATTGCGGCTTCTCCGCGAGACTCGCAAGAGCGCGCAGATATCATTCGCACCGCTTACGCGTCGATCTGCTCGATTCTTGATGAACAAGGCCAACGCGGGCAGACTCAGGGCGTGTTCAGCATGGGCATGGACCCACGTTACGCTGACTTAGTTCTGCGAGTACTCCAAGAGCAAGAACGACGAGGCATTCGAGGTGGTCTATTCGAGTTGGGTTGTAGCGCGGGAGCTTTGCTTGGTCAAGCTGATCGAGCTGGTTACCGAGTCGGTGGACTTGAAGTAGTTCCAGAGCTACTGCAACGAGCCAAACAACAAATCTCTGCTGTCAACTTCGACAATCTGTTCCTCGGCGATTTTCGCACAGTCGATCTCGCGAAGGTCCGCGGTAGCTTTAGCGTGGCTTACTGGAACGATGTCTTCGAACATATTCCTGTCGACGAAATAGAACAGTATTTAAGCGGTTTGTACTCTCTTCTCAAGCCTGGCGGATTGCTGATCACCATCACTCCGAACTGGCACATGCGACCCAGTGACATTACCAGCAGCTTCCGCCCCCCGCGAAGTGAGGCTGAAGGCTTCCATCTAAAAGAGTACACTCTGCGCGAAGTCTGTGGGCTGCTGCTAAGCGTTGGCTTCTCGCGCGTAACTACACCAAGCTTCATCGACCGAAAACAAATCTATCTCAGCTCGCTGCTGAGCTTCACTCGTACTAAATGTGCTCTTGAGCCGCTGTTGGAAAGCTTGCCGTTCCCTCTGGCCGTCCAGTTTTGCCGACGGTTCGGACTTAGTTGTACTATCGCGATGAAGCCACTTGAGTCATGAGTCGCACTCTGACTTGCGAATCTACTTCGACGAAGCCCATTGGCGATGCCTTCGCCGCTGGTGTGGCGGTGATGCTGGTCATCAGCATCCTTCAGCGCGTTGTTGGCCTCGGTCGCAATCTGGGTTTCAGTCTATTCTTGCCCGAAAGCGAATTGGGCTTATGGTCGATGGCCAATTCGTTCTTTGTCATCGCGCCACCGTTCATTGTTCTCGGCTTGCCGGGATCGTTCGGAAAATTCGTGGAACACTACCGCCAGCAAGGTGATCTGAAGAGTTATCTTCGCCGCGTGGGGATCGTCTGTCTTGTCGCTTTGACTGCGGCTACCGTCTTCATGTTAGCCATGCCCGAGTCCACGGCGGTCGCCTTGTATGGCCAGCCGCAGGGCTACAGCATTATCGTTTGGACCGTCATTACACTAGCGGTGCTAACGATACATAACTTCCTTTACGATGTCATTCTGGGACTGCGTCAGGTACGGCTTGTTTCTCTGATGCAGTTCGTCAACAGTTTTTCGTTTTGCGTTCTTGGTGTCGCAGGCATCTACTACTACAAGTCGTGGGCAGTGCTTCTGCCTTGCTTTGCGATTTCGTACCTGTTAGCCATGATTCCAGCGCTTTACGGACTGACTTTGGCTCGCGACGAGATGGCTGGTTCGACCAGTTCTAGTTCTGCGAGCATGTGGAGGCGGATTGTTCCTTTTGCCGTAGCACTTTGGGCGACAAATCTCTTGTCGAACTCGTTTGAACTTAGCGATCGCTACATGCTGCTTCACTTTAGCGGCGACGATGCGCAACTGGGTCAAGCTCATGTAGGTCAGTTTTATTGCGGACGAATCATTCCAAATCTGCTTCTCAGTCTAGCCATGATGTTTGGCGGTATCTACTTGCCGTACTTAAGTGCTGATTGGGAGAAGAAGCAGTTTGATCGTATCGCTCGCAACATGAATCACATGTTGGTTATCTTATGCATTATCTTCACTGGCTTGTCTGTAGGCGCTCTGGCCACTGCACCCTTTCTATTCGATTGGTTCTTCGCAGGCAGGTTTGGTCCCGCGTATCAAATTTTGCCGTTGGGATTGATGCAAGCGACTTGGTCTGGACTCACCATGATTGCTTCAGCATATTTGCTTTGTGCCGAGAAGGGCAAGCAGAACGCATTGCTTTTAGCCTTAGGCCTAACCCTGAACATCGGGCTCAACTGGCCATTGATTCAATGGATGGGCTTGTATGGTGCTGCGTTAGCCACGACCTCCTCCAACGCCATGTTATTTCTCTTGATCTGCTGGCGACTACATCGCGAAGGCTGCCCCATTCAGCGAAAGACAATCCTTCTTTGCTGCTTGCCGTTAACCCTGATCACCGGAGTCTACATCTCCGCCGCCGCATTCTTGATCCTCGCCTACATTTGCGGCCGGACCAACTGTATCTTAGACGATCAAGACCGGCAATCTATCGACAACTGGATCATCCCCCGTCTTCAACGCTTTGGTCTGCCACTTTCTAGCGTGTGGTAGTGGCTGTTGGGTGAGCTGTTTGGCATTTTTTGCTAGAGTCAATTGGCCAAAGAACCCCTCACCCCCGGCCCCTCTCCCCGAAGCGGGGCGAGGGGAGTAAGAAAAAAATAGCTGCTTCCAATGATAGATTTGGCGGATAGGTCTGTAAATTCATCTGACTAATTGGGGGAACACTTGCAGCTAATATACGCTGCGTTAGCATCATGTTCTGGCTCCCCTCGCCCCTGAGGAACGAAGGGGAGAGGGGTTGGGGTTGAGGGGCACGATAAGGACTGTCACAATGACAAAACGTAGCCAAGCTCGATTGCCAGATTCCATCGATTTCGCTCGCCATCAACGCCGTAACTCTAACGAGTTCGCTGCTACTGTTTGGCAGTGGATTCGCAATCGCCAGATACTTGGCGCGAAGTTTCGTCGCGAGTACCCAATTCCGCCATACACAGTCGACTTCTGCTGCGTCGAACTGAACTTGATAATCGAGATTGATGGGGAAGGGCACTTCACCGACGAAGGTATGGAGCATGATCGAGCACCTGATCGGTTTCTTCAAAGTCTTGGATATAAAATCTTACGTATACCTGGTTACGCTGTGATTCGCGAAGATGGCAATGTTTTGGCGACTATTCGGGAGTTTGTGGGAGAGGCTAAGAACCCCTCACCCCCGGCCCCTCTCCCCGAAGCGGGGCGAGGGGAGGAAGAATCAAGCCCTGAAGAAGACACTCAATAGCGGCTTACTTGCCAAAAGCATAAAGTGCTTTTTCTGTTCGAATGTAAATATGGTCCCGGTCAAAGGCGGGAGTGGCGTAGCAGCGTTCTTTGAATTGTGATGTAGAGAGAATGTTGAATTGTGGAGTGGTGTCGGTAACCGCTACTTTGCCGTCCTCGGTGATGAAGTAGATCTTGTTGTCGGCGACGACCGGCGAGGCATAGATGTTGCCTTCAGCCCCTTGCAGTCGGCCTCGTTTAATGAGTTGCCCGCTGGCTGTATTCAAGCTCGACACAATCCCCTGATCGCTGATCATGAAGAGCGTTTCACCAACGACAACAGGGGAGGGCAGTTGTGGTATGTTGCGAAAGTACTTCCACAAAGTACTCTTGCTGGTCATGTCTCCAGTACCACCCAAGCGAATTGCCATCATGCTATTCTTGCTGGCGATCGAATTCTGAAAATAAGCCCACTCTCGCACATCCAGCTTGCCACTACCGTCTAGATCGACCGCCGGAAAGAAGTTCTTCGAGAGCTCATCGGGCATCTCCTCAAGCTTGAGCAATCCGTCGGAGTCGGAGTCCTTTTGTGATACGACTGCTGTGAAGTCATCGATCTTAAAGCTGGCTTCGACCTCGTTCTGTGGCGAACCATAGCCGTTGATGAAAATGGTATCGCCTTGAATCACCGGCGTAGATTTCATCTCAAAACACAGCCCTCCAACCCACCAAATCTTCTTGCCTGTCGATGCTGAATAGGCTGTTAAATAAAAGGAACCGACGGCGATGATCTGAACTTCGCCACCTTCAGGTCGAAATTCAATAGGTGTGCAGTGTCCACTGGTAGCTTCAGGCCGATCAGTCTTCCAGAGCTGCTTGCCGGATTCTAGATCAAAAGCTGCGATGTACGAGTTGAGGTTGTGGTCGCACACTAGAATCAATCGGCCATCGCAAATGATTGGCGATGCGCCCATCCCGTAGATATTGTTGAACGGTCCTTGAGGCGTCTTCCATTTTAGCTCGCCCTTTGTCGTATAACCCAGCAGACCAACTTCTGGAAAGAAGACGTAGACTCCTGTCGCATTAACCACTGGCGAAGGACTTGCCGGATTATTGCGAGGGTCGAGAGTCTCTTTGCGTTCGCGATTTACGGCTTGTCGCCACAATTCTTTTCCGGTGGACTGGTCGAGACAAATAGTCAGCAGTGAATCTTCCTGCGATGCTGTTAAGTAGATGTGACCATCAAAGAGCACCGGAGAGGAATGTCCGGCAGGCAAGGACGTTTTCCACTTCACGTTCTTTTCAAGATCCAGCTCCGAAGGCACCGATCCAGCCAAACTAGATATGCCGGATCCGTTGGGACCTCGGAATTGTGACCAAGTTTCATCAGCCTTGAGCGTTCCTGGCTGATGGACTTGAACTGCTGATACGATTGATAGAACGAACATTCCAAAAGTTGTTCCAAGTGATCGCATCTTTGGTCCTTATTAAATCTAACTCGGTGTTTGAATATCGTAGAGCTTCGGATCATTCGTAGCTGGTGTCTTGGCTAGTTCTTGTTGTGCGACCTGTGGGTCGATCCACTTGTCGGCTTTGAAGTGTTTGCCATACGCGCCAAAGTCGTTGAACACTAACCACTTGGCCAGTCGCACTGCCCAACTTCGCTCGGGTATTTCGATGCCCGGTACGTACTGCGATCGATGCGGTTGGATGGCCTTGAGCTCTTCGATACAAGTTCCCCGTTGAGTCGTATCGCGAGCCCCGTGTCGCTCTGCCAACTCGACTAGCAAGTCGGGTCGTTCCATGATCACACAGCCTCGTGTGTTCTCCGCGACCAGTTGTCGAAAGTCTTTGAGGAAGGCACTTTCATTCAACTGTTCACGCAACGGCTTCTTGTCGTGGATGCTCTCAACCGCCAGCTGAATCACTGGACAAGGTTCTATGTCGCCACCAGGACCGATGTGGTGTGTAAAGCCTGTTACGGCGGGGCATAGCGCCTGGCCGGCGCCATCGTGGTATGCGTCTATAACGATGATTGGCTTGGTTGCCCGCGTGTTGACTACAAACTGTCGGACGCGTCTTAGTTGTTCGGTGGTCAATGCTAGATCGGGATTTGGCTTCGGTCCCACTGGGCGATAGACGTGGAACCAGCAGTACATTACGCCCATCTCTACAAGTCGATCAACCCATGCATCGGTCAGCAAGTCGTCGATGTTGGTTGCGCAAACACTGGTACAGACTCCTGTCATCAAGTGATTGTTCAAGCAGTTTTGGATACCTTGCATCGATTGACTGTAAACGTTTTCTTTGCCTCGCCGATCGTCGCTAACAAGTTCTGTTCCTTCGATACTGATCAGTGGCGTTACATTGCCCATCTTGCGAAGTCGTTTTGCTACTTCGTCAGTAATGAAATGTCCGTTGGTGAAGACTTGGAAGTAGACGTCTGGTTGTCCTTCCAAAAAATCCAGCAGCTCTTTGTGCAGGAAGGGCTCTCCACCAAGAATGCCAAAGAACGAATTGCCCATCGCTTTAGCTTCGTTGACTGTTCGATTGAGAGCTTCCAAATCGATTTTGGTTTGCTTACCAGCTACGTCGACCCAACAGCCTTGGCAACGCAAGTTGCAGGTGTTGATTACCGAGATGTAGAGGAACGGCGGAAAGAACTCGCCTCGCTTCAATCGCCGTTTGTGTTTTTGGACGCTCCAAAAACCCTTCCAACCAGCTTGATAAGCCAGCTTCCATAGCAGCCGCTTGTCGGTCTCTAGGAGCAGTCGCTTGGCTAACTTGAGTAACATGTTTCTTCCTGACTAATGTGAAGCGACAGTCGCTTAGACTTGTCGCTTGTCCCTCGCTAACGCAGCGGGTTGGGATTGTCTAGCTTTAAGTAGAACACTGTCGCCTGCGGCTTGCCGTTAAACGAACTCATACTGGGAATCCGCCGCTGGAGCTGTCCGAGATCATTTTTGTTCTTAGTGCTTGCAAGCCGCGTTTTAGCAATCCCGCCGCGGCCATCTCTGTCTTGTCCATCTTTTCGGCGATCTCTTTTAACGAACAGCCTTCGACATACCTTAACCGCAAAGCTTCTCGTTGTGTCTCTGGCAAATCCTCCATGCACGTTGCCAATAGTACCGCGGCTTCGTCTCGCATGACTCGCTGGCTTGGCGAGGTTGTTTCCGATGGAGCCAAGTCGGTGAGCGCTGGTCCTGATTCATTAGGATTGTTATTCGTCTCGCGACCCGCGGATCTCTTTTGCGTGTAGAGATGTTTTTGGTGAGCCGAGGAGACATTGTTTCGAAGGATGTTTCGCAACCATCCCAATAGCTCTTCGATTTGTGAGCCGCGAAACGCCCCAAGATCGCGTTGAGCTTCCAGGAAGGTTATCTGCACTATGTCCGCTTCGTCGACGCGGCCTTTGACTCGTGCGTCCAGATACCGTCTGGCCAGCACTGTCAAATAGGCTCGATAGTCTTCGAGCAATGCACCGAAAGCTTCTAAGTCACCTTGAAGTGACTTTTCAAACAACTGCTGATGGCGAGATTCTGTCAAAGTGTATGACCACCGTTGTAGATCGATCGTTGGACTTGCCCAGTTTCGACCGCTCTATTGTAGTTGTTTTGCCAAGCGATATCCCACCCTTACGGATTATTTGTCCAAGGCCATCGGCATGACGACGTAGGCATAGCCATCATCGGTCGTCATCAAAGCCGAAGCTGTTGGCCCTACGATATCCATGACGAACTTCGTGTCAGCTTCCAGTACCTTAAGGAAATCGCTGATGAAGCGGTGGTCCAACTTCATGCGAATCGGCTCGCCGTCGTACTCTATCGGCATCTCGACTCGGCTTTGACCCAGATCCGCCGTCTTGGCTGACAGTAGCAACGTGCCTCCACCGAATTCAAAGTCCAAGCCTCGCGACTCTTGATCGGCCACGATCGCCGCTTGGCGAATCACGTTGTGGAATGGTCCTACGGCTAGGTTGATTCTTACCGAGTTGTCGCGAGTCGGAATTACTTGTCGCCAGTTTGGAAAGCGACCTTCGACCAGACGCGAGTAGATGATGCTTCTATTGCTTCGAAGCAAGACATCGTTACCGCGGCTAGCAATTTGAACGAATTCATCCTTGTCGTTAATCGATCGCTCCATCAAGGCTAGTGCTCGCGTTGGGACGATTGTCGAGCTGCCGATGGTTTCGTGGCCACCGACTGATTTGCCTTTGCCATTCATCCTAGCCAATCGACGACCGTCTGTACCAACAGCCAGTACGTCTTCGCCGTTCAACTCTAGCAGCACTCCACCGAGTGCAAATCGCGTACTGTCAGGGTCGGTAGCAAATGTCGTTCTACGAACCATCTCTTTGAAGAGCCTGGCTGGTATCTCATGGTATCGCTCTTCGTCAAAACCAACCACCGTCGGATATTCGTCAGCGTTAGCACATGGCAAGTTGAACTCGCTGTGCAAGCCTCTAATCAAGATCTTGTTTTCGTCTGCTTCGAAGTAAAGCTTTTCGTCGCTGCACTCTCTGAGAATCTGACCAACTCGAGCTACGTGCAGCAGTGCCTTACCGGGGGTCTGTACTTCTCCGCCTTCGACTTCGATCCTAATTCCAGTCTCCATGTCGGTAGCCATCAAGGTGACTTTATCGGAGGTCACTTCCATCTTGACGTTTTGCAGAATCTCTTTGGGACTACGAGACTGGGCGATCGATCCGGCCAATTGGAAAGCGGAAGCTAACTTCTCTCGGTCACACGAAATCTTCATGACTACTGCCTAGGGCTGCTACATTGAACTCTGAAATGTCATTTTGGGTAGCTAGTGTTTTATCGAGTATTGGCCGGTAGCAACAGATACCCACTAGCCTATTTGGGCTATTATCCCGAGCGGTTCGTTGGTAGTAACGGCAGTTAGGCGAAGTTGTCGAGCGGTAGGACCCGCCGACGAGTCTTGTCAGTCTTCTTTGGTGCCGCTTAATCGCGTCCGTTCTTAGTGGACTTTGGCGTTCATTGAGCATCAATGTTCTTCTGACATTTCCCTATTAGTTATTAAATTAGTAGTAGTAGGAATGCGAACGGCAAATGGGTTATCCACAGACACAGGGAAGCGCCTAAAGCTGGAAAAAACATGCTGTTAGCCACCAGAATTGACGCTCCACTGACAGTGGAGAAAGTGGCGGTGAGATGACGAAGTTGGTCAGTCGAGTGTCGAAGGAAGTTGGGTTAACTGACATAGGCCAGAAAGCCACTTCCAAAGGTCAAACTTCGCAAACAATCGTAGACAGGCAAGCGACAAATTCTCCACATGGCGGAGCGACAAGGATCAACGGCCGCGAGCTTAAGTCGATCAACGGCGCGGGCCGCAATCGTTTAACGGCAAGCCGAAGGCGACTGCTCTTTCATTCTCATTATGGCTATTAACGAAGAGCCCCAAAACCACAGTCGCCTACGGCTTGCCGTTAAACAACTAAGGCGTAGTCACACTTCAAATCATCAGCCACCACGTTGAATCAGCAACGAAAAAGCTAGGTGAACTAGCAATCTCAGGACTAGTTGACCAAGAAAAACCAACAGTAACTCAACACGAAACCAACACTCAATAGACCACCAATCAACATGAAACCGACCGAGAGTTAACCGAGAATCAACAAGCAATTAACCGACAACCGACAACCAACTGACGCTCAATCAACCGACAACCAACACGTTTTCAACATGGGTCTAAGTATTCGAGTCTAGGGAATAGGCAGACTCTAGCGGAGCGGTAGAGAATAACCGTAGCGGTCGTAGCTGATACCGCCAGGGTTCAGTTCCATAGAGTATGGCCTAAGATAACTCAACTAGGCGATCAGATAGCCACAACAAAAATTGCGGTAACGGAGTAGCTAGTAGTGGCTCAGGGACTGAACAACAAAAGAGTCAATAACAGAATCCGACTGATCCCTGGCGGGATAAGGAACGGGGTATCAGCTACTGGAACAACTCAGCTTCAACATCGCGGCAGAGATTGGCTAGCTCGCTATCGATGTCGACTAGAGCCTTGATTTTGCGGATCGAGTGCAGAATGGTCGAATGATCGCGGCCTGAAAAGTACTCACCGATCTGCAGCAGGCTCAGAGTGGTGAGCTTTCGCGATAAGTAGATAGCCAAAGAACGAGCTCGCATGATCGGAGCTTCTCGCGAAGAACCACGAACGTCAGTCAGCTTGACTTGCATCCGTCGACACACCGATTTCGTAATGGCACCGATGTCGGGAGCAACCCCCGAGATTTGCTGACGCATCAGGGCCGCTACGATGCTGGGATCGAGTTCGCCTTTGGACGAGCGATTTTGTTGAGCAACTTTAACTAGGTCGCGAATCTCTACGGGCGACAAAGCGGCTGAATCTAGATCTCCGGCTACCGCGATCAAGTGTTCGACAGAAAGGTGCGGATCGAACTTGGCAACTAATGCTTCAATCAAGGCGTTGCGAGTCGCCTTGCTGGGGCGATTCAGTAGCAGCGAAAAACCAGCCGAAAGCCGACTGGCTAAGTTGGGTTTGATCGACTTGGACGAGCTGGGCAATTGGCAATTGGTCACAAGCAGCGGTCGACCAGCTTCCACCAAAGCATCGATCGTGGCCGCAAACTCTTCTTGAGCGGCAATCTTGCCGTTAAAGGCCTCCAAGTCATCGACGACAAGCATTTTGCATTCACGATGCCGCTTGCGAAAAGCCTCGATATCGTCAATTTCGACAGCGTTGGCAAAGTCCTGGCAGAAAGTCTGACCCGTAGTGATAACCAGCGGTCGTTCGTCGGTAATTCGAGACCATCGCACCGCTAATGTTACGGTCAGAGCAGTCTTCCCCAATGATTTTTCGCCGTAGAGAATGACCGGAGCGATCGCTCCCAAAGTTTTGACCCGTTCATCGTCGAACAGATATCGCAGAAGCTCGTTTTCTGGGCCTACAAAATAGGTGTCCAGCAGCCAGCCGTCAGCCAAATTTGGCAACAGCTTGTGAACAGACGAAGGTCGCTCTAGGGCGATCTTGGTCAAGGTCTCACATGGCAAAGTACTCAACGTGCGCTCGATAGGACAGCGGTCCAAAAAATCCTAGCAACCCGGAAAAGAAGATTTACCGGCCAGCTCCAATATAGCTGAACAAGCTCCCTAAGGAAAAACCTGTTTTGCCCGTAATATTCGAACGGTTTTGCTCGGGTGGTTGTTGACGGCTATGATACAGCATTCGACAATCTAAGCCGCGAACACCGATACACTCCGCCATAGCTTTTAAGGGTGCTTTAAACGGGCCTTATTGATAATTAAGGCTAATTTTGACGCCATTAAGAATTCAGCGATAGGAATGAACATGTCGACAACCTCGTTAAGCAATGAAAAAGTTCTCCAACTACGCGACCCACAAGTGGCAGCCGCCATCGACGCTGAATACCAACGTCAGCAAGATGGACTAGAGATGATTGCTAGCGAGAACTACACGTCGCGAGCGGTCATGGAAGCCGTCGGCAGCGTCCTGACGAACAAATACGCCGAAGGTTACCCCGGCCGCCGTTACTATGGAGGCTGTGAATTTGTCGACCAAGTCGAACGACTGGCCATCGACCGAGTATGCCAACTTTTTGGCGCCGAAGCTGCGAACGTTCAGCCTCACTCGGGTTCTCAAGCGAACACAGCCGTCTATATCTCCTGTTTGCAACCGGGCGACACGGTTCTCGGCCTGGATTTGGCTCAAGGCGGTCACCTGACTCACGGAATGCACCTGAATATCTCGGGCAAGCTCTACAAGTTCATTCCCTACGGCGTAGATAGCGTCAACCACCGAATCGACTTTGATCAAGTGGCCAAGCTTGCCAAAGAACATCGTCCAAAGTTGATCGTAGCCGGAGCGAGCGCTTATCCTCGCGAAATTGAACACGCAAAGTTCGCAGAGATTGCAGCCGATGTTGGCGCGCCGCTGATGGTGGACATGGCACACTATGCTGGATTGGTAGCAGCCGGTGTTCACGATAATCCAATTCCAGTAGCCGACTACGTGACCTCAACGACGCATAAGACGCTTCGCGGTCCGCGATCGGGAGTGGTGCTTTGCAAGAAGCAACACATCAAAGCGATCAACAGTGCGGTCTTCCCAGGGCTGCAAGGCGGACCATTGATGCACGTTGTCGCAGGTAAGGCCGTCTGCTTTGGCGAAGCGTTGCAAGACAGCTTCAAAGCGTACGGTCGCGCGGTTATTGATAACGCGAAGACGCTGGCCAGTGAACTGCTATCAACCGGACTTCGACTGATCAGTGGTGGTACCGACAACCATTTGATGTTGGTCGATGTGACCAGTATTGGACTGGGCGGCAAACAAGCCGAAGCTGTCCTGGATGCGTGCGGTATCACAGTCAACATGAACATGATTCCATTCGACACTCGCAAACCCATGGACCCCAGCGGCATCCGTATTGGAACTCCAGCGCTAACCACGCGAGGCATGGGAACGACGGAGATGAAGCAGATTGGTCAGTGGATCGGCCAAGCGCTTAAGGCCGTCGACGACAGCCAATTGCACTCGACGATCCGTGGCCAAGTGAAGAACCTGTGCCAGAGCTTCCCAGTACCAGCCGAGCAAGAGTAAGCTCAACCATCATTCTTACGAGAACGAATAGTGTCCAAGACAGCGCGCATTTTAATTGCCGACGACAATGCAGCTAATCGTGAGTTGCTGGAAGCATATCTCATCAACATCGATTGCGAGATCGAAATGGCAGTCGATGGCGAAGACGCCTTGGTGAAAGCCAAGAGTTTTCAGCCGGACTTGCTGCTGTTGGACGTGATGATGCCCAAACACAGCGGCTTTGAAGTTTGTCAGCAGCTTAAGAACAACGCTGAAACTGCGAAGATCATGATCCTCATGGTCACCGCGCTGAATGAACTCGGCGACATCGAGCGAGGTGTTAAGGCTGGAACCGACGACTTTTTGTCCAAGCCAGTCAATCGCATCGAACTGGTGAAGCGTGTCGAAAACATGCTGCGACTGAAGGACACGACCGATGAACTGGAGCGTCTGCGAAAGTACATTCGCGAAATCGATGAACAGAGCGGCCCGAATCCAAAGTAGACGCTAGGGAGCGTCATATTTTTGAAACTAGCCGCCAGCCGTTAGGCTCCGGTTCCTATGGATCTGAAGTGTCTCGTTGACAAAAAACAAGATTTAGCCTGATCGAAAACTGCGGAAGAACCGCTTTTAAATACAGGAAAAACCGGACGCTAACGCGTGGCGGCTAGTTTCAGGCGGCAGTAACACATGCGGACAAACAAGCTTGCCGGACAAGTGCTCTACTGGACCAGCAGTGATTCAACCAACTTAGTTACGGTCGTCGTCAAGCAATTCTTGGACCTTTGGCAGAAAAGCGATCGCGGCCAAAAGAACGATCGGCGGCATCAACGACTCGCTCTCGACCAGCTTGGAGAAAACACGCAACTGGCCTTCTCTTTTTGGGCAATTGGCGAAGCGACGCAGCTAGCCTCCAGCGGATTGGCGATCGCTCAACATCGTAAGCGATATCCAGCTTCGTTGCAGTTAGCCTATTTAGCACCCGAGCTCGTCGAATCTCGCAATTTGCTGATCGAGTCCGGAGCGCACTTTGTCGTGCATCAGATTTGCCAAGTCCACGGGCTGCTGCAAAAGCTTGTCGACACCGCGCCCTTAAGCGACCAAGGCATTCATCCGCTAACCAGCGGTCTAACTGCAAGACTTCCTTGGTCCTTCGTCGACGACCGCAAAGCCTAGCTCCTGCGGTGCGCTGGCGGGGTACGCGGGCGTCCCGCCCGCAAGTTCTTCTTCGGCTTCCACGGCGTAAAGCATTTTATGAACCGCAGGCGCTAGCCGCAGTCAGATACGAGCAGACTGCGGCTAGCGCCAGCGGTTCAACTTCTGCTAACTAGGCTTAGCTTCAACCGGAGCGATCGGCTTGAACAGCATTCGATGAAGTTCTGAAAGCTTGTTCGCCAACGACCGGCTGACGAGCGGATCGTTGAAGTCTGGCCATAGAGCAGCGTCAAAAATTACCAGACATGGATTGGCTGTCTTACGAATCTCGGCCAACTTTAACAAGGCACGACGTTGTGACCAACTGAGAGAATAGGCATGGCACAACTCATGAAACAGTACCACCGGATCATTCGACTTGTGCTTGAGCTGCTGACGACGATAGAGATAGAACCCCAAGCGGATCAAGCCGGCTAAGACGCACAGTCCTAACGCGGGCATCCAGATCAACGAATAGTCAAAGCCGTCCTTTTCCAACAGCGCGGCTTCATTGATCACTGTCGGCTTCACATTCGATAGCGTGAAGGCTACCGGACCCTCTTCATCAAACAGAATCATGATTTTGACCTTTAGGATTGCTCGTTAGGATTGCGATGAATTCAGTCGCTCGAAGCGCTTCGAAGCTCGATTGGCAGCATCGACGACATCCGTGTTGGCGTCGCCTAACAGAGTTGGAATCAGCTCCTGCAAGCTCACGTCATTGGAAGCACTCAGTGTATCGATGGCTCTTACGCGGACTTCGATTCTTGGATCATGCAACATGCCCAGCACCGCATCACGGACATCGCTGGCACAGTTCAAATACTCCACAGCCTGCAAGGCAGCGATTCGCTTCTTGGGTGCCGGGCTATCTAGATGAGCGTTCAAAGTCGCCAGCTTGTTGGAATCGACTACCGAAACGATCTCTGCCATCACGCGACACATGCGAGCCGGCCAAAAATTGATCTGCTTCAGAAGATTTTCTACATTGAACTCGCTGAAGAATTGAATCGATGCCTTCCGCAACGGCACCGAAGGATGTTTGAGCCAGGTCAGCACTTCGTGGATGGCTCGATAGGCTTCTTGGCCACCACTGATCGAGTCGTCCTGCATGATGGAAATCAATTTCTCAAGATTCACTGGTCGAATCCAATGCAGGACTTCGGTAGCCAGCCGACGCGATTCCGCACTTGTCCCTTTGGCCAGTACAGTGCATCGAGCCAACGCCCAGCGAATGTCTTCGCGAGCTGCAGAAATGATCAATAGCAATCGACGCTGCGTAACTCGGTCCAAGGAGACTTGATCGAAGTCGATGTTGTCGACACAGCGAAGCGGCTTCGCAGTTCGCAGGCGGTAGAGGATGGCTTCAAGTTGTTCATCAGGGATCAGCTTGGCCATCTCGATAGCTAGAGCAGGGCTCTTTTGTTCGGAGATCGTCGCTTGAATACTCGCCGGCGTAGTCGAACGCCAGAAGTAGCCGGCTAGCAACTGAAGAGCACCTGGATCTTCGGTCTCGCTAAAGGCCTTGAGCATACTGGAGTAAGCAGTGTTGCTGGTATCGGCCAACAGGCTGCGCTGTTGTCCGTCTTCCCAATGGACCACGGAGAGCCAAGCCTTGATGATCAGATCGTTTTTCGGATTCCGCAGAAGTTCATTGTGCAACATATGCACAAGAGTCGGTCGTTGTGTTGCTCCACGAGTCTCACCGTGGCGGCTGGCCGAGCCCCAAGTGCGACACATGGACAGCAAGCACTCGCCGGCCTGTTCGTTTAGCGGGTGTTTTACATTGATGGCAAGTTCCAAAAGCATGTCCACCGACTCGCACAAGTCGAGCTGCGAAATGGCCTCGAGCATCATGCTCTTAATCGCCATCGAACCTCGTGAGAGCAGCGTTCGAACCGCAGAAGCAAATTGAGACGCATGCGAGCGAAGAAGTGCATGATCTTTGGCGCCGTAGACATTCCAATGCGTCAAAATCAGCATATTCGCTGTATCACTGTTGCGAACGATCAGCGATTTTAAGCTGGCGTGTCGGACTTCCGGGACCGGATGTGTCAAGCCTGCCCCAAGCAGCACTAATGCGGCTGGAGTTTCCGTAGTTTCCAATAACTTCCAAGTAGTCGAACTGGCTATGAAATTGGAGGGCGACATGGATCGATTTCCTTTGAGAACAAACGCACCTGAAACTATGCCAGACGAACTAGAACCAGTGATGCTTTCTGGCAACAATTCCGTAAAAGAAAGAGTCAACTTTAACGGCTTAAGCGTTACAATCGGAAGCTCTGTAGTGGACGAGGTTACGAGTCCCCGCAAATCTTCGTGTGACAGGACTCGTTACCTCGTCCACTACGATCCAATTGATGAAGGGACCGAAACCAATGGGGACCTACGAAGTATGCTCAAGGCAGCGTCTATGGTTGTCCACGCTAGTCATCCTTCTAACATGGAACGCAATGTCGCCAGACGTGTTGGCACAATGGCAAGCCGGCCTGGCCAAGGCGGACATCACTCCTAAAGAATCCGTACCGCTGGCTGGTTACGGAGGTAAGACTCGCATGTCGCAACGTGTCGAACATGCGATCTGGCTCAAGGCGCTGGCTCTCCGCGATGAGTCGGGGAAGCTCTCCGTACTCGTTACCGCGGACTTGGTCGGCTTGAGCGATAAGATGGTGGCAGTCATCGCCAAAGGAGCATTGGAAACTCACGGGCTTTCGCGCGATCGGTTGATACTCAACACCTCTCACAATCATTCGTGTCCGGTGACCGAGGATGTCTTGTGGCTGTACTACGAGCTCAACTCGGAAGAGTCCTTAGCCAAAGATCGATACACGGCCATGGTGTATCAGAAGTATCGTGAAGTCATCGCTGCCGCCATCGCCGCGCTGGAACCAGCAGAATTGACTTTTGAACAAGGCTTAGCAGGCATCGCCGTCAATCGTCGTCGCGCCCGTGGTGCAGCTACTCGATCACTAGGCGGACCAGTCGATCACGATGTGCCTGTGCTCGTCGTCAAAGCGGTTGGGAAGATCAAAGGGATTCTCTTCGGTTACTCGTGTCACACTACAGCCTTGGGTGGATTGAGCATCAACGGCGACTATGCAGGATTCGCGCAGATTGCCCTAGAGCGGCAATATCCCGAAGCAGTGGCCATGTTCATGCAGAATTGTGGAGGCGATGCCAATCCGCTGCCTAGAATCCGCGGTAACGATGCCGAAGCGACTTCACTGGCTTCGAAGTACGGCGATATCTTGGCAGAGGCAGTCAGGCAAGTAATCGCCTCCGAGATGAAGCCGCTCAGTAGCGCGCTTCGCACAACCATGGGACAGACTGAGCTGCCGTTGCAACCAGGACCGACACTGGATGAAGTTGGAAAAGCGATTCCGAAACTAAGCGGCATGCAACGACGCGAATTCGAGCACTTCCAGCGGCAATACGAAACGTTGGGATCCTTGCCCGACCGCGTCAACTATCCGATTCAAGTTTGGCAGTTCGGTAAGGAGTTAACACTCATCGCCTTAACTGGCGAAACGGTCGTCGATTATTCGCTCAAATTCAAAGCCGCTTACGGCTGGAACTCAACTTGGGTCTGCGGCTACAACAACGACCTGTTGAGTTACGTTCCCAGCTTGCGAGTCCTTCGCGAAGGCGACTATGAAGGCTCGACAGGCATGTTCGAGTACGGCCATCGCGCCGCCTACACACCCCAAGTCGAAGAGCTAATCACTAGCAAAGTCGATGAGCTATTCCTCAAGCTCAACCCTAAATAATCGAGAGACGCATTTATGGCTACAACGAATCGTCGACAGTTCCTATCAACGATGGCAGCTACAGCAACGTTGCCAACCACTGCTGTCTTACCGAGCATTCCGCAGGAACGTTCCAACGAAGCCAACGATGAGACGGTAGCCTTTTTCTTAGTTGGCGACACACATTTCTTAGCTCAGGCAGACGACACCGCGAAGCTCGACGCACGCTCGCAGTTGGTAACTTCGCGACTGGTGGATACATTGAACCGACTACCTGGAGCGGCGATACCAGAGCTTAGCGGCGGAGGAGTAGTGAAAGCAGCACGTGGCGTTATTCATGCTGGCGATTGCATCGATACCGGCGACAAAGCCAACGTGAAAATGCAGGCTACCGAATGGTCGGCATTTGTCGACACCTTTGGACTATCTGGCCAGGATGGTAGGTTGAAGCTGCCGATCTACGAGGTTCATGGCAATCACGACAGCCCGCAAGGCGACGGCCTCGCTGTGAAGGGGATGATCGAGCGCAATAAACATCGCACCGGCGTGAACAACGTTTCGAACAGTGGAGTCCACTACAGTTGGGATTGGGGGCCAGTGCATTGCGTGAATCTTGGAATAGTTGTAGGCCAAGTTAGCAGCACAGCTCGTCGACGTCGTTACGCTCCGCTGGATAGTCTACAGTTTTTGATTGACGACCTGAAAGAGCATGTCGGTTCTTCCGGTCGGCCGGTCGTCATTACCCATCACGTCGACGTGCTTCGATATGCTCAAGCCTTGCCCGTAGATGATTCCAAGGCAATGACGATGGAATGGGATCCCGAAGATGTAAGCGGCTTTCATGCAGCCTTAAAGGGCTACAACGTCGCGGCCATTCTTTACGGCCACACCCATGTTCGAAACGTCTTCCGTTGGAACGGATCCAACAAGCCCAAGGATCAAGGCATACCCACCTTTAACGTTGACAACAGCAGTCACTTCTCTGGACCCAAACAGGCTCTGTTCTATTTTGAGATTGAAAAATCACAGATTACAGCCCGCGAGTACCAAACCCACGACTCATGGGAGTCAGGCTTCTGGACTCCCGAAAAATGGACATACAACTTCGGATAACGAAGTACCGGACACGGATGAACTCCAAGAACAAATGGGTAAGGTCCCTTCGAATATGAGTCCAGTTGTTGATGACCACGCTAATCCAACGGGCCCAGTTTGGGTTGACGATGTACCTCGATATGCACAAAAAGGGCGAGCTGGAATTGATCCCAACACAGCTTCACTTAGAATCGTTGAAGAATCAGAATCCGAACGGTGATGGATCGATCGGTCCGAATATTGGGCTCTTTGGTGGAAGAAGTAATGGTAGCAAGAGAGATAAACGGGTTCACGTGGAATGGACTTTTTTGGGATGCGAACGTTAGGTTTGAAGGCAGAACGATTAAACTAGGAATTGACGCAAAAGCAGATCAAACGGAATTGGTTCAAAGCCTGGCACCGCTAGCGAGTCGTTTCTCAGAATTCTGGTCACACAACCGTGAACTGATAGCTAATGAGGCGAAAAACTGGTTGTCCGCAGATTCATCTGTCGATGATCCTCGCCCGGCAAGGTGTACTTTGACAACAGTGAGAATTTACGATTCAGGATGGGTTCTAGAACAGTTCATCAATAATCAAGGTATATCTCTAATCTATTTCGAAATGTATGTTTTTTTTGAGGACTCTCTGGGCCCAGTTTATGGAGAAGGAATAAGGGTAAAGGTAGTGGGCCGCATCAATGATCGCTTGGAGCTAGATCCAAAACTAAGGTTCGACTTAGTAGCTTTCTGAAATGAAACAAATGATGCACCATGAATCGTGAGGTGGCCCCGTTTGGTCGTCCTGTTAGATCGTTGTTGACCCGTCGGTGGCTTCTGATGCAGGCCATTTGCGAAGAAGAGGACGGATATGTTGAGCAATAGCGAGAGTCCGCATAATTGGAGCCCAATGGTATCTGGCCATAAGTCAATATCGGAACAAATGTTTGGGTATTACCAGTCGTTTAGCCATAGTTGGATTTCTGATTGGAGTAATGGGAAAAGTGAACTTCGGATATTTGGTAGCGGAAATACACCCAGTGAAGAGCAAAAGCGAATTTGGGCGACAATTCTTCCACAGCTTGACCAAATAGTGGAACTGGCAATTGCTTCATTGCCGCCTAAGCCAAAGCGGCAACGATTGTTCGGATTTCTTAAGCCCAAAGATGATGTCAAAATTGATTTGACGAAGCGTATAGACCTTGAACTCTTCGACGACGGCTCCTTTGAACTGCTAATTATGACTGACTTAATTATCGACGCAGGGGAAGTTGGTGGTTTTGTGAAGTTTGACGGCGATTGTGTGGTAGAGGCTGGATGGAGTGTTTAGCTGGCCGCGATTTTCAAGGCTCGCGATCCGAAAATGCTTGGCAAAAAGAGATGATACCAACCATGTGGAGTTGAGTTTTTGCTTCAATTGAAGCAGATTAGAATTCGACGACGTCGCATTTCCTATCAATGTTTCAGAGTCTCCTATTCATCTTGCGATATGGTAGCATTTCACAGTACAAATAAGTCTACCGTTTGAAGATGGCACCGAAGAATATATCCGCTATGCCAAGGGGGCACGAAGAATCCCATGTTGAACAGAGCTGTTCTAATCTTCGGTGTAGCTGTTGTGTATCTCGCTCTTGTAACGGCGGTTCTTGCATCAGCTTACTCCGGCTTTTCAATCCAAGATTTTTTGAAAGCAGTTCCGATTTCATTGTTTCGTCCTGCTATCCTGTCTCAGCTCGCTCTGTTCGACGCAGGCAAGGTCTACAAAGCATGCGAGATTCTTCACCGACGCGATGCCTCATTGTTCCGAATCCTTCTTGATGGCTTTGTGACAGGAGCAATAGATGTCTTGTTGCTGATTCCTCCAGTCATTGGTGCATGGATAGTGATCCACGATATAAGGATCGTTCTCGCCATAGCAGGAATCTGGTTCTGCGTATCGCCCTTCGTTTTAGTTCGCGTTCTCAGCCTCATGAATTGTTCGAAGTATTCGGCATGACTGCTTTTCGATTTAACTCACGCTCGCTTCGAGGACAAATCGTATTCGGGGGACTATGGGCACGGGGACATAGCCCACGTTTTTCGCACGGTCACCCACCTTAACAGTTTTTGACTATTTTTGAAAATCTTCGAAGATCGCTGTCATTCAATCCTCTCTCGCTGCTGCCCCAGCAACACCATCCCCGTGATAAAGACTCCAACTTCAACCCAGGCAGCCCACGGTGCCATCAGAAATCCAGCAAGACACAAGGAATAACCAATTGCCAATGAACGACCGTTGAAGTTTCTGACGGACACGATCAGTTGATAGGCTCCGAAAAAGAAGAGTAATAAGCCATAGAGTCCGTAAAAAATCGACTCACTGTCTGGAGACCTTTGATTCATCCAAGGCCCTACCGCAAGCAAGATGAGGAATAAGCTAGACCCACCAAATGTCAGTAGGACTCCGTTCAACCCGATGATAACCCGCAAGACAATTTGAATCAGATTCACGTGTTGAGCTGACCTGCCCGGCGAGTTGAAGTGAGGCAATACAACTAAGGAATCCTAACATCCTTCGACTTGTTCACTGGCCCAGAGTAGAGCAATCGGATGACTTCGTAATCATTCCTTCACATCCCACTGCGGCGACTTGAATTCGAAGAGCGTCTTTCGGTCAGAGCCAAGAGCCCAGATCGTGGTTGCGTTAGCAGCTACTTTTAGCAGTGCTAATTTATCGTTACCTACCGTCAGCCTTCCTGTTGGCTTACCGTCCTCAACGTTAAACGAAGATATCCAGTTTCCGCCCTCCGTCACTACGACTCGATGGTCGTGAGCGGCAATTCCAAGCGGAAGGATTTGTTCGTTATTCCACCGAGAGGTTAGTGTCTTTGCATCCAGACACCGAAGAAACCCAGATTCGGCGGCATGCAATTCGTCGCGACCGCTGACGATAACATGTCCCGAGTCGGCGACGCAGATATGGACAATCAGCATCTCTACGTCAAAAAGACGCTTCTTCTCTGGCTCATCAACGGAAACCGAATAGAGATTCCAAGCAGCAATTTTGGTTACGTCAGTCTGTGCGAAAATTAGCCGTTTGCCCACCGCTGCCATTTGAACCGAAAAATCAAAATTGAGTCCCGGTATCTTGATTGTTTTCATGACTTCGCGCTGGCGTGTGTCGATAGCTACAACCTCTTCTTTCCTAACCAACCACAGGATCGATCCATCCTCGTTGGACCGCAGGTCATGTCTTATCCAATCTTGGATTGGGAACTCGACGATGCGAGTTGGTTCAGCATCTTGGCTAAGCTCGACTATGCTCAAATTGGAATCCGACTTCGCTGTCGCAAAAACTCTTCCGCGTGATGACGTTGCAAAGCCCACCAACGCCTGAGCAGATGTCCATTTCTTCGACTGTTCTTTTGGAATAAACTCTATCCCAAACTGACTACTAATGATCAGCTCGTTTGGCGTCGCTTGAATTCCAACGATTGGTTTGGAGTATTCGATCCTAATGACAGAATCCTGCGCAATGGATGAATTGGCGAGAGGGGCTGCAAGACAGACTATCGGAGCGAGCACACCGTGAAAGGGTTTCATTTTGCAACTCAGAAGCTGGTATCCTAAGTGACCTTGGACACTGAATGTCGTCAAATTCAGAAGACAGTGACTCACTTTTTTTCTTTGATAAATGTAGAAACGTCTAGCAGATCGGAAACTTGTGTTCCGTCGATAGATGTCGTCACCATACTAGTTGCATCGTTAGTACAGGCAACCAATCCCCAATCGGATGCTCCTACTTTGACTCGTGAAAGCAGAGTACCGTCCCTAACATCGTAAGCGCAAATAGTTTTCCCTCCACTTGTCAGAAGAAGTAAATCACGACAAACACATGCACTGAGCGGATACTCAGAAGTCGTCTCCCACTTCATTTGGTACGTGCCCGCCTCCAGGCAACGCACAAGTCCGGAAGTCGGAGCGTGAAGATCTTCACGTGCGCATATTATCAACTCACCCGAGGGTCCGACGACCATGCAAAGAAACAGCATCCCATCCACGCTAAACAGCGGGGTGAGTGCAGCTTCTGTGCTACGCAGTACTCTGCCATTCCACCTTATGATTCCTGGACCTGTTTTTGATAGGTCATGATCTATTCTAGCAACGATGAGATCCTTCTTAGTTGCACAGAATACACAGCTTTCCAAATTCAGAGTGTCCGAATGGAAGTCTACAATTGGCAGACCGCGAGCAACGTCAAACGCGACCGCTCTTCCCTCAAAGACCAACCAGACGATGGTTCCTGATTCATTACTTATTAGACCGTATCGCTGCTTTTTTTCTCGATCAATGTGCCCGACAGTTTTCTTCTCCAGATCTTGAAAAAACTCAGAAATGCAGATGTTCGGCTCAGTTTCTTGCGTAACAAATGTCCGGCCATTTAGGGCAACTGCAACTCGTTGAACATCATTGATTCGATTGACTTTAAACTCGGCGTCCTTCTGGGATTTCCTAGTCGCTTTTACAATTGAGAACTGATTCTCGTGGGCAACAATGAATGAATCGTGGAAACCCCAAATGAACTCAATTGGAGTGGGCCAGTTGCTAGGCGACGTTTCTTGAGCACAAGCAAACGAGAATCCCAGAAAGGTGAGCAGTAAGCCAATTGGTGTGAATACCCGTATCATTATTATTGACCTTCTAATATGTCAGTAATTTGTGCAGACGGCCATGACAGTCGAGTCCTTCCAGGTGCTTAATAAATGCTTTTGTTGCGGCAAGAGCTTGGCTTTTAGCGTCTTCAAAAGCGTTTTCAAACTTCTCAATCCTACTTCTTCCAAAATTAGTTAGTTTGTCGTCTGCCGCAAATAGATTATGTGGATCGTTTTCAAAACCGGTCCCACCCTCAAAAAACAATACATGTTCCACGTCGCCCGTGCCTTCGATGAGATCGGTAATCGATGGGGCCTCATTATGCGGGGTGTTCTCACGTTTGGATGCAGCTTGTTTTAGCTTGAGCAAAGCTTGGTTTTCGGTATCTGCTAGCCAATGTGCTTCGTAGTAAGGCTTCAAGTCTTTTCCGTTAATCCAATCGGTGTGTGTGAAAAAATCTTGTATTAAGTGTAGTGATTGCCCGATCTTCCATGTTAAAATTGTAGCAGCATTCAAATCAAATTCGCCCGTACAGAGTAGCGCCTCAATATCACTAACATTCATTTTCAAAGTAGTTGAAAATCCCTTTTTCTGCGCGTGGTAGTCAGGTCTGTTGAGTGTATCAGGTCTATCATATCCCCTTTCAGAATACGAGGTGTCTTTTGCGTAAAACATAAAACTAATTACGTGTCGATCAGTATTTAAGTTTTCTTTGATTATTTCGGAGACGAACCGATCTAGCGGACTATAGCCAAGTTCCATAAACGCCTTTTTTGTTATGTCTTCATGTACCCAGAATTTGAAAAGTCCACTTGGATCAGTCGCCCCGGTCACTCCGTTCCGAACATAGCGATAGAGATTGGCGTCGCCGGCGGCGAAGCCGATGGGGTCTTGGGATAGCCAACGACCGTTGGTGGCGTCGTACCAGCGAGCACGGTTGTACTGCAAGCCGACGTCGGCGTCGAAGTCGCGAGCGGTGTAGCCGAAGAGCGTGTCGACGGCGGCTGGATCAGTACTGGCGATAACTGTACCGGCGGCGTTGTAGTCGACCTCCCGGACTAGCCGTCCAAAGCTGTCGTAGACGTTGTGCTCGCGGATAACTCCATTGTTGTTTACCAAGTCACGGACGCTTCCCAGGTGATCGGTGAGCGCCCAATAGTTGGCTCCAACTGCAGCACTAGCAGTGGTTGCGCCGACTGCCGGTCCGGATCCCGCAGCGTACTGTTCGTCGGCCAGCAGTTGATCAACGGCTGGTCCCCAAAGATAACGATTGGTAAGTCGGAACGGTTGAGCCGCTCCCTGCCCATCGCTATCAACCATTCGCAGGACCTCTTGTCCATCGGCCCAAATGTACTCTTCATAACGATCCCATGTTCCGATGGTTCCGATATCCAATCGCTTTCCAACGCGTTGGTTAAATAGATCGTAGACAAACTCGGTTCGCTTGGTGATCGCACCTGTCGCTGAAACGCGCTCAGTAACACTGGTTAGCCGGTTACGATGATCCCAGGTGTAATCCGTGACTTGACCACCGACGATACGGGTCCGTCGAGTAGTATTGCCTTCGTTGTCGTAGATGTAGTTGAAAGTACCATCTGTCTGAAGTCGATTATGAGTGCCCGCAGCGGATTGACTGACGCCCGTTGCGGTTCTTCGATTGCCATTGGCGTCCAAATTGTAGGACTCGGCAGCCGGCAGTGGATTGGGCAAGGTCATTCCAGCGATCACAGTCGATGTTGCGGCTGTCAACTGATCGGTCGTGTTGTAGGTATAAGCCGTGCTATACGCATCGCGCCACGAAGCTAAGGCAGTGATCCGGTTGTCTGCATCGTAGGTTAGAGAATAGGCCGCCAACATATTCGTGGTGCCTAACGAGGCTGGCACGGCGCTAGTTCCGCTCCAGTTCTGCCCAGCCGCAATCTCCGTCTTGCCATGAGTAATGCTGGTTAAGCGACCTAAACCGTCGAAGGCATGTCGCGAATGGATCTTCAAACTAGCCGGGTCTGCCGTCGTGGCTGCATAGCGCCGCACGTCAGTGAGCTGGGAAGCAGCGTCGTATTGAAAAGTTGCGGTCTTAGCGGACACGGCATTGGATCCCGTGGAACTGGACTGTGTCACCGATTTCTGGCGGCCCATTCCATCATAGCTCATCGAATTCAGAAAATCCCAGACTCCTCCACTAATTATTCCGAGGGCAGACATGCTGCCACCGAGATTGGCTGACAAAGTTGTTTGATTTCCTAAGGAGTCATAGCCGCGACCGAACAGGACATTGCTTCCAGCCATCATCTTGTGCGTTTGCTGCTCGCCAATCATCTCGCCCCGCGTGTTGTAAGCAAAGGCAAAATTAGGAGCCAGTGAATCACTGTCCGTAGCGGCAGTCATGCGGCTGGCCGCGTCATAGGTATAGCTCAGCGTCCGATTGGTCGTTGTGCCAGTGGTCCAAACCTCCGAAACCGGCCTGCTGAGCTTGTCATAAGTCCAAGTTGTGGTTCGAGCGTTGCGATCGATCAGCCTGCGAACATTTCCTAGCGAATCGTAGGAGTAGTTTCTGGCACCTCCTGTGACTGCCTTGTTTTCGGTCAACAGCCAATTCAAGTTGTTGTAGGTGTACAGTGTTTGGTTGTTCAGGGGATCTGTGACGCTGGAAACGTTACCGAAGACATCATAGACAGTTGAAGTAACCGCTAAGGCAGGATCCGTACTGGTCAGTGTGCGGAACCAAGCGTCGCGGGTGACACGAGTGGTTTGGCCCAACGCATCGCTGCTGGCCATCACATTTCCCAAGCTATCGAGCGTCAGTTGTTGGAAGGGCGCGACTTGCGGGCCCGTTCCATCTGGATCAGGCTGTGTTACTCGAGTCACTCGGCCGCCTGCATCGACAGAGTAGCTTGTTTCCCGAAGTAGCGGATCGATGGACTTCAGCAGTTGTCCGTCTAGTGCGTAAACAAAATTGCTCACAGAACTAGCGTCGCCATTTCCGGGCGAAGGTGCCGTAATGGACTTCAGCAGTCCGCGGCGATCATAGTCGTAGAGCGTAGATTGTGACGCCGCATCTGTCACGCGTTTGACAGCTCCATCTAGCCAATACTCCATCGTATAGTTAGGCGTGTTGCCTGTGACAGCGATTGTCCGTCCAAGCATATCTTGCTGGGTACTAACGGTATTTCCCATTGGATCGATCGCATTGATCTTAAGACCCTTCCTTGCGATAGATTCGTAGCTGAATTGGCTTACGATCGGAGAGGAAGGAGGCGTAGTGGTCGGAGCGGGTTGGGTCACCGTCAAAGGTCGATTGAGAAGGTCGTAGGTAAAGCTTGTCACATTGCCGAGAGGGTCAGTAACGCTGGATACGTTACCCAGCGCATCGTACGCGTACGAAGTAGTCAATCCAGTCGTTATCGCAACACCGGTTGCGTTGATTACGCCTCCGCCTGTAGGTGGCGTGATCTCTTGTTTGAGTCGATTGAGTCGATCTAGCAGATATGTTGTCGTTCTTCCTGCGGCATTCGAGTTGGATTCAGTGACCTTTATCTCACCCGCGTTAGCAAAGTAAGTCGTTACTTGCCTCCATCCAAGTTGAGTCGGAACTGAAATGCTGGGCGCATTCAGGATTCGCGAATTACCGAAGGCATATGCTTCCAAAGCTGTCGAAGTGATTGACGAAGTAGTCGTTGGTGCAGTTGTACTTTCGACTATACCGCTAGGACCCTGCGAGAGGTACCACTTGATGTTGGGATTTTGCGTGTTGATTTCGGTACGACGATTCAACGAATCGTATCGATAACCAGTCTTGAGGGCAGTTACCACAAGCAGGTTGTTTTGAATCGTCGAGTTGATCACTTCAGTAGCGATAACATTGTTAAAGATATCGTAGTCCCAGCGTTCCAGAACCGGTAGTAGTTGGCCTGTACCATCAGGATCAGGGCTCATTCGAGCAACTAATCGATCAAGATTGTCGTACCACATCCGAGTAATGCGACCTACAGGATCCGTGATCTGATTGACGTTGCCGCGACCATCGTACAGGTAGGTCGTTGTCGCATCGCCACTGGCGGTCACTTGCGTGACTTGATTTAGGCGACCGTGAATCGCTTGATTGGTTGGAAAGTTGATGTAGGAGTAGTTGGTTACAAGATCTCCTTCCGATCGTCCGGTCTTCACTGTGGACTGTGTGACTAAGTACTTCGGAAGTCCAACTGGAGCATTGTAAATGTACCCTATGCTCTGCTTCCCAGGCGGAGTGGCTCCACCCGCATTGAGTGCATTGATGATGAGCAGCGAGTCTATTGGTGTGATCGAGTCGTCCCCGTTGACATCGTAGAATGGCGGCGGAGCAGCAGGGGCTTGCGGAACGGGTCCACCACCTCCAGCATTGAGCAAATTGATGATTGCCAACACATCACTGGGAGTTAGATTTCCATCGTTATTGACGTCCAGGTTCCAATTTGGATTCTGCCACTTTGCAGAGCCTTGGCTCCATGTTTGACTGGTGATTCGACCGAAGCTATCGATGCCTTGATCAAAGATATTCTGGTACTCATCGATTGACTTAGTGAGTACCCCAAAAGTGTTGTTCCACGTCAGCGACTCAGCGTTTTGTCCTGGCATTTGCTGAGATGTAGGGTTATTGTTCGTGTAGGACCAAGTAACGGTCTGTCTTCCACTAGAAGTTTGTGGAGCAACCGTGGAGAGAACTTCGCCCCAATCGTTGCCGATGACTGTACCGAAGCTGTTCCTTTGAGTCGCTTGTCGATTGTATTCCCAGCTACGATTCCTATTGGCGACTAGTGTGTTAGCTGCGGAATCGCTTATCCCTAGACTCTCACTCCCCGAGAGGACCGTTAGAGTGCTGGCGATTCCAAGAGCTTCAATCTGTTCGGCGTCCCAGTAGCGCAGGACGCGTCCACGCTGGTCCAATTGGTAGACTGACGTTGCAAGTGCATTCACTCCCAAAGGCCCATTCGATTCCTGAATCACAGAGTAGTTGTTTGTTGGATTCGATGAAACTGACGAGATCCGAAGAGCTCGTGGATCAGTATTTGAGATATTGGTGCTGGTGCCCAACGCAGTGATGACACCTTGATTGCGAGCTGCTGACTTGATGAAGACACGCCGATTATTGTCGGGATAGTTGATATTCAAGACTCTGCGTGTTCCAAGGGTAACATTGCCCGAGGCGTCAGCTACAATCTCGTAGCTAATCGAAGTCATTCGAGTTAGGCCGTTTATATCGCCAGATCTTAGCGTATTGATCAGACCATACCTGTTGTAAGTGACGAGATCCTGCCTTGCTAATCTTGGACCTGTACCATCCGGATCATCGTAGGTGATAGTGAGGCTGCCTCCCGCGGTTGTCACGGGGGTCCACAAAAGGTCATAGTTCGTATCATTGCCAAATGAATTCGTTGTCTTAATGAGCAGTCGCTTGGTATTGTCTGCTCCTGGAAGATATGTGAAGTTCGTTTGTTGCCCGCGGGGGTCGGTTATTCTCTGAATCGATCCATCGGTGAGGTAGTTGAAAGTAGTTTTGTCCCCTGTGGCCAATTCCATTTCAATCATTTGACCAAGCGTATTAAAGCGCTTTCTGTTGCCTCGACTGTCGGTGATGACATCCCCGCTTAAAGAGTCTTGAGAATCGGGGCCAGAACCTGTACTGTTAGCAAACCAAGTGTAGCCACCGCCGGCGCGAACAAGCATGGAACCTTGTTGGTAGGTGACTTTGCCCAAGGATGATCCGCCGTTTGGGGTGTCAGGCACCATGATCATGGTGTTGCGAATCAAACGGTCCATTCCGCCCAATGTCAGATTGCCGCCGAGAGTCGGTGAAATATTGCTGGCTCTTTCATCGCGTAGGAGTTGTGTCGTCCTCGCGATGAAACCGCTAAATGTACTCGCAGCATTGGTTCCGGCGTTGAAGCTGGCCGAAACGAAAAACTCAAGCGGCAGCAGTCGCTCTTGTGCAATCGAGCCCGTCCAAGCTCTTGCATGTGCCGAAAGGTCCGCCTGCATCGTAAACCACAATGTTGAGCCCGGAGCTGTACCCGCTGGCACGGAGAAACTGACGGTAGGGGCTACTTGTGGATTGGTAGTTACAGTCTTTCGTCCGAGTCCAACTGGACTGTTATTGGCGTCCATGTCTGGTTCAACGACATTAAGTTTGACTTGCAAGCTGCTGGGGACGGCTCTTCCCGCAGGCAATTTCATACCGACTTGCATCACCGGAAACAGACCCTCTTGGCTGGACGAAGTTGCTGAGATCAAACCGCCGAGTAAGCCAACTTTCACCGAACCGCTGTTCAGGTCCGGAGTAACCTCGTTTCCGTCAACGCATATTGGGCAGGAGCACGAGCAAGAGGACTTCGAATCCGATTCAACGCTGCCATCTTGATAGTCGTTAATAATGTTGATGGTCTTCCAGTCCGTCTTGATTTGAAATTCTTCCGAAGGTGCGGTTGGAACTGGATCACTAACGTGATTCGGATTGATGGCGGCGACAGCCCTTGCCTTAACGGTTTCGGTTTCCTCAAGAACGCCGTCTTCATAGGCTACAACGCGAAGCCGAGCCTTTTCAGGATCGGTGGCAATTCGAGAATTGGAACGCCAGAGCCATGGAAATGTAACTGGATAGGGTTGAGAAAAGGTTAGTGGTGATGGGTCATCATCCAATAAGGTGTAGTCGCCACCGCGAGTAGCAGCTTTAGCAGAGGATTCGTCAAGCTCCCAGTAGAATGAACTACAAATAGTCATGCCACTTTCGGGAACAAGCTCAAATTGGCCGAACGTTCCATCTGGTGTAGACCTCAAGTTGGGAGGTAAAAGCGAAACGGGCATTTCACGAGCCGTGGCAAAGGGAGTCTCTAAGGTTGGCTTTTCTTTCAAATCAAGAATCGAAATCGCCGCCGTTCCAGAAACATAGATACTTGGCCCGGTAATGATGGCAGACTCTGTTGCCTGCTCTGTGCTACCTGAAGCTTCAACAAATCCCGGTTCAACTTTGTCGTCAATAGCATTAACGCCGATGAGATAGGATAAGCCGACAGCGGGAATTGCTGGTAGGAAAAAGGTAGCTGTTGTACCGCTAGTTGGTCCCGTTGCAAGGTCGTAATCATCTCCTGGAGTCGCAGTTCCACTCAAGTTAACTGTGATGTTCCCACCGGTCCACGTTCCCTGAGTAAGCGTGACTTTGAAGGAACCTGAGTTTGAAGGTTCTGGACAATAAAAGACGTGGTTTTCAGCTGCTTCGGAATCCACTGCACTGATGGTTAGTCGAGTACCCGAACTACCACCAATGATTCCACCTCCACTGCTTGCGCTACTTCCAACACTACTTCCTTCTCCTTCAGCGAGCCTATTTTCCATTCGATCCCAG
>CAUJKA010000285.1 GCA_963204965.1 Planctomycetota bacterium | reverse complement strand
CTGTGTTCAGGTCCAACACCTGGATAGTCTAGTCCAGCCGAGACGCTATGCACGGGAGCTGTTTGTCCATCTTCGTCTTGCATCACATAGCTCATCGTGCCGTGCAACACTCCAGGTCGCCCCAAGGAAAGCGGCGACGCGTGTTGACCAGGCTCCGACGAATGCCCGCCAGCTTCAACGCCGATCAGACGAACTTCGCTGTCTTCGATAAATGGATAGAACATGCCGGCAGCGTTTGAACCACCACCAACGCAAGCGACAACGATGTCTGGTAGACGCTTGAGCGTCTCTAAACATTGCTCGCGAGCTTCACTACCGATCACCGATTGGAAGTCGCGAACGATCATCGGAAACGGATGCGGTCCGATGACCGAGCCGATGATGTAGTGCGTGGATTCGACGCTGCTCATCCAATCTCGCATCGCTTCGTTGACTGCATCGCGGAGAGTCCTAGAGCCGCTGGTGACAGGGCGAACTTCGGCTCCCATCAGCTTCATACTAAACACATTGGGCTTTTGACGACGCACGTCCTCTTCGCCCATGTAGACAACGCAGGTCAAGCCGAAGTGAGCACAGGCGGTTGCCGTCGCTACGCCGTGCTGTCCCGCGCCCGTTTCCGCGATGACTCGAGTTTTACCCATTCGCAAAGTAAGCAGAGCTTGCCCGAGGGCGTTGTTGATCTTGTGAGCGCCGGTGTGGTTGAGGTCTTCTCGCTTGAACCAAATCTGAGCTCCACCCGCCATTTGGCTCAGCCGCTTAGCATGGTACAGAGGCGAAGGGCGGCCCACGAAAGTCTTGAGCAAGTGATCTAATTCGGCTTGAAACTTGGGATCGCGTTTGGCCGCATCGTATTCGACCACCAATTCATCCAGAGCTCGCGTGAGCGTTTCGGGCACGTAACGGCCACCGAAATCGCCAAAACGTCCACGGCTGTCTGGAACTTGAGCTATTGAGGACATGAAATTCACTTGAGGTTTTTGGAGCGCCGACGAGTCGAGTTCGGCGAGGTAGCAAAGATTGTTCATTGCGACCCCCCGATGGTCAAGCCGCAAGTTGCCGCGTTTCCGGCCGTTCAAGCTGTTTACCGCGAAAAGTAGGTCGGACTTAACCCCCTAGCGGTTTGTCAACCTGCTTACACGGCGGAACGTCCAGGACCAAGTCAAGTTCCAAGTCAAGTTCCAAGTCAATGGCTTAGAGATCGTTGGACTTTGGAAACAAGCCGGAATCGCTTGGCGTCTCGTTTGAACCTTAAATCTAGACGTGCGTGCGCAAAGTGTAAAAACTTGGATTAGCCAACTCCGTGCCTTAGCGCCGCCGTGAGATCACTCTTCCAGTATTTATCGAACTCGAGTTGGTTGAAAGTTGTTCAACCTAGGCGAGTGAAGAGGCCTAGCCTAACGTCCCCGGCGTCCGCGTTAGCGTGGCAGTAGAGCATTCAGACCGGCGGTGAGTTCGCTGTCGCTGAGCTTTCCGTCTTTGTCTTTGTCCCACTGCTGGAACCACTTGTCAGTAATCAACTTCCACTCATCGTTATCGATTTGTCGGTCTCGATTGCCATCCGCAGCGGCGAGTACAGCAGGAGCGAGCACATTGCCAACGCCCATCGGCCTCATTCCAGGACCACCAGTCATACCCTGTACGCCTTGAAATCCAGGACCACCTTGAAAGCCCGGAGCGCCGGGACCATTTGGGCCACTAGGAAGACCGGGGCCACCAGGAAAACCGGGAGGCCCACCACCTGGGGCACCGCCGGGCGCTGCACCTGGAGGACCAAAGGGGCCGCCAAACGGACTGCCGGGCAACTTTCCTTCCGACTTGCCATCCAGTTGATCCATGATCGATTGTCGACGCTTGGCGATGAATGTTTCGATCGGTGGCTGGTTACCAAAGGGGCCTCCGGGAGATGCGCCGGGAGGTCCAAAACCAGGACCGACCCCGAAGCCACCTCGCTGTTGCGCTTGCTGTTGAATTTGCTCGGCGCGTTTCGCTTCGGCCGCAAGCGGTTGAGCCAACTCCTTTCTGAGTGTAGCGAGTTCGGTCAGTGTTGACCCATCTTCGCCAAAGCACTTTTGTGTCATCGATCGTAATTGATCGCGGTAGATCTTCTGAAATTTATCCCACTCCATCAGTCGCTCAATCAATCGATTCTGACCGACGTGCGGATGTGTGATGCTCAAGTCTTGTAGCTGTTCGGCTGAGCCCGCCAGAAAGAACGCGCCGAATGACAAGTCCATATCCCAGGGCAGGAATTCGAACTTGCTCGTGTCGGTTGGCAAATAAACCAGATAGTTATGAACTTGGCTAAGAAAGCTATCCATGTTCGCGAGCATGGTGTTGGCAGCGAGGAACTTGGCGAACTGCTCGACATTCAGTATTGATTCGATCTGCTGGCGAAAAGCCTCGTCATCAGCTTGGGCAATCAGTCGCGTGATCTCGATCAGCCGCTTGCCTTGCGCGTCAGTTGGCTTGGACTTGGGTTCGTACCACTCGTAGTCCTTCCAGTCTTCGCCTTTGTATTCCAATCCTTGCGTTCCCTCTGGCTTAAGCAGCATGCCCTTATCGTTGGTGTAGTGTCGACGAAGAAATGATTTATCGATCTCTTCAACCATCGTGTAGATCCCCAAAGATTCGCGATCGCAAACTCCATCGATGGTGAGCGTCACTTCAGCAAAAGCAGTTCGAGGACTAGGGATGCCAACAGTGGAAAAAACGGAATAGCTCAGCGCAGACTTCAAATGCGTTGGATCCATCACATCGTTTTGAAGGTTCAGTTGTTGTAAGCCATGAAACTTCTGCTTCTGGTCATTGCGGTTGAAGTCGATCTTCATGGGTCGCTTGCGAGTACTGGCCGACATCATGTATGTGCCGTTGCCTTTGAATCGCAAGCCAACGTTCTGGAATCGCTCGTCGCCAATCTCAATATCTGCAACTGCGTAATCGAACTCGAAGCCAAAGCTACCTGGTCGCGCCATCGGTTGCGGTCGTGCTCCACCGGCTGGGCCGCGCTGTGCGCCAGGCGGCATTCCTCCAGGAGGCATTCCCGGTTGCATTCCTGGCGGGCCAAACATGGGAAAGCCACCGCCTTGCGGTTGCATTTTGCCCCAATTTTCTTGAGTCAGATGAACATGAATCTTCCATAACTTGGTAAGTCCAAACACGTCGCTGGAAGGATCAACCTTTTCCTGCTCCTGAGCAAAGATAAAGCTCGTCGAGACTATTCCAACCAGCAAGAGGACTCTTAGAATGGTCTGCTTCATAGTTCACTGCACGATTCGATTCAGGAGGTGGCTGACAACCGCGAAGCCAATTCAAGTGCGGCGAACAGACTGTCGGGCTTCGCAATACCTTTCCAGGCTATGTCAAAGGCAGTGCCATGGTCAACACTGGTCCGCAAAATCTTGAGGCCTAAAGTTGTATTTACTGCCGAATCGAAGGCGAGGGCTTTGACTGGAATGTGTCCCTGATCGTGATACATGCAAACCACGGCATCGCAGCTTGCGAGTTTGTTAGGTAGGAAGACCGTATCGGGAGGCAACGGACCTTCTAGATCGATTCCCTTTTGCCTAGCCAGTTCAATGGCGGGCTCGATGATTCGCTCCTCTTCGCGATTGCCGAATAGTCCATGTTCACCAGCATGAGGATTTAGCCCGCAGACTATAAGCTTAGGCTTCCTGTGCCGAATACGCTCGATCGCCTCGGCCGTCAGCTCGATTGTGTCCAGCACTCGCTCAACCGTCAGCAGCTCTGGAACTTGACTATAGCCGCAATGAACTGTGACGAAGGTGCAGGTGATCTTGGTCGAGTACTGCATCATGCACCAACGACTACTGGCGGCGCGCTCGGCAAAGATCTCGGTGTGCCCAGGATAGTTGTGGCCAGCTAAATGCAGAGCCTCTTTGTTAATCGGAGCCGTTGTCACCGCGCAGATCTTTTGTGAGAGCGCAGCATCAATCGCAGACTCGATGAAGCGAAACGCGGCTTCACCACAATCGCCCGATAGCTTGCCAACTTCGAATTGCTTCAACGCGAGGTTGTGATGGTCGATGATCACCGAACCTGTCGGCGGAAGGACAGCTCCTTTGGCGTAATCATCAACACTGACAACTGTGTATGTAATCGGATCTTGAAACAGCAACGCATTACATCGCTGAAGCGTTTCAGCGTGCCCAAAGACGACAATCTGTGGCTCGCTGGGGTTCGCTGGGCGTCTGAGGGCGCGGAGCACCAGTTCAGGGCCAACTCCCGCTGGATCCCCCATGGTCAGGCCAATTCGTTGTGGCGACATTCTGCGTACTTTCCCATCAATGCGGCGCGTGCTGACTTTAAAGTGTGTGGAAATGTCCAACTTATCAGCAATTGCCCGAACATTCGAGTTGACCAAGCCATCCAGATAAGCAAACTGTTGTGGCCGTTGAAGGGGTCAATTCTAGCAAGCGGCGAGAAATCCCACAGACGCAAACCGCCAAACGCCACAAGCATCCTTTTCTGGATTAGTCTCCGAACCTCGATTTCGATGATAGGTTTCCCTTGATGCTGGACAACGCTCCTTTTCTTACTCACACGCATCGCAATTTGACGATCGAAGGATACTCGCGGGCAGCGGTACAGAGCTATTGGCGCATTCCCGAGCTACGCATCGGCTTTGATTTGGGTGCACAGCCATGGGACTTCATGGGCACTGCGACTTGGGCAATTACGCACACTCACCTCGATCACATCGCCGCTTTGCCTGTCTATTTGGCTCGTCGTCGAATGATGAAGATGGAGCCACCGACGGTTTACATACCCGAGCATGCTGCGGCCTCGGTGGATTCTATGATCAAGTCATTCCAGAGATTGGATCGAGGCAGACTGCCTTGCAATTGGATCACAGTTAAAGCTGGCGACGAAATCGAGTTGTCGCGCGAACTTGTCATGACCGTACATGCAACTACGCACACAGTCCCCAGCGTTGGCTACTTGATTTGGGAGCGACGCAACAAACTTAAGCCCGAGTATCAGCAGTTGACCGGACCAGAGATTCGTGATCTACGTTTGAGTGGCGTTGAGATCAGCGCTGAGATTCGCATGCCCTTGGTGGCATACACTGGCGACACAAGTCCACCTGGCTTGGATAACAACCCGGATATGTTGCGAGCGCAAGTGTTGATCACTGAGATGACGTTCGTTGCGCCCAAGCATCGCAAAGAAAAGATCCACAAGCATGGTCACATGCACTTGGATGATTTCATCGAGCGCAAAGATGCATTTAAAAACGAACTGATCATTGCAGGTCACTTTAGCGTCCGCTACAACGCAAGACAGATTGCTAAAGAGGTAGCGAAGAAGCTACCCGGAATGTTAGACGGTCGGCTGAAGCTGTGGCTGTAGCGGAGCACAACCCGCTGCGTTAGCGAGGGACAGCATATCAATTAGAAGCTTGCTGTCGACGAGCTTCCCAGAACTTCTCGGCGGATTGCAGATAAGGCTGGTGAAGCTTGCTGACCTCGGGAGGAAGTTTGGCAATCTCCTCGCGAGTCTTCTGAAGCCACTTCTGAAAGTAATCCACGGCGCTTACTTGGACTCGCTGCTTTCCAGCGATTTCAAAATAGAATGGCGAGGTCGTGGCCATGCGATAAGAGAACTCGCGACCGGTGATGACACGCACTACCATCCAGCCCGATTGATCGATTTTGATCGTTGGGATCTTTCCGCCTTGTTTAGCGTACTCATCCAGTGCGGCTCGATAGACACTGGAGCCGTTAACGATCACTTCCAAATACTCCACAGGATCGGCGACGGTCAGGACCACACCAACATCCAGTTCGATAGCTTCGTTCGATTGAAACAAATGACCTGGCGGCATACCGTTCGCGTTGACTCGCAGTAGCGGACCATTGGTTACGAAGCTGTTGCCCGCGCGGATTGCTTGCCACCAAGTTTCGTTTGTGGCGTTACCAATCAAAGCATAGACGCGATTGTAGCCCAGTGGAGAAGGCGTCTTTGCAAATCCGCTGCCGGCGGTGAGCGGGATACGCAGGCCTGCTTCCAACATTTGAAAATAGATCTGCTCGACAATGCGCCCGCCAGCGCGACCGCCTTTGAAGTTTCCGTCAGGCATCGCCAGTGGCTTGACTTCGCTCGCGGCCTTACCTTCAATCGTCAGGTGATCGCTCAAGAGCTGCACACTATCGATTCGTCCGCTTGCCAACCAAATTGGTAAGTCGCGTGCCCAGAGCTTTTGGATCTCAACATGCACGGGCAGCGCCGAATCTTCGATGGCCTTTTTCTTGGCTTGTATGATCAACTGGCTGGAGGGTGAATTATCCGCAACGGGTTCATTCGGTAGCCAATGGTGAATCGTCAATCCACTTCCCGCGCGACGATCGTGGTAGCTGGTGTAGCTGTTAACATTGACTTCAGTAACGTTGGCTTCAGTGGTTGATACGGCAAGGCTTGATGCGTCATTGTTCGTACTCTCCTCGTCAGAGGTCGTCTTTTCAGAAGTTGCAGAGCCTTCTCTCGGTGGTGATTTCATGATGGAAGCGTCAAGCATGCTCGCGGCCATGAAAAGGCCTTCAGCGGCGAGCCATTTTTGTGTCTTGTCGGAAGGATGGAAGCTCAGTAGATCGCCACCGTACCAGCCTTCGCTCTTGAGATCCGCGTGTCGGGGAAGTTCGATGATGTCGACGGCTTCAGACTTTTTGTCGAGTATAAAGTGACCGCGTGCGGGAGCGAACTCTGGGCCATGAAAGATATCGTAGTGATAGTCGCCTGCGCGACCACGAAAGAACAGCTTCCCATCAACCAAGCTCCATCCTTGCACTGTATCGATGGCGCGGGGCTTGATGGCATTGCCGTTGGGGCCGCGAACCTGAACACGACATGGAAGTCGTTGGTCGGTATTCTCTTCAACCAATGCAATTTCGATTTCACCCGGAGCTTGGCAATAGGCTGTTGTCGAGATCGCAGAGCCCAACCAAAGAACTACCGCGGCTAGGCCACAACGAAGCACCGAGATGGGAGTGATTGACGAATGAATTGGCTTGATTTGTCGCATGTTTTCATTCTATTTCAGCCAGTCCCAACACCCGAAGACAACGCCCCAGTTTGCTGATATACTCCCGACTTCCCAAGACGGGTTGTAGCGAAGAATTCGATTGAACGTAGATCCCATGCCAGATTGGAAAGCCCTATACCCGTTTGAATCTCAGTTTCTTGAGATCCCACGTTCGGAAACGACCGCGGATTGGGTAAAACTGCATTTCGTTCAAAAGGGCGATGGCGAACAGACCGTGTTGTGCGTGCATGGCAATCCAACTTGGTCCTTCTACTACCGCGAAATTCTCAATCAAGTCAGCGATGTAGCGCGCGTAGTCGCCGTAGATCATGTGGGCTGCGGACTTAGCCAAAAGCCTCAGCGATACAACTACACGCTTGAGCAACACATTGGCAATCTGGCTCGACTGATAGAGCAGCTTGATCTTCGTCGCATTACTCTGTTGGTGCACGATTGGGGTGGCGCGATTGGTTTAGGGGCTGCATTAAAACTACCGACACGAATTGAACGGTTGGTGATTCTGAACACTGCAGCCTTTCCACCGCCTTACATACCTTGGCGGATTTCTGCTTGTCGCTGGCCATGGGTTGGTGAAGCCAGTGTGCGCGGGCTGAACCTATTCGCTAAGGCCGCACTATCGATGACACTGAATAGACTGGACAGGTTGAAGCCTGAGGTTGCCGCAGGCTTGATTGCTCCGTATCACAATTGGGAGTCGCGAGTCGCGATCGCTCGATTTGTTCAAGACATTCCGACTCGCAAGAGCGACGCCACGTGGCAGATCCTCTCAAGAATCGAAGAAGGCTTGGCCATCTTCAAAAATCGACCCGCTCGGCTGGTTTGGGGAATGAAGGACTGGTGTTTTCGACCTGAATGCCTTGATCGGCTGGAGAAATTGCTGCCACAAGCCAAAGTGAGACGGCTAGACGACGTAGGTCACTATGTCATGGAGGAGGCCGCCGCTGAGGTGATCGAAGAGCTGCGAAGCTGCTTGGCCGAACCAATATCATGAAGCCGCTGGATCAACGCTGGTCAATCGCTCAAGCTGCGGGATTGGCAACTTTGCTCGAGGCATCCGCGCCCAAGCTAGGAAATGTTCACCCGGCCGCAAGTTTTTCAGACATGCACTTTGGGCACTTCGTGACTACCGCGGTGGTGCAAAGCGAGTGCTTTTCCGATGTCGGTGACTCAGTCGGTTTGCTGGTTCTCCGCACAGTTCAAGCAACGCGACTCCGCGTGGGTTGCAATACGAACTTGGGAACCGTCTTGTTGCTGGCTCCACTGGCGATTGCCGTGAGTCGGGTGGCGGGTGGCGAGCTTGATTCAGGCCGGTTAAAGCAAGAGGTCCAGGCCGTTCTGCAATCGCTGTCTGCCGAAGATAGTCGCTTGGTCTATGAAGCCATTCGCAAGGCCGCGCCGGGCGGTTTGGGCGAACAAGGCGACAACGATGTCTCCAACGTCGAAGCTCCTGCAAGCCTTGTAGACGCCATGCGACAGGTCGCTCAGTTCGATGGGGTCGCAAGCCAGTACGTCAACAACTTCGCAGAGATCTTCGATCGCCTTTTGCCTTGGCTTGATGAGCAATTGCAAGCCACCGATTCCCCGCTACAGGCTATCGTCAATCTTCAAGTCCGCTGCTTGAGCTGGCAACCCGATGGGCTAATCCTGAGAAAATGTGGTTTCGATCAAGCGGTGAAGGTTCAGCAACTGGCCGCAGAGCTTTGGACAGCTCATGAAATGGAGTTTTTTGACGGAACTACGCGAAAATTTAGGGCAGGTAACGAGTCAGCCTGGCTCGACCGTTTGGCAAAATTTGACGGATATCTGCGAGCCGACGGTAATCGTCGCAATCCTGGAACAACCGCAGATTTGATTGCCGCAACGCTGTTTTGTCGCTTGATTTGCGGGCCTGGGTGACGGGCCAGGGTAACGGGTCGAAGTGCGCCTGAATGCGATCGAATGTTAGCCTATCAAAGCTGGAGCCCTAAAAATGCTCGCCCAAAGTTTGCAGGAACCTTGAAGAACTTGACTTCCCCGCTGTCTTGGGGGGTGTTTCGGCTTGCTTAGCGGCTTCACTTGAAATTCAATGAACTAGATTCCAAGATTCCAGAACAACCCGCGAATAGCTGCCTGCCACTTTTCAAAAGTCCATTGCCGCTTGTCGGAGTACGGGAGCTGAGCCATGTTCGGGATCTTATGCGCCGAGAAGAAAAAGCCTCAAGCAGCCTCATTGCCCAGCGATCAGCAGATCCCCAATCGAGACGCCAAAATGAAGTTCAGATACGCCAACGGTGACCAGCCGCTCGCCGGCTTTACAATCAAACGCGGTGTCGGAGTTGGTGGATTCGGCGAGGTTTACTTCGCGATCAACGACGCCGGCAAAGAGGTCGCGCTGAAGCAGATCCAACGCAACTTGGACGTCGAAGTCCGAGGGGTTCGTCAGTGCATGAACCTGAAACATCCCAACTTGATCGCTCTGTATGATCTTCGCTATGACGATCAGGACCAGGGTTGGATCGTCATGGAGTACGTGGGGGGTCCAAACCTACGCGATGTGATTGAAGCTCATCCTCAAGGGCTGCCAGCGGACGACCTCCAGCGATGGTTCGGTCAGATTGCGGCTGGCGTCACTTACTTGCACGATCATGGCATCGTTCACCGCGATCTTAAGCCTGCCAACATCTTCGAAGATGAAGGAATGGTCAAAATCGGCGATTATGGATTGTCGAAGTTCATCTCTTGTTCACGTCGAGGCGGACAAACAGAGAGCGTCGGTACATTCCATTACATGGCTCCTGAAATTGGCAAAGGCGAGTACGGCAAGGAAGTCGACATCTATGCCTTGGGGATCATGCTGTATGAATTGGCTACTGGAAACGTACCCTTCGATGGGGAGAGTAGCCAAGAGATCATTATGAAACACTTGACGGCAAATCCTGACCTGAGCTTGGTTCAGTCGCCAATTCGTGAAGTAATTGCTCGAGCTTTAGCGAAGAACCCATCGTCACGATTCTCTGATGTACGAGAAATGCTACGACCTCTGGGACTTGAAGTTGATGACCGTTACTTCTTGGTACGCAACGGATCGCTGAGCACGCCTCCAGTGGTTCAAGCTGCCAGTCGCGTTGAGCCTCCGCGCGGTTATCAAGCCGGCGCAGCCACTCAGCCTCATGGAGAATTCTCCGCGCCACACTATGTTGCTGCGGCAGCTCCTTCCCCGGCTCGACCAGCAGGTAACGGTGATCCCAATATTGCGACGTTGAATTATCAAGAGCCGATCGCTCGAACTGTTCGCGGTTGGGTTGGCCAACTGAACCAGTGGTGGAATTCGCTACAAATCAATTCGGGCGCACGATCTGCAATCCTGATTATCGCCATCATATTAGCTGCGACAAACATTGGCGTGATCATGCCGTTTGTCGTTGTCGGTCTGACGATTTACGTTCCGTACTATGTTCTGTGGTGGTTTTTGTATGCACCAACCAAGCAACAGCGACAGTCGGCTGCATTAGCCAACCAACCTTATGCGTACGCGCCGCCTCCGGCGGCTCGGCCGATTCAGCAGGTACATCCAGTCGCCGCACCTATGCCAGTCGCGACACCAGGCAAAGCCGTTAAGCCCGTGAAGCCCAAGCCGATGAGCCTGCGACAATGGCGTTTGGCAAAGCGTAATCAGCTTGCACGATTGACGCCAAGCCGCGTTTGGTCGGATATCACCAGCAGTTGGATGGTCGCAGGAGCTGTCATCGCTGTCTTCGCCTTCTTGGCGGGACTCTTCCTGATTAGCAATCGTCAGCCGATCCAACCTGTCGTGATGGGCATGACCTGGACTGGCTTGGTCTCGTTGTTCGCAGCTTTCGTCTCCATTACTCTTGGTAAGGTATGGCAGAAGAGCGATGGAGATGGACCGTTGCGTCGATTTGTGCAACTGACCAGTGGCTTTATTGTGGGTGGATTCGCTTACCTATTGGCAAACTACTTGATGGTTTGGCCGAATATGATCGAGAATGCAGGTCAGAACTTGATCTACTTCAACGACAAGCCAATCGCTGCGTTTAACATCCATATTCCTTCTACCGATCACTGGGCCGCGTTTACCGATGGCAAGAACATCCTATTGCCCGCTTACTTAGCTTACTTCCCTCTGATGATGGGTTTGATTGGATGGTGGAAGCAAGTCGATCCATTGCGTCGATCACGATTCAGCTTCTGGTCGATCCTTTGGAGCGTCATCGTCGCCAGCGCTATCAACGAACTGCTGGTACCATTCCCACAGCCTTGGTGTGCCTTGCTTGCTGGCGGAACAAGTATCGCAATTCAACTTGCAAGCCCTTGGATCAACTCAGACGAACGTCTTGAACTACCCGCTCCTGAAGCTCAGGCTCACGCGTAGTAGTTCCCCGGTTCATAGCTCAATCTCAATTTTGAAAAACGCAACGTCAGCGAATCTTTCGCCGAACTTCGAAGAATTAAGGACGTGATCATGTGTGAATGCAACGAAGTCCAACTTGGCAATCGTAGAAATATCCTGACGGCTTGCTTGGCATTGATGTTGCTTGCTTCGCCTATCGCGTTGCCCTGGGCCAATGGACAGTTTTCTCTGACGTTGACTGTATTGGTTCAGACTCAAACAGAGGACCCAGCAAAGGAAGCACCTCCAGTAGAACCAACAGCGCCATCAGCCGATGATGGTGCGAAGAACCCAGCACCAACAACAGAACCTCCCAAGGCACCTGAGACACCTGAAGTCGCCGCTCCTCAGGTAACGGCCGGTCCAGAGGCAACTCCGGTAGCTGAAGTTACCGCTATTGCCGCTCCAGAAGCAAGTTCCGCACCTGCAGCCACTGCAACGCCAGCCGCTATTCAAGATAAAACAGCTCAAGAGTCCTCTAGCACGAGTTCATCCACTAGCTCAATCGGCGAAGTGACTGAGCCTCAACAGACCGGCCCAGAAGCCGCGTCGACTGGTGAGCGTCGCCTGTCGGTCGAACCATCCAACTCGCTTCTGCCAGCCGATCGACCTTCGTGGATTGGTAGTGAGCCTGACTTCAAATCTTCGACACATCGTTTCGTCGTAGCGTCCATCCCAACCGTTCGCGAGGATGAGGTGGATGTCAATCTTGATGCGTCGCTAGTCGAAGCACTCTCCGGCTACGCAGTCGAACAGCTAGGCGATGATCGCGCTGGACATCTACTTGCTTCGCATTTGTCCTCGGCTTTTATCCGCACCAACTACGTAGATGATAAGACCAGTTACACAGCCGAGTTGTCGACAACCGGTGGCTCGATGTATCAGAAGTGGGTTATGGTCGAGATCAGCCCCGAACAACAGGAGCTATTGAAGACATGGTACCAAGAGCGAATTCAGCGTGAGAGAATCGTTCCTTTGGCTGTTGCCTTTGTTGGTTTGTTGGGACTGGTTGGCATCACCAATATCTGGTTCCGTCGATCGGCAAGTCGCAATCCACAGGCTCCGATGATGCAAGTCATTCAGCCTGCTGCAAAGGGCGGATGCTGCGGTAAGCGTGGTGGATGGGGTTATGCTGTAGCAATCGCAGTTGTTATTGCCATCGCCGCATTTTCAACTTAGTCGCTCGGGTAGGTTCTTACTGCCGGAAAGAACCAACGTTTGACTCTGTAAGATCAACGAACCTTCATCACGACCGTCTAACTCAACGAAGTGCATTCCTACTTCCGAGCCTTCACTCACCGCCAGGTCAACTCTGGTCAAACCCGGCAGGAGTTTGACCTACCAGAACCCGCGTCATCGATGGAACTGCTTACAATACTCGTAAACTGCCATCGTTGTGGCGGTGACCACGTTGTAACTGGCCGGTAGTCCATACACAGGAATCTCAATCACTGCATCCAGCTTGTCCAAGATCTCTTGGCTAAGCCCCTCGCGTTCGGCTCCGATGATCAGCGCGGTGCGGTATTGAAAGGTGAATTCGTAAAGCGACTGCGAGTTGGTTGTTTGCTCAAGTCCAACGCATTGATATCCTTCGCTCTTCAAACGATCGATGACCGGCGGTAGGCTGCGAGGAGACTGAATTGTGACGGTATCGGCCGCGTCGCGGGCAATCTCGCGGTCCACCTTTCCGGTACCACAGTGAATGATCTGGTCGATGCCGACGCACCCTGCGAGTCGAACCATCCGACTTAGGTTGACATTGCTCCGCAGTGGCGCACTGACCAAGATCATGCCGCGCGGCTGGGAGAGTTGGAACGGTGGCTTGTGACGAATGTGTTCGAACTTAGGCATTGGTGGCTGGAAGTGGGAGAATAAGATTCATCAGTCGACTCGGCTCGGCGCAGCCCTGCTGGCGTAGGGTGTCGATGATGTTTTCAAGTGGCAAATCGTTTGCTCCAGCATACAAGCTTTCGTGCCACTGCAAAGCCTGTGCATAAAGCGAGAGCCCCGATCTAGCTAAGGCAATCTTGGCTGCTTGCCACTTCGATCGATCAAATGCCTCGTTGACTCGCGCGTCGACGATTAGCTGATATGCCGAGGCTACCCAGTGGAAAGACCGATAGGGAAGTTGTCGAAGCTGCGCGATATCCTGCTGGATTTCCGTAGCGATCCAGCGGTCTTCTTGCCTGTTTCCAAGCCTTAGCAAATTGGCGTTAATTCTCGCGCTGTGAGCCATCATCGAGAAGAACCCAAGTCCCAAGAGTCCTGACTGTGCGACCCACTTCCATTGCTCTTGAATAGTGCTTTGAGCCAATTCTACGTTGCCCTGGTACAGCGCGACGTTTACCTGTGTAAGCCAATGATAGAAGGTGGGCTGTACCAGTGCTTCAGATTGGGCAAAATCCCGAGACGACTCGATAGCCTGCTCAGCTCGCGGGATGTTTCCCGTCACAAGGTCAGCTTGAATTGCAGGAAACGAATTCGACCAAAATCCAAGCATCGGCTGCTGACAACGATCAAAGCGTTCTCTAAGTGAGTTGACCTCGGCAGAAAGTTCCGTGAAGCGACCTCCGAACCACAAGCAATGCAAACTGTTCCATTGAACGAAAGCCTGCTCCCACAAATTCCCCGATACGGCATTCGAGTTGGCTCGCTGCGCATGTTGATACATCTTTCGCATCGACCCGCGGTGCAAGCACCAGAGCATCTGCAAAATACTGCTTGCGACCTTTCCGCTTTGTGATTCTTGCCTGGAAATCAAACGACGCCCCGCCGTGAAACGACGATTCGCACTTTCAACATAGCGGCGGCCGTAAAAGGCGAGAAGTAGACCCGAAAGTAACTTACACAGAGCCCTCTGGGCATTAGTGCTTTGCGAACGAAGAACTGCGACTAGCCTTGCAATTAGGGAGTTCGCTTGATCGTGATCCAAGAACCAAAGCGGAAGAGTCGAGCTGAGTAAATGGTCGTTGAGGTTGATGAACTTCCTAGTGTCGCCTTCAGGCGCCTTGGAGCTTATGAGATTCGGATCAGCCGGGCTTCTTGCCAGCCACCAAGCTGACAGCCCGTTTCGAATATGCAAGTAAGTACTATGCTGGCCCGTCGAGGCTCCGATTTGACGGAAACCACCCTTCATTAATCGGAGACCATCTCTCAGTTTTCCAGCTCGAATGAGCTCTTCTCCGGCGCAATATCGCAACTCAACGGCTAAGGTTAAATCATCCTCCTGATCGGCTAGCTTAGACAGGAGTTCAGCCGCTGCTTCAGATCGCCCCAACGAAGAAAGACACGAGGCTTTCATTAGTTCTAGGCGCAATTGGTCTGCATTCGAACGCCGCGCTGCTGGATGCATCCCTTTATCGATGAAATACAGCGCATCGCGAAAGGCACCTTTTCGAAACGCATCGCGAGCCGCTTCGATGTGACAAGTGGCTGCTAATCGATAGTTTCGAGCCTCCTCGTAGTGGAATGCGATACGTGACCACGGTGGGTCAATCTCAACAGACAGCGTTTTGGCAAGCCGAAAGTGCCTCCTATAAAGTCGGTCTGTCTGCATAGAATCGATAATAGCATCGCGAAAACTCTCACTGGCAATTTCGGCGGTCGTATCGGTAGAATTCAGGTGGACTCGAATCCAACCTTGATGCGCTAGCACGTTCAAGCTCGCTTGAAGCTCGCGTGGGTTGAGTCGGCAAGTACTGATCAGTTGCTGAAAGTAGAGTGGTTGATCGGCAACAGCCAAAAACTGTAGGGCCTTTTCTGCTTGCCGCGGAATTCTCGCAAAGCGTCGATTCACAAGCTTCGTCATGTCCAGTTCGGTAGACTGGTAATCACTCGTTACCAATTGCTGATCGAGAGCACTTCGATAGAGCTCTCTCAATAAAAACGGGCATCCTTTGCTGAGCGACACCAGTCGCTTTGTCTCGGGTTGCGAAAGCGACAATGACGTCTGCGCACACCAGTCTTCAAGCATCTGTTGTGAAGTTTCGCGAGATAGCGGCAGCAGATTCAAAT
>CAUJKA010000284.1 GCA_963204965.1 Planctomycetota bacterium | reverse complement strand
GTTTTGGGCCCGACGGCCCAGCTATTTACATAGCCCAGCCCATGGGGCGGGTTTGTGATGCTTGAGTCGGTAACGGCCCCCCGGCGGGGGGGTTTCAATACAACCCGCCCGGCCGTTGGCCCATTCAATTTTCAAGAGTTGCCACTGAGGCCCAAGCACAGGTACTTTACGTCCAGATACTCGTCGATGCCAAGCTGTGAGCCTTCGCGACCAATGCCTGATTGTTTAACGCCGCCAAACGGAGCCACCTCGCTGGAGAATGATCCAGTGTTGATTCCAACCATGCCGTACTCCAGCGCTTCGGCAACTCGCCACACTCGGCTGATGTCGCGGCTGTAGATGTAAGCCGCTAAGCCGTACTCGGTATCGTTGGCAAGTTGAACGACTTGGCTCTCATCAGTGAAGCTCAGCAAGGCAGCCACTGGACCAAATGTCTCTTCGTGAGCTATCCGCATTTGCTCGTTGACGCGCCCCAAAACTGTGGGCTGAAAGAACAGGACGCCTTGCTCGTGAAGCGAACCGCCGGCCAACAGTTCGGCACCACGCTCAACGGCGTCGGCTACATGACTCTCAACCTTCTCAATAGCACTAGCATTGATTAAAGGTCCGATGTCAACTTGCGGATCTAAGCCATCTCCAACGGATAACTTTGCTGTTCGCTCGACCAGCTTCGAGGAAAACTCGTCGTACACTCGCTCGTGGACGTAGAAGCGATTCGTACAAACACAGGTTTGACCCGCGTTGCGATACTTGGAGGCAATTGCACCGGATACGGCCGCGTCGATATCGGCGTCTTCGAAGACAATAAAAGGCGCGTGCCCGCCAAGTTCCAGAGAGACTCGCTTGATTGTTGCTGCACATTGCTCAGCCAATATGCGGCCCACGCGAGTTGATCCAGTGAAGCTGAGCTTACGAACTGTGGTACTCGAAGTGAATGTTTGACCGATTACCTTCGCATCGCCAGTTACAACTTGCAGGACTCCAGGAGGTATGCCAGCTCGCAGCGCCAATTCTGCAAGCGCCAACGCTGATAACGGGGTGAACTCTGACGGCTTAACCACGATCGGACAGCCAGCTGCCAGAGCGGGGGCGACCTTACGAGTAATCATCGCGGCCGGAAAATTCCACGGTGTGATTGCGGCGCACACACCAACAGGCTGTCGCAAAACAATCATGCGTTTGTCGTTCATGGGAGAAGCTAAGACATCTCCTTGAACGCGTTTCCCTTGCTCGGCAAACCACTGTACAAAACTGGCTGCATAACGAATCTCGGCAAGTGACTCGCGCAGCGGCTTGCCTTGCTCTACGGTCATGATCGTCGCCAAATCGACGGCATTGGCAAGAATCAAGTCAAAGAATCGCATTAGCAAAGTCGCTCGTTCGTGACTGGATCGCTTCTTCCAATCGGGCCAAGCGTCATTGGCGGCTTCGATAGCACGGATCGCTTCAGATTGCCCCATATTCGGAACCTGAGCGACCGTCTGACCATTAGCAGGGTTCTTTACTTCGATCGACAAACCTGAATCTGCATCGTGCCAACTACCATTGATACAAGCTTGCTGGCGAACAAGTGAATGATCCTTCAACATTGTCCAAGTCATTGCGACACCTCCAAGCTGATCAAGTCAACTTTGGAACCCGTTGGGACTTCGATATAGCGGCTTTTCGACGTTCCTTGAGCATCGTTGCTGGTCAACTGCTTTGAACGCATCAGAAAGACAGAGCCGTTGCCAATCACTTCGCTTAATTTCGGCTGGACCACCAACGCGGTTCCTTCATCGATGCCAACACCAAGGAGGTCTTGATGTTTCTTCACAACTACTTCTAAATCCGCGAAGCGATTGCGTTGCGAGAAGTGTTGATCTATTGCACTACCGGGCAAGAACGAAAAGCCTCGTTCGTAGCCTTCGGCCATCATCACGGTGTTACCCAGTGGATGTCCTCGCACCAAGAACTCGCCCTGAATCGTCGCCCCAGCCGAGCTACCGCCGATCACACCACCACGTTCAAGCACAGCGTGAAAAAGTTGAATCGCTTGTGTGTCTTCGTAGGCATCCACAAAATTCCACTGCCTGCCTCCACCGAACCAAACCGCCGTCGCCTCGTTCAGCGCTTCACAAAATTCGTCGCGATTCACCTCAACTGGGCCGTGTTGATTGAGCACAGTAACTTTCGCTGCACCAGCGAAGAACGCTGGCGCCGAAGTTTCGGGGCTCTCACTTGGCGGCACCGCAGTTGGTAGATAAACAATCTTAGCATTGGAGCCACCAGCCAACTCCATAAACTTGTTAACGATGGAACGTGGCATCGAACCGCCGCCTACGATCACCAAAGAACCAGATTGAAGCGAAGCAACTTCATTCGTTTTTCCCGGATCAACGTTCTTCATCCGATCCCGAGCCGCTCGACAGAGTTGTGTCCAATCGGCTACTTCGTTTGTACTGAGTTGAAACGTTTCGGCCGGTCGATAGTCCGCGGCACCTAGTGAAACTCTGACCGAACCTCTAATTACGCGAAATGATCGACTGCTCAGAAGAATGGCCGAGTTTGAATCAATGCCTAGACCAATGGTACTCGGTCGCTCTGCACCGCTACCCGAGCGTTCCGCTTGCTTTTCCCCGGTACGCGGGCGTCCCGCCCGCTGCGTAAGTGAAGACGGCTCGTCACCGCTACCCTGTTCCGACGAACCCCAAAGTCTTGCCTGAGGCACAAATCCATATCCATTAAGCTCTGATGAAAGACCATCTTTAGAATCCGAAACCGAAAGTTCCGCAACTTGTCCTAACAGCCCACAACTTTCACCACTAGCTGCAACAACGCCACCACGTTTGAGTAGTTCATGCAGTTCGTTTCGAAGCGTCTCGTTCTTGCTCAAAGCCAAAAGTTCATCCCGTGAAGCTTGCATGAGCCAAACTCCATCTGCGTTTCGAATAGCTTCCATGCATGCACGGTTCAAGCCATCGGCAATGCCTTGCTGTGGATTGTTCGACAACGGACAAACTAAGCACGTGGCCGCGAAATCTCCAGACATCTGGGCCGAGAACGGCTCGATCGACTTTGGATCGGTTGCTGAAGAGTGCAAAACAAGCACCGTCGGCTGACTCTTCGGCATTCGTTTCTTGAATTCATCAATGACTTGACCTTCTAGCTTGGGTTCGCCACTACCGATCAAGAGAATTGATCCTTTGTAGCCCCAAGGCTCAAAACGCGATGACGTTGAGTTCGAATCACTTCTTTCTGTGATCAATCCCGTGCCTTGCTTGCCCAAGCAAACCGTACCTAGCAACGATGCGATTGTGAGAGTTATTAGCGAAAGAAAATTAGAAACGGTCCTGCGAACGATCATTGTTGAACATTCAACCAAATAGGCTTGCTAGTTGGATTGCCTTTAGATTCGGAGCGGAAGTGAAATTGGTAACGTCCTGGTGCAATCTTTGGGGCGGCTGTGATAAAGACTTCGCGTGAGTTCTGACCGTCAATAACCAGTAATCCGCTGAGGCCGATGTTGTCCACAAAGCAACCGTGAGGCAAATTACGCCCAGAATCCTCTTTGCCAAATCCGATCCCGCCGGCTACACCGTTGCGTTCCACCTGAATCATCGCAGTTGCTGTTTGCCCAGGGCGAACGACTAACTCAGTTAGCTCTTGCGCGGGATCGGTTTTTGAAACGACTGTGATCGAGGCTTGTTTTTGGTCGTTGATCGTTAGCTTGATCCTCTCTTTCAGCTCTCGTTCAATTGGAGGACTTCCATCAGTAGGTAGAGTCTGCGCAGTCAAGCGAATTTCAATCGGCTCCGTTGTTACAGTCGCCAATTCAGAGGCGTAAACAGTACCTAGCGCGGTCAGTTGATTCGCGCCGATGATGACAGGGTTGGTAGCCACGATTCCATCCGGTAAACCGTGGAGATGAATTGCAATTGCCGCGGTCATCTCGTCGACTCGCTTAGCTTTTACGCTCCATTCGGTTCCGGTGTTCTTCGACGTCGTCAGTTCTAGCTTACCGAAGGTCAGTGAAAAGTCGGGACCCGGCTCACGCACAACAACTCGGTAACGATGGTTCTCGCCTGAAAAGCCTCGAGCGTCTCGAATGCGAAGGTAGTACTTGCCATCAGCTGGAGCCCGGAAGGTCAATCGCGAATCCGAGCCTCGTTCGCGGATGGGATCATCGTCGTTCTCGAAGTAAATTGGAAAGACGGGCAGTCCATTAGGAATGGCCGCTTCATCTGCAGCGAGTGGTCGCACGATGTACGCTGGTTCGCCGAGTGCATGGGAAACCGGCGTTGTTGAGAAGAATGTGTAGCGAGACTCTGCACCAGGATAGACTTTAAAACCCGAGTCAGGACCGCGGGGATAGAGCCACAATCGCGTGACTTCACCGCTCGAATAAAGATACTCGTCAAGCTCCATGTCCTCCCACTTGTGCATCCTAAAATCGTCGCTTGTCGCGCTGTCCTTGCCGCGAAAGGTAAAGTACGATTCGCGGACAGCTTGAAGTCGCGTTTGCAATACTGGCTTACCCGATTGATCTAGGATGTCGATTAGGCTATCGAGCGCGGACTTTTCTTTGGCCGCAAAGACTTCGACTATCCAAGGCTTTCCAGCCTCTGCGGTGAACTCGAATAGATCGACGTCAGTTTCGACGGAGCTTGCCTTGTCAACTTCCGGTGACTTAAAAGCTTGAATCGTACCGGCTAGCTCGACGGGCAGTGTTATTGCATTTGCAGAGGCGAGCTGATTGTTGGGTTCAGTCTCGGCAAGCTTAGGAAACTCCGTCGCAGCCGCGGTCTTTGTGGATGGGCTCGCGTCTGTACCGATTTTCGCACTATTCTTTGCACCATCCTTCGCACCGGCTTTCATGCCATCAGTTTTTACGTTCATTGAAATTCGTGCTGGATCAATCGGCAGCATCTTGCGATTGCCTGCTAGGTCCACGACGATAGCTTTGGTGGAATCAGCGGCACAAATGGCGATCGGCAGCGTTTCAATCGTAGCAAGTTCGCCAAGTGGAAGCAGGTCGGGCATCGACCAGAGCTTAACCGTTCCATCAGCCGAAGCTGTAACCATCGCTTGGTCGTTAAGCATCGTCATCCGCAGCACTTCTCGCTCGTGAGCAAATCGAGCTAACTGCATTGGACTACCCGCAGTTGCCGATGGGTCCACTAGCCACTGCCGAATCTGTCGATCCGCGCCGGTTGCGTAAAGCAGCTTTCCGTCGCCTGAAAAACGAACGCAACGCATTTCGCCTTCGGGTTGTCCAAGGGTATCTAGTCGAGCACCCTCTGGAACGCTCCACAGCTTAACCGTTTGATCACCACTAGCGGTTGCAAGAATCTTGCCGGTGGGGTTGAAGTCGACATCATAGATCGCTCCGTTATGACCGGTTAGCTGAGTTGTAGGCTGTCCAGTTGCAACGTCCCATAAAATGATTTTGCGATCGTAACTGCCGGATGCTAACCACTTGCCGTCTGGTGAAAGCGAAGCGCAGTAAACGATGTCGTTATGTCCTTTGAAACGTTGGATCACTTTCTGAGTTTGTAGATCCACAAGAGCGACTTCGCCATCGACGCCAACGCGGCCGCTACCTACGACTAACAGTTTGCCGTCCGCGGATAAACGCAAGCTGGTTATCTTGCCCGCAAAGCCGTTGATCTCGGCGATGATTTTGTCGCCTTCGAGTTTTCCAGCGACTTGATTGCCAGCTGCTGCGGTAAATTCAACTTTGCCAACGCGACCGACTGCGATTTTCGAATCGTCCAGACTGACGGCCGCTGAGACAAAACTCTTGGAACTTTGACCAGTCGAAGTTGGTTGCTTGGATGGAGTCGGGTGGTCAGCATCAATCTTCGCACCGCCTGCAATCCAAGCTCGCACGAGTTCGATTTCCGCTGGCGTCGGTTGCGGCTCTTCTTCGGGAGGCATCTTGGGTTCAAGCTCTCCCGACATGGTTCTGTAGATCAAGCTCTCCGAAGGAACACCCGCAACAATCCACTTGCCGCTGCTAGATTTGCCTGCAACCGCTTTGGTTAGCGAGCTGACGATAACATCGCCTTCTGGGTCGTTATCACTGTGGCATGATAGACAGTACTTTTGAAAAACGGCCATGACCTTGGCGGAATCCATCGACGCATCCACGGCCTTATCTTGCTGTGAATCTCCGGCTCTGTTCGCACCAGCCTTGGCACCATCGTCGTTGGCAGTGAGAGAGACAGCACAAAGCGTGCTCAGAAAAAAGATAGACAGGCAAATAGATCTTATTGCGATCATGGATCTGGTCGATTGTCGGGTGGGAAGTTCGGGTAGGAGTACTGCCCACTATTGTAATCTACCAGTAACGCTCGATGACAATCTGCCCCGGCGACTTGGCTTTATGTTTCGTGATTTCTCGAGCGGCGAACAGCGACTCGCAATCGTTCAGCATGTCTGGATTGCCGCAAAGCATAATTGCGCAATCCTTGGAAAAAGCTATTCCCGCCTTGTCTTCCAACGAGCCGTTTTCGATGCATGTTGTGATTCGGCCGCTGAGCCCCTCGCTGCAAGCTTCGCGCGAAACAATTGGCACATAGCTGAACTGGCCTGGGTTGCGACTGGTGTAATGCGCCAACTCGTCTTGATATGCCAAGTCCCGCGAATAACGAGCGCCATGCACAACCACGATTTTGCGATAGTTCAACCAGGGCGTCTCGGTTCGCAGCATGGCAATATAAGGGGCAAGTCCAGTACCAGTGCCAATCAACCAAAGTGTGCTAGCCGCCGGAGCGTGTTCTAGCGTGAAGCTGCCAGCGGCTTTTTCACTGACATCCAATTGATCGCCTTCATTCATATTCCACAGTCGTGGCGTGAGAGCTCCACCGTCAACCATCACTATAAAGAACTCCAGAAGTTCACCATGCGGCGATGCGACGCTGTAGGGACGGTGCAGGTGACCGTCGGGCAGTTCCATGCCGAGCTGCAAGAACTGGCCAGGCTTGAACGGTTGCACCTCGGGCGCGCGAACTGTCAGTGTGAAAAGCCCCTCATCCCAAACTCGTTTGCGTTCGATTGTGGCCGGAGTCCATTTCATACAGGCAGTTCCTGGTGTGTTTTTGCGTGGGATCGCGAGGTTCGCCAAAATGCATCCATTAGCGAACGCCAACAAAATAGCTTTTCCACGCCTTTGTGTCTACGAACCCTCACTAAATTCAAACAAGGAGCTTTTCCGTGCCTTTGCGGATTATTCCGACAATGCCGAATGGTCGTAAACAATGGTGCAGCTTTCAACCGGTTAGCTAAACGGAAGATAGAAACCACAACGAGCACACGAAGAAGGGAAAGAGGGCGATTGAGGCTCTTTCCTTCGATTCTGCAACACGAAGTTGAATGAGGGTGTGGGTCTTTATCTCAACGAGTTCCGCCGTCGCAGCGAAGTTAATTTGCTGAGTCCGACCAGAGCCTGACTCGAAGTGGAAATAGACTTCATTTGCACCGCCGCCTACTCATCCGGTAAGATCGCCTTATTCCACTTTCGTGCTCTACTGTCCTTAGTTTTTACATTCTTCTAAATCGTTGAGCAGTTGAGAATCCAAGAAAAAACCCCGGTGGTTGAAATCAACCATCGGGGCCGGAACAGAGAAGGAGTCGAGGTCGATTCTAGTCTCAGGATTACCCCGCGCCAACAGTTTGCAAGGGCGGAATTCGCATTCCGGAAACGCTTGAACTTTTGTACCTTTTCGAAAGCCGTCTCGGTGAGGTATACTGTGGGAAAAGTAGGATTGCCAATGTGGTCGTAACCTTCCTTCGCCAAACACTTGAAAAGCTCTTTAATCCAACGATGTTGCAACCTGACAACCAAGTTCGAAAACTACTGCTCGGATTCGAAGGTCGAGAGCGGATGCGCGAAGCGGGACGATTTAATGGTCAGTTGATGGATCAAGTTCGCGGCTTCGTCAGACCAGGCATCACGACCGCCAGTATCGATAAGCTGGTTCATGAGTACACTCTCGATCACGGTCATGTTCCAGCGACTCTTGGTTACATGGGCTTTCCAAAAAGCTGTTGTACCAGCGTCAACGATGTCATCTGCCACGGCATTCCCAACGACCAAATGCTTCGCGAAGGTGACATCATCAATGTCGACTTGACCTCGATCGTCAACGGTTGGTTTGGCGACCAATCCGAGACGTTTCTACTCGGGTCGGTCAGCGAGGAAGCTGTCGCGGTAACTCAAGCTGCATTCGACTGTATGCACTTGGCGATCGACGCGTTGACTCCAGGCTGTACGGTCAGCACCATTGGCGATGTGATTGTCAAGGAGGCTCACTCTCGCGGTTTCTCCGTTGTGCGCGAGTATGTCGGACACGGATTGGGCCAAGTCTTTCATCAACCTCCGAACATTCCTCACTTTCCAGATCGTAAGTCCCGTCAGCAGCGATTGCTTCCCGGAATGTGCTTTACGGTTGAGCCGATGATCAACGCGGGAAGTCGCTTCACTCGCTTGGATAAACAAGACGGTTGGACTGTTCGTACGCGAGATCTACGCTTGTCGGCCCAGTTCGAACATACGGTGTTGATGACTGAAGAGGGCCCCGAGATCCTCACGCTGACTCAACATGGTCCCCAAAAGGGACATCGATTCGGCTAATCGGCCTTCAACTCGAACTTCCAGCGACGACAAACTTTGATCGATACTCACGCCCATTTAGCATCCGCTCAAATTTCAAATGATGTTGAGCGTTACGTGACTTTGGCAGAAGAAGCTGGAGTTCACGGCATACTCTGTGTCGGAACCACCGCAGAAGATTCGGCGAAGTGTATTGAGATAGCTTCAAGCTTTTCTTCCGTTCGTGCGGCTGTTGGAATCCATCCGAATAACTGCCACGAAGCGACCGAAGGTGATTGGAAGCTGATCGAAGCGATGGCTCGTGATCCAAGAGTTGTGGCGATCGGCGAAACCGGATTGGATCGCTATTGGCAAGACTGCCCTTGGGAGACTCAGCTTCACTATTTGAGCCTACACATCCAGTTGGCCAGAGAACTTGACTTGCCGATCGTTATTCACACTCGCGATTGCGTTGACGAGGCGATCGATTGGCTTGAAGCTCAGTATAGGAGTCAACCCTTCTCGGCCGTGATGCACAGCTTCACCGGCTCAGTCGCCGCTGCTCGTCGATGTTTGGACATTGGCTTCTATATCTCTTTTGCAGGCATGGTGACCTTCAAGAACGGCGAAGACATTCGCCAAGTGGCAGCCGATGTGCCGCTGGATCGATTGCTTGTGGAAACCGACAGCCCCTATCTCACGCCCCATCCCTTTCGCGGGCAAAAACCGAATCATCCAGCCTTGGTTCAGCATACTCTCGAGTGCATTTCCTCGCTCCGTGGACTCAGTCCCCAAGAACTGTCTGCCATAGAGGCGGATAACGCCAAGCGATTGTTTCGTAAGTGGTAGTAAAACAAGTTCTTTCGGGGTAGAGTATTTGGTCTTAGCTCCCACCAAATCTGCCCTGGGTGTTGCGTCTAACACTCTTCAAAACTCTCTCTTCGATAGGATTAAACATGGGTACTCGACAAGTTCCTTCCAGACGATCGTTTCTAAAGACAGTCTCCGCCGCCGGTTCGGCAGCAATCCTCATTCCATCCGCAGAACGCGCGCTGGGATACACATCTCCCAACGATCGACCTGTGTTCGCAACCATCGGACTTAGAAATCAAGGCTGGGAGATTACCGGCAAGTCGTTCAAGTTCGCCGATTTCGCAGCGATGGCAGATGTCGATGCGAACGTTTTGGGGAGTACGTTGGAGAAAGCTGAAAAGCGACAGTCGAAGAAGCCAGAAGGATTCAAGGACTACCGCAAGATTCTTGACCGCAAAGATATCGACGCTGTCATGATCGCCACTCCCGATCACTGGCACACCAAGATTGCTGTTGAAGCAATGTATGCCGGTAAGGATGTCTATTGCGAGAAGCCTCTGACACTGACAATTGCCGAAGGTAAACTGATCGAAAAGGTGGTCAAAGAGACTGGTCGCATATTCCAAGTTGGAACGATGCAACGGACCGAATCAGACCAACGCTTCCTTCAAGCGATTGCACTGATTCGCAACGGTCGGATTGGGACAGTGAAGAAAGTTCCTTGCGGAATCAACGGCATGGAGAGCTCGCCGGTAATTCCTGAAGCGGCAGTGCCTGAGGGATTGGATTGGGACTTCTGGCTCGGACCAGCTCCTAAGGTGACCTATCGCTCGCTCCCGCAATTGCGTGAAGGCTACGGTGGTGGCGTGCCGCTATTCAGCAACTGCCATTACTCGTTCCGCAACTGGCACGAATATTCCGGCGGCAAGTTGACCGACTGGGGTGCTCACCACGTGGACATCGCATGTTGGGCAATCGGAGCCAGCGACACTGGACCTAGCAAGATAACACCCGTCGAGTTCGACTTACCCGTTGAATACAAGGATGGCAACCCAACCGTAGGCGATCGTTACAACGCAGCGACGAAGTTTAAGATCCAAGTCGATATGCCCAACAATGTCGAAATGATCATTACCAGCGAAGGCGATAACGGCATTCTCTTCGAAGGAACCGACGGACGCTTCTTTGTAAATCGCGGCAAGATCTCAGGCAAACCAGTCGAGGATCTGAAGGACAATCCACTACCCGAAGGAGCGATTGAAGCAGTTTACGGTGGTAAGGTCAGCGCCAACCACACGGCCAACTTTATCGAAGGCATGCAGGCTCGCAAGCAGCCGATCTCTGACGTTTGGTCCCACAATCGAATGTTGGAAGTTTGCCATTTGTCGAACATCGCCATGCGATTGGGCCGTGCGTTGAAGTGGGACGCAGTCAAGCGCGAGATCGTCGATGATGCTCAAGCTAATTCGTTCTTGGCTCGCGAAAACCGCAAGGGTTTTGAGATCAAGATGGGCTAGTCGGAATTCGACAGCTTGATTTTGGATTTGGTGAGAAAACACTCTTGAGCTCGATCGATACGTTGGTGTCGATCGAGCTTTTTTGTGTTCGGACTATTCAAGTCAACCTGATCCAAATTGGATGTTTGTAGAAGTCGAAGGAGAAGGCAGAAAGAAGGAGAAGGCACACGGAGTGTGCCTGCTGCGATTTGCTGCTAGGATCGTTTTAGAGCTTCGATTAACTCGCTTAGCTCGCGATCAATTTCGCTGGGGTCGTCAACGGTCTCGCCGATGATTGCGCGAAGCGTTTCGCTGTAGCGTTGTCGCAAGCGATGCAAGGCAACCTTAACGGCGCTTTGCGACATGGCAGTTGCACTAGATAACTGCTGATAGTCGCTGGTTTCGATAGGTTTGGTTAAGTAGGGCCAAAGCAGTTTGAACAGATTCTCACGACCTCGTCCGCGATAGTCGGATGCAAGCTGAGCTTGAACCTGCTCAAGTACGGTATTCGCCCAAGCCAAGGTAAAGGCGTCATCGGGCTGGCGGTTCTTGAACTCGGCTTGTTGCCACTTGGCTTCACTGGCAGCGACGTCTAACGACCAACGTTTTAACTGTCCGCCGGCTTTTTGACGCGATTGTTTTCGGAACTCATCAATCAAAAACCTGCGCCAAGCGGTCAAAAGATACGATCGAAAGCGACCTTTAATGGGGTCAGCTTTCGACAGTAACTGGCCGTCAAGATTTTCACTGAGAAACTCTTGGGTAGCGTCTTCGGCATCAGTAGCTGAAAGTCCTTGTTGCCTCGCAAAGTAATACAGCGGTTGCCAATATCGCTGAATGAATAACTCCATGGCCGGTTTGGCGTGAGCTGAATCGTCCGATGCAGCTCGCCAAACCAGAGTCCATTGAGTTGTTGCGAAACTTTGTCGAGGTGCGGTCATTGAGTGTTTTCTCTTTCACACCTACAAACTAGGAATCGTCTAAGGCTTAAGCAGCGCCGTAAATTGATCGAACAAGTATTCGCTGTCGTGCGGACCAGCCGATGCCTCGGGGTGATACTGTACTGAAAACGCTGTCGCTTTTTTGTGACGAACTCCAGCGATGGTGTTGTCGTTCAAATTGCGATGCGTAATCTGCAAGCACTCAGGCAACGTCTCTTCTTGAACTGCAAAACCATGATTCTGCGAAGTGATTTCGACGCGACCGGAGTCGACATTCAAAACGGGTTGATTGCTGCCGCGATGCCCGAATTTCAGTTTGAAAGTCTTCGCGCCGCAAGCCAAGCTCAACAGTTGATGACCCAAACAAATTCCAAAAATTGGTTTCTTTCCAACCAAGTTTCGAATCGTCGAAATCGCATACTCCAGCGGCTCGGGGTCGCCAGGACCGTTGGAAAGGAAGATCCCATCTGGATTCAACTTCATGACCTCGTCGGCCGTTGCGGTACCTGGCAGAATGGTCACTCGATTGCCTCGTTCGCAGAGGTGTCGAGCGATATTCCACTTCATTCCGTAATCTAGGCAAACGATGTGAGGAAGGTTGTCTGTAGCTGGCTTGGTCGGATAGTTGTCGCCGAGCAAGCGATACAGCGACTCGTTCCATTGCCTGGCGCGTTCTGGAATGACTTCCCGAACCAAGTCGCGGCCTACCAATCCTGGGCTGTCTTTGGCTTTCTTAATCAGCGAGGCTTCGTCCAAGTCGGTCGTGGAAATCACTCCCTTCAGCGCTCCCTGGCTGCGAATGTGGCGAACCAAGGCGCGAGTATCAATTCCTGACAAAGCCACGATATTGTGGGCTTTGAGGTAGTCGCCCAAACCTGAATTCGAACGAAAGTTGCTGTACAATCGGCTTTCGTTGCGAACGATGAAGCCAGCAACTTGCGGACGTTCGCTTTCGCGATCCAACAGGTTGGTGCCATAGTTTCCGATCTCCGTATAGGTCATCGTTACGATTTGACCGGTATAGCTCGGATCGGTGAGAATTTCTTGATAGCCCGTCATCGAGGTGTTAAAAACGACCTCGCCAAGTGATTCACCAGAGGCACCAATGGATGTGCCGCGAAAGATTTTGCCATCTTCAAGGGCTAGGGCTGCAGGATGTCCAGCTCGCTCCACCAACTTTCTCCTCAACAAACGAGTTTGAGAGCGACTCGCAGGCGGCCTAAAACAGTTCTCGGACAGATTCGCCCGAGTACAGTTGCCACCGAGTAGCGTTGGGAGAGAGATTCTACGCGGCTATTTGAAACTGTCCACGTTAAACTCGAACCCAGCTTGGCCATCGTCACCAAAAGAATCCATAGATTCACTCTCCCCACCCATGCTCATCGGTGCGGGTTGCATCGTAGCGGCTACCGCAGCTCGGGACTTCTTCTCGCGAATTGCAGCAACAATCGTGGCAATAATGGCACCAACCATCAGAATCAACCAAAGAATTTCGGGGATCATCACCAGGACCTAAAAAGCGTTGGGATCTGTGGGAAGTCGGGGAAGAGGTTTTTCAGAAGTGTTTTAGTTTAATCACTCTGTTGTGGCATCGCAATTTCCAGCCCAGGACGGATTTCAAAAATGAGCACCCACCTTTGGGGCGGGTTTAGTAGGTCAAACTCCTGCCGGGTTTGACCAGAGTTGACACGGCGGGTCTGTGACCGCGACGAAAACGGGAAACTCACTTCGGACCAAGTATCTAGCGGCCGCAGAAACTGGATCATGACTTAGTCAATCGTGGTCTTTTCCGGCAGATAAAGACCTACCTGATCTACCTCAACTCAACGGCAACAAACCAAGCTTTTCTCGCTGGGCATTGAGCACCCCAAGCGCTGGCGGGTGCTTGCGTAGCAGTTTGACTATCTGCGAACTACTGGTCTGAGCACGTTCCGCCAAGCTGGCCAAGTCCCAGTTGGCCATGGCCAAGTCGTCCAACAAACTGGCTAAAACTGCTGGAAAATCAGCGTGTACCTCGGATATCGCGATTCGGCCTTTAACGATTCGCGAGGTCCAAGACCACGCGGAAGAGTCTTGCTCGCCAACGTCTCTCAGGAGAATCGCAAGGTTTAGCCTCAGTCGCTGGATGGCGATGGCTCGATTCTCGCCCTGGTTTCGACGTTCGCTAGCCTGGCCTTGTTGCCCTGAGGGAAGATGGCAAACGATGACCGCCGTTTCGACCTTGTTTCGATGTTGGCCACCGGGGCCGCTGCGTCGGGAAGTCCGGATCTCACACTGCTTGAGTAGCATTTCGACAGGTAAAACCGCGGGATGAATGGGCGGCTCCTCACGTTGAACGACTTCAGAGTGGAAGTGTACCGGTCTTGAAAACGAAAGAGGCGGGCACCGAAGTACCCGCCCCAGAATATTCTAAGTGCCCAGAACTGGATTTGAACCAGCAAGGAGTTGCCTCCACAACGACCTCAACGTTGCGCGTCTGCCAATTTCGCCACCTGGGCATTTCAAGCCTCCCGTGGGAAGCTCGAACGAGAGAAAACTATAGATTTACAGAGGCGTTAGTCAAGCCCCACGCTGGCGTTCCCAATCGCATCCCCGGTAACATTTTCGGTGCCAAGTGCATGATGTGCGGTCTGTGACGGGGCAACCCATTGGCAAAGTCCCTCCAAACCCTCGTTGGAATAGGGGCGAAACTTCTGTTCGTGACCCGTAGCCTCGTCATAAAACAACATAACGTGGTCGCCAAGTTTTGAAGCGGCGACGGAATCGACCAAGTTCGACGAATCATTGGCACTCATCTGCATCAGCAGTCGCACTTCAAACTCGCGAACCGCGTTTCTGGATAGCCATCGATTAACGGTCGAGTAGCTCTCGGCCCAAACAACGACGTGAACATTGTGGCTCGGTCCGTCTCGTAGAATCTCTTCCAACATCTTGTCCGGCGTCGCGTCGGTAGATCCAAAGCTGAAGTCCTCTTCGCGTCGTAAACCGCGAAGCCGTCCAATTTGAATCACATTGACAAGTATCGGAAATGTCTCGGCGCTTTCCCCCGAAACTCGTTGCTGTAGCAAGCGATGAATTTCACGTAGCCCTTCGTCAATCGTTCGAAGGTCGTAGACTGTCTTCTCGCAAGGCAGGTCACGCCAACGATTGGGAAGCTGGAGCGCGCCGGCGTCGGTGGGCTTAGCACCTTGCAAACAGTACATGTGACATCGCTGCCCAGCTCCAACGCTGTTCTTTACAAACGAACTGGTGATCAAGTTGAGCACCGCAGCGGCCATTGCGTCTTCGCTTCCAACGACTAAGACGTTACGACCTGCTTGATTCGTTAGAGGAAAGGCAACGGCAGGACTGATCGAAACACTCTCTCCAACCACACACCATAGCGCGTCGGGATTGATCTCTTGACGAGCGCGAGCAATCGCCATATCGGCCTGAGCTGGTTCCCAAGTCGCTGGGCGATTACCATCAAAGACGACTGTATGGCCCAATCGATTCGTCGATGCATCACGATTCTGATAGCCGTGACCAATTTGCGAGAACCAACCGACTTGAGTCGCCTTGTCCAACCACCCGATTTGCATTGGTTGATTGCCTTCGATACGACCACCGGCATCGTTGTACACAGCTTGACCTGGATACTTTAGACGAGCCGCCGCTGGATTATCATCAGAGAAAATCACTTGCGCGTCGGATGGATCGCATTGCAGTGCTATTCGTACCGCCATTTGTCCCAGAGTCGTTCTGGGCAGCGAATAGGAACCGACTAGGGTTTGACTGCTTAGCACAGCATGAACACCGAACGAACGACCTTGTCGCACGATACGATCCAAAATCAGTCCAACAGCTTGACTCAATTTGTCATCTTCAACGAACAGCTCTTGGAATTCGTCTACCACCACCAGCATTCGTGGAATGGAATCTTCTGGATGAATTGCGTTCCAACTAGCGATATCCTGAACGCCAGCCTTTCTAAACATCTCGCCGCGTCGCTGTAAGCAGTCGTCCACATACTCCAAGGCGCTCAAGCCAAACTCGCGGTGGCTCTCAATTCCGATGATATCCGCGTGAGGGATCTTGTTATCGCTGTAGACCTGGAACTCGACCCCTTTCTTGAAGTCCAACAGTACAACCCGAAGATTCTCGGGCGAGTACTTCATGAGTGCGCTGGTGATCAGAGCGTGCAGGAGGCTGGATTTTCCAGAGCCCGTTTTACCGGCGATGATCGCATGTTGAGCGGTCCCGACACCAAGCTTCATCGAGTGGACTCGGCCAACACCGCTTTGACCGATCGGAATCTCCAGCATTCTCGAGCTATCGCCGAGCCAGCGAGTGTCCTCTGTAGTACCAACCATGTTTGCCAAAGGAACTTCGACACGACTAGCTGCAAGTGCTCGCCGCCCAATCTCGCCCACAATGATGTCCGCCTGAGCATCTGTCGGACTGGCCTCAGGTAAAAGCTCAATGGCTTCAAGTCGCTTTGAAGCAACTTGGAACTTGCCGTTGCTGCCAAGCTTCAGATGTAGTCCTCGACGACCAATCATATCTTCGTGTTCTTTAGCCATCGGTAGAGCAGGGTCGACAATCAAAATCGGGATGATGCCGCATCGAGCCCCCGTGTCCAACAAGCTTTGAAGACTTTTCCACGATTGATCATCTAGACCAGCCGGCATGCTCGACCAAACCAATAAGCGATAGGGCTCGGACAGCGAACCAGCTTCGCGGTTGTATTCAACGATGTTTGCATACTGATTTCTGAGCGACTGCTGAATGAAGTCCTCGGCGGCAGAGGCTAAGTTCACCAACTGCCTAGCGATGTGGGTTGGCTGAGTCCACACGCGATGGCTCACCAACGTCGGATCAAAATCGCCCAAATGCATCAGCCAGCCAAAGTCGCGCCCCAGTCCCGGTGGATCGATCACGCACAGTTGCGTCTTACCGGCAGGCAAGGTAGTCAGAGCTCGCACCAAGATCCCTCGGATCAGCTCTTTAACCGCAGTGCTGGATGGATCAGCCTGAATCACCAGATAACCGTCCCTGAGTGGCGAAAACAGTACTTCAGTTTGCAAGTTCTCAATTGATAACGGACTCTCTACTCCAGTACCGACGAATTGATTAACGTCAATCTTTCCGATTGAAAACTGCGGGTTATCAGCAAGTGTGGGCCAGGTGGCTTGCGGATCTTCAAGCGACTTCCACGCGGGAAAGAACTGTTCGCACCATCGGCTATTTCGCTCGATCAATCGAATCGCTTTCTGCGTCGAAACTTGAAGTCGATGAGTACCGCCGCGACAGAGTTCGTCCATCTGAGCTTGAATCGTCTTGCGATGTTCGTCTAGTTGTCCAATTGCACTTTGGCGACTGGCAAAGGCTTGCAGTTGCGTTTTGTCGATCCGCGATTGAAACTCGCTGTTCGACTGTTGAATACCGTTTTCCAAGCGGCTTACAGCCATTCGCTTCTCTTCAAGGGCTTTGGCTCGCAGAGCTGCAAGCGACGCCTCGGCCTTCTGCCTAATTTCGCTAATCTGAGTTTCATGCCAAGCAGTAAGGCTGTTCAAGCGTTCGTCACGCTTGCTTCCAAGTCGTTTTTGCTCGTGGTCGTTTTCAGTAATCGAAAGTTCGTTGCCAGTCTTCAAGTACTTCTCAGCGAGTTCCAGCAATCCGCGCAGCTTGGGATACTCGGCCGCCGCACCCTTCTTCAACCAAGGACGCACGCCAATAATCGCGGTCAGGATCGTAAAAACCAAGACGCCAACTCCGACGGGCACGGACACCAACAATTCGTAACCCAGTAGCGCAGGGATACCGACACCTAGAGCAAACATTGCCAAGCAAACCAGCCACCACCAGATCGATGCCCCAAGCTTCGACATTGGCAGGTTCTCCAGACGACGAACTTGCTTTTGCGCAGCCACAATCGCCACTTTCGATTGTTCCAAAGCCTGAGCTGAATCGCGACTGGGCTCGGGAGTATAGGATTCAGACTTGGCTGGAACTCGCAAGCTGTGTTTGGCTAGGGCAGCTTCGGCATCGATATTCAACTTGTCGATCATCCGACGTACAGTTTCCATTTGCACGCGGTATTGGTCGAGTCGATGGCCGAGAGTCTCGATCGCATGAGCGTGGCGTTTCTCGATTTCATTAACGCGGTTCTTCCCCTCGAAGTTCACCTGCTCAGAATCGGACTTGGCCGTAGTAACAATGGTCTTTTCACGATGCCGAGTTTCAAAAACCGCCTTAAATGTTCGCAGTTCGGCATCATCCCAGCAACTGTTCAGCTCTTCGTCCCACTCGGTCGTCACGGATTCAGTCTGCTGTTGACCAGAAACTTCTAACTGCTTCAAGTCCTGTTCGTGCTGGACTTCCAATTGATGAATGGATTCTCTCAACTGCTCAAGTTCAGCAGCCATCTGTTGCGAACTGCTGCTTAAGCGTACGCGCAGTCCGCCAACCAATTGCTCCAATCGATTCCGAAGCAAGGGACGTGGGTTTTCGTGAGTCATATTCTTTCGCTCGCTATTCAGGTCGGTGGTCAGTAGCGATCAGGGTCTTGCAGTTGTTTGGCGATACTCTCGAATTGTTCAATGGTGACGGCCAATTCGGACACCAATTGATTGATCTGCGGTGAAATCTCGGACGTGTGTTGCTGGATGAATCCGCGACCAACGTCGTCCTTCCAAACATCCTTGATCAGTCCTACGTTCGTTTCGAACTGGTCAGCCAGTTTGGCAATTCGCTGGGTGATACCAGCCAAATCATGGTTGATCCGTTGCATAAACTAAGTCCATATTCATCAAGGACGAATTCAAGTTGATTTGTCGTCAGGCGGCGAGGGGAGATTTTCAGATTCTTCCGTCGAACCTACAGACGTACTGCTGTGCGAAGCGGAAACTTCGGTTACCAAATTCTCAGTTCGAAAAGCTCCACTCGCGACTTGTCGATAAGCTTCCAGTCGCTCAATCAAGCTCAACAACTGATTGAGAGCGACTACTAAGTCAGATTCGGCCATATCACGAGCACGCTGCATTTTGGGGCGGACTCGCGATCTGCGAGCCTCCCAATGAGTGGAGGCTGCCTTTAGCACCAGCAATTTCTGCTCACAAACGTTGGCTCGTTCTTTAGCTTTGGCAACTTGCTTCTTCTCTTCCGTACAGGGCTTACGTTCATCTTCGCGAACATAAGACATGCATCGAGACAATTGGCTCAAGTACTCGGACAGTTTTCGGCGGATGAGTTGGTTCTCTTGGTCCCAGTAACGCGCAGCATCAACCTCGATCCATTGAGTCAACCGACGCAGTTCCAAGTCCAGACTCTCAAGTTCTTTGAGCAAGCCGACTCGAAATTGTGCCATGTCGATATGGAACTGCTGAAGGGCCTCAACCGATAGAACTTTAGCGCTGCTCATCGTTGCAAATACTGATCGATAATTTCGGCTTTCTTGACCAGATAGGGCACGTGCTTTTCGGAGATGTCCAGAAGCTTCTGCACTAACTTTACTTGTTCGTCGAATTCCTCGCTGAACCTTCGTTGCTCTTGATCTCGCCAAGATTCGTTGAGGCGAGCTTGCGCTTGAGCTAAGGCAGAGGTAGATTCGCGAATGGTTTGGCTGTACCGTTGGAGCATCGCTGCAAAGTGGCGAAGCTGTTCTGGGTCGACTATCGCTTGTGGCATTGCGTCCTCGTTAGGTGACGAGTTTGATCTAGAGGAGGAGACGTCAATTTGTCGGCGGAAAGTTCGGTGGTGCAGTTTAGAGGCTATGTCCTTAGCCGTCTGTCAAATTCCGCAATAACTAATTCTACGCCAAGCTAGCTCAAGTTCCTATGATGTCGGCGATTATTGCATCAAAACGCGAAGAACTCGGTGTCTAGAACTCCGCA
>CAUJKA010000283.1 GCA_963204965.1 Planctomycetota bacterium | reverse complement strand
TCTGAACTACTTAGCTCTTTGGACTAGCGACGCCAGAGCTTTTGAAGCCATCCGCTCGTTGGCTCTTCGGTCAAATTTGGCGAGGCAATTAGAGGCTCAGGGTTTGGCTGAGTTGTCTTCACGGAAGTGCGTTCGGGTGCGTTGGGGGCTGATTGAGACTGAGCGGCTGAGAGCAGCGAGTCAAGCTTAGCAGCCAACTGTTCCAGCGTTCCAACGAGAAACTCCTGTGGCCCCAAACGTACGCCCTGGGACTGTTCGATTCTGGAGATCACTTGAATCACCAGCAACGAATGTCCTCCCAGATTGAAGAAGTTATCCTGTACTCCAATCGTGTCGACTTCCAACAACTCTCGCCATAAATCGGCGAGAAGGCACTCTGAATTTGTTCGAGGCGCAACGATCGAAGGAACTGATCGCGAGCCTGTTGGCGCTGGCAGTTGCTTGCGGTCGATCTTTCCGTTCGCAGTCTGAGGCAACTTGTCTAGCTGCACGAAGTATTGCGGGATCATGTAGGCTGGCAACTCGCGCTGCAGCGATTCACGCAGCAAGTCAGACGAAATAGAGCCTGCCGATTGAGGCACAAAGTAGGCGACTAACCGAGGATCATTGGCTTGATCCTCACGGACTACAACGACGACTTGCTTGATATTGTCGACTTGCGAGAGCCGATATTCTATCTCTCCCAATTCGATACGATGCCCGCGAAGCTTGATTTGCTTATCGTTACGCTGCAAATACTGGATATTTCCATCGGCACAATAGCGGGCCAAATCGCCGGTTCGATAGAGCCGATGATTGACGAAGTCTTTGAATGGATTGAAATACGGGTTCTCAACAAAGCGCTCGTCGGTGAGTTCTGGCCGATTGAGATAGCCACAAGTTACGCCAGCTCCACCAATGTACAGCTCTCCTGTGGTTCCGATTGGAACTTGCTGCATGTTGGAATCAAGGACGTACAACTGTGTATTGGCGATTGGCTTGCCAATATAGATGGGTAAATCGGGATCAGTGATTTGGAATGCTGTTGACCAAACTGTCGTTTCGGTTGGTCCATACATGTTCCAGACTTCACGACACTTGCTATGCAGCCGCTTAGCTAAGTCTCGCGGAAACGCTTCGCCTCCGCATAAGGCTTTGATAGTTGCGTCGCCCTCCCAGCCATTCTCAAGCAACATCCGCCAAGTTGATGGAGTCGCCTGCAGGAAGGTGATGCCATGCTGATCAAGAAGATTTCGCAATTTCTTGCCATCGACAACCGACGCTTGATCGGCAATGACAACCTGAGCACCGATGGTTAGCGGAAGGAAGAGCTCCAGGACTGAAATATCAAACGACAGAGTCGTAATCGCAAGCAGCCGATCGTCTTGACTCATCCCGGGCTGCTCGCGCATAGCGCATAGGAAGTTGACTACACTGCCGTGCGGTACCTGTACGCCTTTCGGCTTTCCAGTCGAACCCGACGTGTAAATCACATAGGCTATGTCGCTCGGGGAGTAATCACCGGAAAACGGCGTCAACGGCATTTGTTGAAGTTGTGGCCGCGCTTCGATCAAGTCGACTACTTCGACGGTCGATGGCACGATCTCAGTCGGCAACTTGGACATTGCAATGACTTGCTTGAGTCCCGCATCGTCCACCATCATTCGCAGTCGATCGGTGGGATAGGCTGGATCGAGCGGGACGTAGGCCGCGCCGATTTGCCAAAGAGCCAAGGTACTAGCCAGCATTTCGAGAGATCGAGGCATACAAACGCCGACTCGGTCACCGCGCTGAACACCATTCTGACGCAAATAGTGCGCGAGCTGATTGGCCATGGTCAGCAACTGTGAATAGGTTAGATCGCGACCATCGAACGTCACCGCCACTCGGTTGGGCGTCTTCGATGCTTGCGAAACAATCGCTTGGAAGGCAGTCGTATTGGTGGGATAGTCACGCTCTGTGGCATTCCACTGGACGTTGATTAGTTGACGCTGTTGAACGCTCAGCATTGCCAGTTCCGCAAGCTTGCGCTGTGGTTCGTTTGCCATCGCCAGCAGGAATGTTTCAAAACAATCCAGGTAGTGCTCGATGGTCGAGTGAAGGAAGAGATCGCTATTGTATTGGCATTGCAGTTCTAGCTGTCCATCGCGACGAATGACGCCGCTTACGAACCACTCGAAGTTCTCGAACACCCGCGGCTCGACGTGCAGTTTAACTTCTAAGCCAGAAAAGCCCAGCGCCTTCCCGTCCAGTTCAGGATCGATATTGATCATTACCGAGAAGATTGGTGGACGCGCTGGATCGCGAGGTGGATTGATATCACGAACGAGGCTACCGAATGTGTAACGCTGATGCTCAAGAGAATCCAACATACCCAATCTTGATTGCTTCGCGTACTCTTGTACCGTCGCTTGTAGGTCAATCTTGGTTCGGATTGGAACGGTATTAACGCAATGTCCAATCAAGTTCTGAAAGTTCATTGACGCTTGGCCGGCCGTTGGGACACCAATGCTAAAGTCCTGTTGGCCGGTCAGTCGAGCGAGAAAGGCATGAAAGCCGCCGAGGACAAAGTTGAATAAGCTACATCCAAGTTTTGCAGCGGACTTACGAATGACCGCGAGTCGCTCAGCGGAAATCTTGTGATCGTAGCGACGGCTTTGGTACGTTCTTAAGTCGCCTCGAGCGAAATCAGTTGGTAGATCTAGCGAAGGAATGTCATCGGAATACTGCTTACGCCAATAATCAGCATCCAGTCGACCGAGATCGCTGGACTCATGCTGTATCATCGCTTCTGAATATGCCGCGTAACTGTCTGCAGTGGGAAGTTCAATAGACGCGACACCGCGCAGTTGGTCGTACAAATTGCCGACATCCCGCGCAAACACAAACGCAGACCAACCGTCCATGACAATGTGGTGCGCGGTGATGGTTAGAAGATGTCGTTGTACTGCAAGCTGTGTCGCAACCCGCGTCAATCGCACTCGTAGTAGCGGCCCATTTTGTAAATCGAATGGTCGTCGACCTTCGGTTTCGACAGCCGAGGCGTGTAGCTTTAGTGCCTCGCTTTCACTGAAAGCGGACCAATCAACAAAGTGATACTCAATCGATCCTTGCTCGGCGACATAAACGGTTTTTCCATCGTTGCTAAATGAAGCGCGGAGCATCTCGTGACGCGCAATCGTCTGCTGTAGAGCTTGCTCCAGCTTGCCACTTTCCAACGGACCAACCAGCTCGAGTGTCACCGATTCATTGAATGCACAGTTAGCTTCGACGCAGAGTTGACTGTGTAACCAGATCTCACGCTGAGCTTCACTGGTCGGAAACGACTTTGTGGCAGTTCCTTCGGCGAGCGGAGCAACTTGAAAGCTGTTTGTAGGCAAGAAGCTAGTTTGATTGGCTGTATTCATTGTGAAGCGACGAGCAGCTTAAGTTGTGGTCGATTGGGCAGCGGACGGCACATGGAATGTGCCTGCTACAATGTCGGAGTTTGAACTTGGATGAACTGTCCGGGATTCGATGCGTCAGGGATAAACCAGCCTGGATTCCCCTGACGGTCCTTACCCTGTCGTGGTTGAATCGTGGCAACGGTAGACGCTTGAGCTGCTTGAGCTGCTCGCGGTAGGAAGCCAAGTTCTTGAACTTCGACAATCGAGTCGAGCATGATCTGAAGTACTTGATCAATGTCCTTCTCAGTGTGAGCCAGAGTGAGGAACCATGGTCGGTGTTCCCAAACATGCAGGCCTCGACGTCGAGCGGCTGCGAATAGCAGATCACCGAACGCCGACTCTTGTGTGAATTCAGGCTTGATCAGCGAGCAGAAACGAGCGATGCGAAGCGGCGCACCGGTCTCAGCGATCAGCTTCAGCAGTCCCGCTTCTAGCTTGTCAGAGATGCCCTGCATGTGTTGGTAAGCTTCCGCTGCAGATCGCTTGAGGTAAAGCAACGTCTGTTTGGCGGCGGCCAACGCCAATGGGTGTCGAACGAATGTCCCTGCAAAGTAGGTCATGCCTACTTCAGGGCGGCTATCATCGCCAAATTGCCAGAAGCCACCGTCGAGTGCGTCCATGTATTGCGACTTACCTGCAATCACGCCAATCGGCATGCCTCCACCGATGACTTTGCCATAGGTGGCCAAATCAGCTTCGACGCCGAAGTAGCCTTGTGCGCCGTGAAGGCCTGCACGGAATCCGGTAATCACTTCGTCAAATATCAGCGCAGTTGGCTTGTTCTCAGTGATCTGACGCAATTTGTGAAGGAACTCACGAGGCTGATAATCTGGACGGCGGCTTTGCACCGACTCCACAATCACCGCAGCGTATTGGTCAATCTCATTGGCGATCTTTTGCAGCGTTTCGTCGGTGCCGTATTCCAGGACGACCATGTTTTGAACTGCCGAACTTGGAATTCCAGGTGCGGCGGGGAAGCTAACGTGCTTCTTGTTGGGGCGTACGATCACTTCGTCAAGAATTCCGTGATAGTCTCCGGTGAACATTACGACCTTGTCGCGGCCGGTGACCGTTCTTGCCAATCGAAGAGCGCCCAACACCGCTTCACTGCCTGTATTGCAAAACGCTACACGTTCGTTTCCAGTCGCTTCACAGAACAGTTCGGCAACTTCACCAGTCAGTACGCTTTGTGGTCCGATCTCATAACCAGTCGCAATCTGCTTGCTTAATGCTTCGACCATAAAGTCTGGCGAGTGTCCGAAGAAGTTCGATCCATAGCCGCAAGTTAGATCGATGTACTGGTGACCATCAATATCGTAGACGTAGGCTCCCTTAGAGCGTTCGACCACGATTGGGTAGGTCATCTCTTTGGTCGCTGGTTGGAATCCAGACACAGTTCGCGGGTCTGCCAGTTGCTTGCGGTGCTTCTGCGCATAGGCTTTGGAGTTTGCTGTCCGCGAATTGTATTGTTGAATGAATTGCTTCAGCTTCTGATCTTGCTCCGATTCGATTTTCGCCGATTGAAGTGAAACACGGGCTTGCGCACCAAAGACCTTTTTCGACTCGGGCGGAGTTTCGCTATCCTTTGTGGATGTTGGATGACTGGTTCCAAGCACCACGGAGCTGCTAGTGTTTGTGCTGTTGCTGGCTGGCTGAGAGGATACTGGCTGAGTTGTAAAAGGCTGTGTAGCAACTTGTTCAATTGCAACCGGCTGCGTCGCGATTGGCTGAACTGCGGGAGTCGTAGCGAATGTTACTGGTGACGGTGCAGAAACCATCGAGCCGGAGAGCATTTGCAGTTGGCTCTGCATCAATTGTAGCTGTTGCTGAACGATAGCTTGCAGTGCGTTGCTTTGGGAAGTGGCAGGTGCGGTCGCTAAGGCTGGCTGCGTATAAAACGTTGGATTGGCAGCGTAAGTGGACGCAGAGTTGACAGGTACATTGTTGACCGACACATAGGGCTGCGGCTGTGCTGCGGGAACAGTTTGTGCAACTGGCGTCGAAATTGATGCTGAAATTGTAGAGGCAACTTTGGGAATGCTCGAATCAACTGACTTCGAGGCTACTGAAGTCGGTGGTGTCTCGGAAGCAGTAGCTGGTGCAGCGTTAGCGGCGGCGGTTGCAACGCTAGGCTCTGGTGCAAACTTGCCTGTAGGCAATTGCCCATCAAGCCACTGAACTAGTAGCTCAGCAGTCTGTAACTGTTCGAGCAGTTGACGGAAGGTAACCTCCGTTTCAAACTTGCGTTGTAAAGCGGCGGCAATTTGAGTGAGCATCAGCGAGTCGAATCCGAGCTCCAAATAGCTTGATCCAACACCCGACTCGGGAATTTCAATACCGGATGCGTTTTCAAAAATCTCACGAACCACTAACAAGAGATTGTCGGTACGATCTTGCTTTTTTTCATTGGACATAGGATTGCTCGGTTCTTCAGATCTAATTTGAATTGAGTTGATTTCGCTTACGATTGGATCAATCAACAAGCGTTTGCGGTCAAACGGATATTCAGGCAACCATCCCTGAAAACGGCCAGCAGCTCGACAACTTGCTGGCGATACAACTTCCCAGTCAATTTCATTTCCGATGCTCCAAAGAGCGCCGGCAGCGTGAAGGAAAGACCGTAGTTCTTCATTGCGAGCGGCACTTTCGCTCAAACTTGGCAACAGATGCAGGGATTCACTAGCCTTCACGTGCTTGCGAGCGAGTGTCACCAACGTTGAACGTGGACCGATTTCGACGAACGTCTCGGGTTGGTCACTTGGCAGTAGCCCCGCGATTGTTTGGCTGAAGAGAACAGGCTTTCGCAGGTGATCGGCCCAGTAGCGACTGCTGAGTGCTTCGGCGTCGGTCAACGGTTCTCCGGTCACTGTCGATTGAATCGGTATTCGTGGAGCGTTACGAATTGTCGCTTCGATGCATTGCGAAAACGGATCTACAGCGGAATCCATCATCGACGAATGGAAGGCATGCGAAGTCAGTAGAAGTCGACAACCGATGTTCTGCTCTTGCAGGATCGCCATCAATGTGGCAATCGCTTCACTGGGACCTGCTGCAACGCACAGCTTAGGTGCATTGACTGCCGCGATCTCACAGCCAGCGGGCAATAGAGCCAAAAGTTGATCGTTGGAAGCCAGAACCGAGAGCATTTGACCTCGAGGCAACTTCGAAACTAAGTCTCCGCGTGTCGCGACAAGCTTCAGAGCATCTTCAAAATCGAAAACGCCTGCGATCGTGGCCGCCACAAACTCACCTATGCTATGACCGATCAATCGATCTGGTCGAAGTCCTGCCGCCAACCAAACTTGCGCGAGTGAATAGCTGAGTGCATAGATCGCTGGCTGAGTGATTCGAGTGTTTTGCAGCGTCTCATCGATCGCTTCGTCTTCGTCGGACTGAGCCAACATCAAATCGCGGAGGTCAAGTCCAACGATTGGAAGGAGTATTTCACAGCAACGATCGTACCAATGACGAAACACCGGAAGATGAGCGTACAAATCACGTCCCATGCCAGCGTATTGGGATCCCTGACCTGGGAACATCCAAGTGGTTCGGGCTCGATTAGTTGGTGCGGTTGAAGCTCCGTAGACTCGCTTGCCTTTCTCTCGAAAAGCCGCAGTCGCCGAGCTTGCGGAGTCTACGACTACAAAGGAACGATGTTGGAAGGGCTCGCGGAAATGCTGCAGCGTTGTTGCTACAGCTTGTAAATCAGCCAGGTCGAGCTGTTCGGTGTGCGAAGCATAAGACGCTTCCAACTTTTCCAGCGAGACTCGGGTCTTCGCCGAAAGCGGCCAGATCTGCAGTGGTTGCGGATTGGCGGTTGCAACATTGTTTGACGAATCAATTGACGCAGGAACAAGCACTGGTGCTTCGGAGAGGACAACGTGAGCGTTTGTACCACCTACTCCGAACGAACTCACTCCAGCATAGCGCGTTGATTCCGTGCGCGCCCAAGTTCGATTCTTGTCACACACGAAGAAAGGTGAGTTCTGGAGCTGAAGAGCAGCGTTCTCTTTCTGGAAGTTAATTGTCGCAGGGATGACTTGATGATGCAGCGACAGAGCCGCTTTAATCAGGCCAGCCACGCCGGCCGCGGCTACACAGTGACCAATATTGCTCTTCACCGAACCGAGCGCACAAAACTGCTTCTTCGCAGTCGAACGATTAAATGCTTCGCTGAGGGCAGCTACTTCGATGGGATCGCCAAGCGGAGTTGCGGTTCCATGGGCTTCGATGTATTCGATGGAATCTGCCGAAACACCTGCTGTTTCATGAGCCATTCGTATTGCGGCGGCTTGTCCCAACATGCTTGGAGCTGAAAAACTGGCCTTCTTGCCACCATCGTTGTTCAAGCCGAGTCCTTTGATAACTGCATAGACACGATCTCCGTCGCGCACCGCGTCGCTAAAGCGCTTGAGCACCACCAGGCCCGCTCCATCGCTAAACAGAGTGCCGTCGGCTGCTGCATCGAAGGGACGGCAATGACCATCCGGTGAAAGAATGTTTCCAGATTGATAAATGTGTCCTCGTTGTTGAGGAAACACGATGGTCGAACCACCGGCCAACGCCATTTCGCAATCGCCATGTTGCAGGCTCTTACATGCTTCGATAACGGCCACCAATGAAGTTGAACAGGCTGTATTGACGTTGATCGCTGGGCCGCGAAGATCGAGATGATGCGCGATGCGAGTAGCGATGAAATCCTTTTCAGTGCAGGTCGCCAACTGAAATTCGCTCAACTCAGCCAGCCGATCAGGGTTGCCGCGGAGGTTGTTTGTCAAATAGGTGTTCGAGAAGCAACCTGCCCACACGCCGACTCGATCGTCACACTTTTGCCGATTGAAGCCCGCGTCCTCTAAGGCGTTCCAAGCTAACTCAAGCAGGATACGATGCTGCGGATCGATAACTTCGGCTTCTCGCGGGGAGATCCCAAAGAAGCGCGGATCGAACTGATCAGCGTCTTCGATAACGCCGCGTGCGGCTACGTAGTTCTTGTCGTTACGCTCGGATAATGGAATTGTTTGCGAGAGTTCATGCGGTTCGAAGAATCGTATCGACTCGACTCCTTCGAGCAGATTGTTCCAGAACTCGGCCACATTCTTCGCGCCGGGATACTTTGCGGACATTCCAACGATTGCGATGCCTTCATTGGCGTAGCGGGCTTGGGCAATTCTAGCTTGTTCGATTTGTACTTTGTTGCCAGAACGATCATCCTTACCGAACGCAGTTGCAACACCTAGCCACTGACGGATGGTTGGATGATCGAACAATAGAGCAACTGGAAGTTCGCGACCGACGATTTCGGAGGCCGCATTGGTTGTCTTGACTGCCAGAAGCGAATTGCCGCCAAGTTGAAAAAAGTTGTCGGTAACTCCGATGGCTTCAAAACCTAGCAATTCGCTCCACAGCTTTGAAAGCTGCGTTTCGAGTTCGTTGTTTGCTGGTACAAAGCCGTTCTCAAGGTCGGGACGTTGGCAAGAAACCTTGGGAAGCGCCAGTCGATCGATCTTACCGTTGGGAGTTAACGGTAGAGTTTCAAGGCTTACTAGAGCGGCAGGAACCATGTAGTCGGGAAGCTTAGCCGCCAAGTGTTTTAAGATTTCTGTAGTTGAAACAGTTTGGCTGGCTTCAGGTACAACATACCCAACCAAACGAGCAATGCCGCTTAGAGCGGTGTCAGCTACGACCACGGACTGACGAATGTTGGGAATTTCTAGGATTGCAGATTCGATTTCGCCCAGTTCGATGCGATGCCCACGAATCTTGACTTGATTGTCCAACCGACCAAGGCACTCGATGCGGCCTTCCACGGTTCGCTTACATAGATCGCCGGTACGATATGCGCGTTTGCCTTGGAAGTCTATGAATCGCTCGGCATCCAACTCGGGGCGATTCCAATATCCGTGTGACAACGGTGTTCCAGTAATCAGCAGTTCGCCTTCGATCTCATCGGCAACTGGGGAAAGCTGTTCGTCAACAACCGTCAGTTCGACATTCTCAATCGGCTCGCCAACCAGGATACGCTCGCTGGCGTTCAACACATGTTGGCGTGTCACTAGGACAGTAGCTTCTGTAGGCCCGTAGAAATTCCAAACTTCGCTGGTACGGTCCAACAGAGGCTGAATCAACTCGCGCGGCAAATGTTCGCCACCAGTAAAGACTCGAAATTTGCTTTTATCGCCTTGCCAGCCAGCTTCGATCAACATTCGCCAACTGGATGGTGTGGCAAACAAGATCGTTGCGTTGGTTGCGGCGAGCTCTTTTGCTAATAGCTTGCCATCGCGAGCGATATCACGGTCCACGATTACGATCTTACCGCCAGCAGACAGCGGAACGAACACATCATAAACGGAGATATCGAAGGCCAATGTCGAGGCGCTAAGCAACACGTCCGTCGGCTTGAATCCAGGCGACGCCAGCATCGCTTCGATAAAATTGATCGTCGAGCGCGTGCCAACGACCACACCCTTGGGCTTACCGGTGGAGCCCGAGGTGTAAATCATATAGACAGGCAAGTCATGCGGAGCCGAATTTGGTTCAACGCTTCCTTGAGTGGTTGTCGCTATGTTGGAGCACTGATTCTTGAGCTCTGTGAACCGGTGTTCATCAAGTTCAATGTCGATCGAAAGTGTTGGAACGCTTGCTAGAGATGCAGGTAGACGAGCATCACTTGTGGAGAGTATCAGCTTGAGACCAGCGTCTTCAGCAATCATGCTGAGGCGATCTTCGGGATACTCTGGGTCCAACGGTAGGTATACGGCTTGGGCCTTTACCGTCGCAAGGATTGCTTCAACGCAATACGACGATTTGGGCATGCAAATGGCAACTCGATCGCCCTGCTTTATCCCCAGCTCAATCAAACGCCCCGCCAAACGCTCACTGGCCGAGTTTAGCTGAGCGTACGTGTAGCCGCGTCGCGTGCATTGGCAAGCAATTTCTGATGGGCGTACACGGACCTGTGTCGCGAATCGCTCAAGCAAGGACAGGGGCACTGAGGGATGCATGGCAAAGCTTTGTTGTGGAATACACTAAGAACAAGGAGCCATGCAAAGATACATCATGTGGTAATCCCGCACGAAAGTATGGGTTTTGCGACGCAGTAAGTTGCAAAGTCGAAACTCGACTCTGCCAGTTATGCGGATTCTTACAGATGGGTCGCCTTTTCCATTGAGGCGGAAACTATGGTGTGTACGACCTCCAGGAACAGTTCTGGGCGTCCGGTGTCCAGCGTGCATTCAGTGTCCGATCTTGTAAATCGTTTAACGGCAAGCCGCAGGCGATTGCGCCATGACAAGTATGCAATTGGCGCTGCAAGTGAAGCAGTCGCCTGCGGCTTGCCGTTAAACGCTCTACCGTACTGCTAACGGATGACACGGATGACACGGCAAAACCACGTCGTTACTAGGTGGACCGCAGATCGATTACAATGCGATTTGTGACGCAGGCATGCAAACGAAATCTCCGCTTCTCTATGCGAGATACGAATGAGAAAACTAAAGCGAGGAGTTACTCCCGGTCCTTTCATCGAGTCGGTCTTTCTCGACCGTAGTCGTATTTATGATCCAAAGCATTACGCCTTCAATTTGCCGTCGCTGCGAAATTTCTCCAAACTAGATCTCAATCCTCGCGTTACATTTTTTGTCGGCGAAAACGGTTCGGGTAAGTCGACTCTGTTGGAAGCAATTGCAATCGCCAATGGACTCAATCCAGATGGTGGCAGTCGCAACATGGAATTTGCGACTCGCGAAAGTCATTCGGAGTTTCACAAAGCGTTGAAGGTGCGCCGTTATCATGCGCTTGTCCCAGATGCATGGTTCATGCGAGCCGAGAGCCTCTTTAACGTGGCGACTGAGATCGAGAACTTGGGCGTCCAAAATAGCTATGGATCAAGATCGTTGCATGAACAATCGCACGGTGAGGCGTTTATGTCGCTGGTAGAAAGTCGCTTCTCGCAAGGTCTATACTTTTTGGACGAACCAGAAGCAGCACTATCTCCCCAACGACAATTGGAATTCCTGGTTTTGCTCAACAGCCTTGTCCTCCAAGATTCGCAATTGGTGATCGCCACGCACTCGCCGATCATCATGAGCTATCCACAAGCCACGATCTACTCGTTCAGCGAAAAAGGTATTTTTCCTGTTGCCTATGAAGATACGGAACACTTTCGAGTGACTAGGAATTTTCTGGATAATCCCGCTCGGATGCTCAAGCACCTGCTTGGCGATTCTGATGCAGAATAAGTAATTGAGCGACCCGTTATGCCGACGGTAACCAAATCGCCAACGATACATGGGATGACCATGAAGCAACATGAACCAGGAACATGCTAAACTTAAACCTAGTTTATGCTCAGTTCAAGGTCGATCTGTTTTCGAAGCCCACTCATTGAATGCCATGGTCATGCGGTCCCTATTCACCATTTATGCAACTTTACTACTGTTCCTATGCATTGGTTGCACCACGCCCTTACCGACCAAAG
>CAUJKA010000282.1 GCA_963204965.1 Planctomycetota bacterium | reverse complement strand
ATGGTCCGCACGGCGATGTGTATCGAACCACGCGATGGTCGATTGCACGTTTTCATGCCACCGGTTGAACGATTGGAAGATTACTTGGATTTAGTTTCGGCAATCGAGCTGACGGCGAAGGCAATGAAGACGCCTGTCGTGATCGAAGGCTACTTACCACCGAGCGATCATCGCATTCAAGTCATCAAAGTCACGCCCGATCCGGGTGTTATCGAAGTCAACGTCCAACCTGCTGCCAATTGGGACGAACTGGTTGAGAACACTAAGTCGCTCTACGAAGAAGCTCGTTTGACCCGATTGGGAACAGAGAAGTTCGACTTGGACGGAAAGCATACTGGAACCGGCGGCGGAAATCACGTCGTTCTGGGATCCTATTCGACTGCCGAAAGTCCATTCCTTCGTCGTCCCGATCTGCTGAAGAGCATCATCGGATTTTGGGTCAACCATCCATCGTTGAGTTATCTTTTCAGTGGTCGCTTTGTTGGACCAACAAGCCAGGCTCCGCGCGTTGACGAAGGACGCCGCGATTCGCTGTACGAATTGGAGTTGGCGTTTTCGCTTGTTCCAACTTTGCAGCAGCAGATGGCCGGAGATCAACGACCGCTTTGGTTCGTCGATCGATTGTTCCGTAACTTGTTGATCGACTTGACTGGCAACACGCACCGCGCGGAGATTTGCATCGACAAACTTTATTCGCCCGATAGCAGTACAGGGCGTTTGGGACTGGTCGAGCTGCGAGGACTCGAGATGCCTCCCCATGCCGAGATGAGCTTAACACAGCAGTTGCTCATTCGCGCAATCGTCAGCCACTTTTGGCGTAAACCGTTTGATCAAAAGTTGGTTGCATGGGGTACGACGCTACACGACCGTTTTATGTTGCCTCATTTTGTGTGGAGCGATTTTCTGGCGGTGCTCGACGAACTGCACAAGACTGGTGTCTACATCGATCCCGAGTGGTTCCGCACGCACTTCGAGTTTCGATTCCCGGTGATGGGTACAGTAAGTTATGACGATATTCAACTAGAACTGCGAAATGCGATCGAACCTTGGTACGTTTTGGGAGAAGAACCTGCAGGCGGTGGCACGGTGCGATTTGTCGATTCTTCCGTGGAAAGACTGCAAGTTTTGGTCAAAGGACTGACCGACTCACGATATGCGGTTACCTGCAATGGCCGTCGTGTCCCCTTGCATCCGACAGGAAAACAGGGAGAGTATATTGCTGGTGTGAGATATCGAGCGTGGGCACCTTACCAGTGCCTGCACCCAACGATACCCGTACACACGCCGCTGGTATTTGATATTTTGGATACCTGGTCCCAGCGATCGATCGGGGGATGCACCTACCACGTAGCTCATCCAGCCGGCCGCAATTACGAAACTTTTCCAATCAACGCACTCGAAGCTGAAGCTCGTCGAACGGCTCGTTTTTATGCCATGGGCCACACACCTGGACCTCGGGCGATACCGCCTTTCGAAGACAATCCGGATTTCCCACTCACGCTCGATTTGCGACGCCAACCCACCTCATAAAGCATGAATGAAGCAACAAAGCCCAAGGATGGAACTGGTTGGCAGTTGCTCGATTATCAACCCATTACCAATGCTTATGACGAAGCGATCAACGCCTCGGGCGGGCTTCGTCCACATTGGAAGACGTTAGTCGAAGGGCTCGAGTCGCTTGGTCGAGCCGAATTGGATCGACGCTGGAAACAAGGCTTGGCCCAAATCCAGCGCGACGGCGTCACCTTCAATCCCTACGATGCCGAAACGGGATCATCTCGGCCTTGGATGCTCGACCCAATCCCGATGGTCTTTGCCGAATCCGAGTGGAATTCGTTAGCAGGTGGAATCGAACAACGCGCGCGACTCTTTGAAGCCCTTCTATCGGACTTGTATGGGCCTCAGCGATTACTGCATGAGCGCGTGATACCTCCAGAGCTTTTCTACGGTCACCCCGCGGTATACCCTGCTTACCACGGTCTTCAGTCTGCCGACCAACGTCACTTGAGTCTCTACGCTACCGATCTGGCGCGAGCCGGCGATGGTAGTTGGTTTGTTACGGGCGATCGCACAAGGGCGCCGTTTGGTCTGGGATATGTGCTGGAGAATCGGTTCATTGCATCGCAGATCTTTCCGAGCATCTTTCGGCGAGGTCAGATTCGGCGCGTGGCTTCTTTCTTTGTTAACTTGCGAAAGAGCCTTAGTTCTCAGTCGTTCCAGTCACGTGAAAATCCTCGGATCGTGCTGCTGACCAGCGGACCAACCTCGCGAGCCTACTTCGAAGACGCATACTTAGCTCGTTACATGGGCTTCATTCTGGCCGAGGGTGGTGACTTGGCCGTACGCGAAAATCACGTCATGCTGAAGACCCTCGGCGGTCTGTTGCCAGTTGAAGTGATCTTCCGTCGTATGGATGACGAGCTTTGCGATCCTGTCGAACTTTCCGGCGCGACGATGAAGGGTATCGCAGGTTTAGTCGAATGCTGCCGTCAAAAGAACGTCGCGGTGGCGAATTCATTGGGCAGTCGCATCGTCGAATCTCCCGCATTCCTTCCGTTCCTTCCGCAAATCAGTAAGTTCTTGTTGAGCGAACCGCTGCGATTGCCTACGGTTCAAACATGGTGGTGCGGCGAGCCTTCAAGTCTGCAATATGTTCAACATAACTTTGACAAGTTAGTCATTCGTAGAGCCTTCCGAACCGACGCGGACGAATCAGCTCTGCGCCCCGCCGCGATGCCCGCGGTCCAACGCGAAAAGCTGCTAGGCGAACTGAACAAATACCCGTCGCGATTTGTAGCTCAAGAGAGCCTCGTGCGTTCGACAGTTCCGGTGTGGACTGAAGAGGGTGCCAAGCCTTGGCATTTAGCCGTTCGATCATTCTCGACCATTCGCGCCGAGTCGATCACGGTGTTGCCCGGTGGATTGGCAAGAATCTCGCCTGACAATTCACGCTTAGATTCGACGATGACTTCCGGCGAGCGAAGTCAAGACATCTGGGTGTTGGCGGACACTCCGGTGAAGGATGTTCGACTGACGCCACTTTACAGCGATCAAATTGAGCTCCGCCGCAGCGGACCAGATTTGCCAAGCCGAGCGGCCGATAACATGTTCTGGCTTGGCCGCTACATGGGACGATTCGAAGGCAATCTGCGATTGCTTCGCGAAGTCTTTCAACTGATGTCCAGCGAATCGTATCGGAACGAAACACTGGGGCAATTGCTGCGGGCTCTTGTTGATCTCGGGCAAATCGATCCCGATTACGTTATCAAAGAGCTGGGGAATCAACTTCCCAACATCGAAGAGGCTCTGCCGCTTGCGATGTTTGATACTCAACGCGAACGATCGCTTCGCTCGTGCGTTCAAAGAGCGATGAAAATCGTTGATAGCGTGCCAGATAGAATCAACCCCGACATGTCGCGAGTGGTTCGTAGGCTTAATGAAGCTTGTCGCATGCCTGCTGGTCAAGTTCCTAGCGCCGCGCAGTCGTTGGCCATGCTGGACGAGTATCTCGCTTTGATTCTGGCCTTTGACGGTTTGGCCAACGAGAGCATGACTCGCGGCTTTACTTGGATCTTCTTGGATCTTGGGCTGCGAGTGGAACGAGCTTGGCAGATGACGCTGCTGCTCGATTCAACGCTGACGCATTCGACTACCGAAGAGCCGCTGATGCTGGAATCTCTGCTGCAAATCGGCGCCAGCTTAATGACTTATCGCTCGCGATATTTGTCGAACTTGCAAGTCGCTCCGCTATTGGACCTGTTGGTTTGCGACGAGACCAACCCGCGATCGATCGCCTATCAATTGCAGCGAATTGAGACGCACGTCAACAGTTTGCCGCGACCCGATCAATACGGAGTTAAGTCAGTTGAGCAGACGATGGCCATGAATCTATTGTCGCAAGTCCGTCTGGCGGATGTGTTTGAGCTCAGCCGTCCAAGAAATCAGCGCCGTGTGGATTTGGAAAGGCTGCTCGATCGCCTGCGTGAACAGTTGCCCAAGCTAATTACTGTAGTGTCCGGTCGCTACTTGATTCACGCTGGCTTGCCTCGTTCGTTCTCGGTTGTCCGAGGCTAGGAAGGTTGCTTGCCATGCATTATCAAATCTCGCATATCACTCGCTATATCTACTCCAGTCCAGTTAGCGTCTGTCATAACATCCTGACCTTGTCGCCACGCAATAGCCATCGAGTCCAGTGCGCGAATCATCGGTTGAAGATCAAGCCAATCCCAGTCGAAACGCATCGACGAACCGACTTTTTCGGCAATCACTTGGTTATGTTTTCGATCGAGGAAAATCATGACGAGCTCATCATTTCGTCGCAAAGCCGTGTGGTAGTTCAAGATCCGGCCATACCGGCCGAGATGTCGCCGCCGCTTTGGCGCGATGTTAAGTCCAAGGTCCGTGATCGCGTCGATTTTCACTGGTTGTCGGCAAGTCCCTTTCTGTTCGACTCACCGCGCATCGAACGTTCAGAGGAGTTCCTAAAGTACGCGATGCCATCTTTCGGCAATGATACAGACGTGTTGCGGGGCACCTTGGATCTTTGTCGGCGAATCTACACCGAGTTCAAGTACGATGCCACAGCAACACACTCGGGAACTCCCACGACGCAAGCCTTTACAATTCGTCGAGGAGTTTGCCAAGACTTTTCGCACATCATGATCGCTTGCCTAAGAAGCTTGGGAATCGCTTCGCGGTATGTCAGTGGTTATCTGAGAACGACTCCACCGCCTGGGCAAGCTCGTCTGGTGGGCGCCGATCAATCGCACGCTTGGGTCGGAGTTTACTGTGGCCCCGAGCTTGGTTGGATCGACTTTGATCCGACCAACAACTGCATTTGCGGGAAGGACCACATTCCTATCGCTTGGGGTCGCGACTACGCGGACGTTGTTCCCGTCCGCGGCGCATTTCTTGGTGGCGGCGATAGTCGCATCTCTGTATCGGTGGACGTTGTGCCCGTTACGGATAAGTAGTGCAAGAAATCCTGCTCGTGCTCAATGAAATGGTGCTCGTAATCGTGCTCGAAAGACCGGATTCGAGCACGAGCACGAGCACGAGCACCGCCTTCGACTGAGCACGAGCACGAGCACGAAAATCCGAGTAACGAAGCGTTTCGAATGCGAAAAGTGCGACCTTAAGGGGCTAATCCCGCGGGCTTGTTCGGCGGAAGTTTAGGCTTTTTGCTACCGATAGTTTTGCTGCCCCCTAATTCAAGAATGGCAAAAGTCGCGCCACGAAAAACCAGATCGCCATCGGTGCCAAAGCAAGTAACCCAATGAACGACAATTGAAGGCAACGAATGAGGTTATGTAATCGGTTCCCATCGTAGCAGGAACTCAGAACGGCTAAAGCGAATAGACAAGCAAAGAACAACATGCCGAACCCGGTTAGCGCCAACAGGAAACTAAAGATGAATGCAATAATGATGGCAATCGTATCTCGCATGAGTAGCTGAGCTACCGAAACAATAATCGCAACGACCATCGTCACGACCAAAAGCGTACGAATTGAGAATTGAGCTTGAGGGTTCTCAGGAGGCGGATTCGTTGATTGCATCAGGATTGTTTGGCATTAACCGCTTCAAAAGACGACTGGCAACTCAAGGGCGGCTCAAGGGTGTCGGTGAGGTTCGCACAGCATTTTAGCTTGAAACCGAACGATCTGCTGGGCCATCATGCATCCAGCCCAGCCTGCAGGGCTGGGTACTTTATTCACGAGAAAAGCATTGGGCCAACGGCCCGACGGTTTGAGTTCAAACAGTCGGGCCGTTGGCCCTTAACGTGCTCTTGTTCCCGCACCCAGCCCGATGGGCTGGGCTATGTAAATTGCTGGACCTTCGGCCCGAAATCCCAGAAACTGTGCAACATCAAAACCGTCACGCTCGGGCTTCGCAGCCAAGTCAACACGACTAACTTTACAGCCCGTCGATCAACTGAACCACAAATGCAGTTTGAAAGCCACCAATCGGCGAGGCGGAGAGGATGTAATACTTATTGGGCTCGAGGTTAATGTCCACCTCAACACTGGCTCGATCCGTGGGAACTACTTCACCACCTCTAGCTGATGCTGACGACGATCTAACATCAGACACTTCGGCTTCCAGGCGGAATTTTCCATTGATGGGTGAACCACTTGTAACGGACAGAATTGACTGTGAATTCAGCGTTCGATGTGTATTTCCAGAAGCGATCGATCCCTCGACGCGGCTTTGCGCCTTCCCTTGATTGATGTCACAGCGTCCGAGCAATTGCATTTTGATTGTCATCCCGGGGAACCCAAGTTCAGCCAGTTTATCAATCGACTTTTGCAGTGCAGCATCGGGTTGCATCGGGTTACGGCTGTCTTGGGTCGGGTCATTGCTGAGCCAGAAGACTCGAACAGCACGTTCTACCGATTGAAGCTCTTCGGCCTTCCGTGATTCGGCATTCTTGACCTCGGACATCTTTTCGATACGTTCCAAGATTTCGACGGTACGTTCAACCTTATCCTTTGACCCTTGGATCATGATGATGCCTAGATCACTATCCAAAGCTACTTGAACTTCGGTCGTATTCGATATCTGTTTAACGATATCACCATCTTGTTTGTTGTACCTCAGAAACTCAGATGGGTATAGCAAAGTCATTTCCTCCTCTTTTCCAGAAACATCCAGGACTTTGATGTAATCCTTGATTTTCTTGATCGCATCTTCATCTGCTAGAACGATGATCGAGTTCGTCCGCGGATCAGGAGACATCCTGATAGCGCCCGTTACTCCAAGACTAGCGACAACGTTTGCTACCGTCGAAGAGTCTACATACTTCAGTGGGATAACTTCCAGCCGAGACTCTTTCGGTGGCGTCTTGTCGTCAGGTGCTTGGGCACGCACGACACTGCTAAACAAAAGCAAGAAGAGAATGAAGCATGTACGCATAGTTGTTTGTCCTTACTTAGTGTTTCCAGCAATGTTGATGGGCATGGTCGGAAGGACCACGTAAATTTCGAATTCGGCCTCGCTGGATAACTTGGTGGCAAGGTATCCAGCGCCTGCCGTCACAGAATCGTCAGATTCGACGACGTCTGATGGCAGTTCTTCACTCTTAGCAAGTTGGGGCTCAGTCAAGGCGTTTGATGGTGATGCATCCTGTGGAGCCGTGTCTGTTGGAAGTCCGCTGGGCGGATTGTTAGCAACCGAATTGGCCGCGTCGTCAAGTTCTTTACGATTCATAGAGCGTGCGAGAAAAACTGACCCCACCGCTGCTAGCAGCAATCCGGCGGCCAGTCCGGTTGCCATAGCAGTGACTTTGGACCAAGATCTTTTTGGGCTTGGGCTTACAGGTTGGAGAGTTACCAAGGTGCCATCGACGCTGCGGCTTTGCTCCAACTCGCTCGAGATTTGGCTTAACACCCGCGAGGCCCACTCAGGGCGGTATTGAACTTGCTGATGAGCTTGCCGCAAGCTGTCTTCAATCGTCTTGTTTAGATTGTCATCTGCATCGTTCATTCGGCGCGATCCTTGTTTTGCAAATGAGGACTCTCTATCGGTTGGTCAGGCCGCAACATGCTTCGCATCTGAGCTCGGGCGACCGACAGGCTTGATCGAACTGCTTCGGGAGTGATCTGGAGAACTTCGGCGGTTTCTGAAACCGTTAATTCTTCGCAGGCAATCAAGTGCAATACCGATCTTTGTCGCTCAGGTAATCTCCGCATGGCATTCACGGCTAAGGCCACCTCTTCGTGTTGTGTCATGTGTTCCAGCGGCTCAGTTTGTTCTTGGACAATTTCAGTGTCGCACATGGCTTCGACTGGGCGACGACCTTTGGATCGGCACCAGTCTCGCCACAAGTTCTCGACAACACGCAGCAGCCAAATCTTCAGCGCTAGTGGTTCGTTGATCCTTCCACCAGCCCGTACGGCTCGCAGCATGGCTTCCTGAGCCAAATCTTCCGCCAAATGTTGATCACCGCAAAGATGCATCGCAAATCGATAGACTCTCAGCAGATGATCCGGCAACTGATCATGCACGTTGGATGGATTTCCATGGATTCAAAGCCACTGCGTACCATCTAGAGACGCCGAAGGTCGCTCAGCGTCAAAAGGAATTTTCGCTTTTGTAGAAAATTCTCGTTTATTGTACGAGAATTGGACTGAATTCGAGCGAAAATGATAGGGCCAACGGCCCGACGGTTTGACGGCAAACCGTCGGGCCGTTAGCCCTTAACCTACTCAAGCTTCACAACCCAGCCCGATGGGCTGGGCTATGTAAATTGCTGGACCTTCGGCACGACATCCCAGAATTACTGCAACGCGACTGCGGTTCAATGAGTGATCTCCCGACTGATCGCTCAATCGCTTGTAGTTTAGGACCCAGCAATCTGCTGGGCAAGCCAGCAGGATTCGAACCCCTGCG
>CAUJKA010000281.1 GCA_963204965.1 Planctomycetota bacterium | reverse complement strand
CGAACTTTATGACCGACTGCGCGGACCTGGTTCGAACATGGCGATTTTAGCAACCGCGTACGCCAGTAAGGAGCAAGGTGGAACGGGCAGGCATGAGCCGATGGTCATGACGATCGACTATGGAAAGGGACGCGTCTTCCACACACCGATGGGGCACGCGGACTATTCGATGGAGTGCGTTGGGTTCATTACTCTGTTGATCCGCGGCACTGACTGGGCGGCTACAGGCAAAGTGATGGACACCACGATCCCTGCTGACTTTCCCACCGCCGAAAAATCGTCGAGTCGCAAGTTTGATTAGTTGCAATAATCTGCTGAACACAGAAAAAGTAGAAAAAGTAGGGTGGGTTGAGGTACGAAACCCACCTTGTCTTTTTTGTATTTCTTGAGGATCGCTCAAAGGGTGATCCTATGTCAAACCCATCTGGGTCGAACGCGCCGGTGATGTGGCTTATTGCCGTAACGGCGCTGTGCTTGTTACGGGCTACTCACTTTACGGGCAGCATCGCCGGTCGGTGTCTCGCCGATCTATCTATCGCGCCTAATCTGTCCTTTTTGCGAGCCATCAGAGACACTACGATGAGCTGTAGCTATCGTCACCAGACGGTACTTGAGCGATAGAAGAGTTTGCTGATAGTCCAAAGCTTGCATGCGCCTGACCAAGTGCCTCCATAACTCGGGGTGACGAGTCTGACCTCTCTGATCAAGATGGAATTCCACATAGGTCGATCCACTGTCTGGCGACAGTGGACGTTTGGGTTCACCGTCTGGCGATCTGGCGACGGTGGCTACGAGACAGGAATTCTGGCGAATCCCAGTACATAGGCATGGAATGTAACTGCTACTTTTTGCGGAGCCTATGAATTGTCCACTGAATTGAACATTGCTCCCCAAGGTCCCATCGCGGAGTCCGCGAGAATCTTGGGTATCGATGTTGCACGGGGCTTCGCGTTGTTAGGCATTCTCTTCGTCAATGCTGCTTTCTTTGCGATGCCTTTTGGCGAACTGTATTCGGCTTCCGAGCCTGTGTCGGAGGGGTGGGCCAGTCGTTTGGTCTATTGGTTCGTGGGAGTGTTTTGTACGGGCAAGTTCTATCCGTTGTTCTCCATACTATTCGGCGCTGGACTAGCGATTATCTACGACTCGACGCGTCGATCTGGTCGAAGCTTTGGTTGGATCTACTTTCGTAGGCTGGTTGTCTTGGCCATGTTCGGTATCGCTCACATTGTGTTGCTTTGGTACGGCGACATTCTATTGCTGTATGCCGGTGTTGGGACCGCAATGCTCTTACTAGGACGAGCTTCTCCCAAAGTGCTGCTGTGGGCCGCTGCAATCGTCTTCTCAATCAGCTTGATTACATCGCTGGGGTTCGCGGCACTTTCTACATTGGGAAGCACGGATTCATTGGCGGAGGAGATCGAATTTGATATGGCTGGCGAAGAGATCGAATCCACCGAGCGGCCGATGCCCGAAGGTAGTAGTCCAGTCGAAAAGCTCGGAAAGGTGCTGATGGACTGGGATGGCAGTGAGCAGTTCGACTCGCGAGTCACTGAGCTTGAGCTGGAAATTCAATCGAAAGGTCCCTACTCAAATGCAATCTTACTGCGACTTTTCTTATACGCATTCTCATTGGTGTACTATCTCTCGATCACGATTTGGGTTGTACTCCCCTGTTTTTGCATCGGAGCTGTGCTGACAAAAACTGGTTTCTTTCGTAATCCAGAGAGTCGCTGGCGAAGCCGACTGATTGTTCTGGGATTCGCGATAGGATTACCGATTAGCGTTCTTGCTGACTATGCGTACAGCTACTCCGATGAGTTTCTGTGGTCAGCAACCTACATGCTGGGATCGAACATAGCAGGGCCGCTACTGGCGCTGGCTTATCTATCGACCATCCTGGTTCTTGTTGAACGAATGCCGCAAAATCCTGTTGCGATGGCTGTTGGGCAGCTTGGACGAATGGGACTAACAGGCTATCTACTCGAGAGTATCATGATGTCCGCGCTGATGTCGCATTGGGGGTTGGCTTGGTTTGGAACAACCACGTGGATTCAACGAGCGGGTATCGTGATCGTTGTCTATCTTGTCATTCTTTTGTTCGCGAACCTTTGGATGCGAAGCTTTCGCTACGGGCCTTTCGAGTGGCTGTGGCGCTCATTGACCTATCTTCAATGGCAGCCAATTCGCAGAACAGATGTAGCTCGATGAAGAGTTCTAGATGCTTCGGAGGTCGCCAAGCATTAATTTGCGGCGATTGCTTGCTCTAAGGCTTTCCATTCTTCATCTTTGATTCCTTCACAGATGTGTACCAGTTTGCCTTGTTCGTCAACGGCGAAGACAGTGGGGAAGCCAAACGAACCGAAAGGCATGAGCAGGGTGAGCTCCATTGTCGCTTTGCCGGTTGAATCGACGTAGGTTGGCCAACTGAGTGAGTTTTCCGTCAGGAACTTTTCCACTTCGGCTCGCAACGACTCAATTACCAAGCCTCCCTTTTCAACAAAAGCAACCGACACAATCGACCAGCCGGGATGTTTTTCGATCAGTTGTTTGATTTGCGGGACATTGTCGCGACAAGCTTGGCTCTCCGGCGACCACAAGTAAATGAACGTTTTTTTGCCGATCAGTTGATTGGAGCTGAACTCGACATTTGTGTTGGTTAAGGGCTCGAGGGAAATAGTAGGAAGTAGCTTGCCTTGGATCTCTTTGCGAGGTGTCGATCCCAGCCAAGCTAGCACCATCACTCCCGTCAGCATGAACGCGGCGCACAACCCAAGAATTGCAAAGGAGTTGAGCTGTGGTCGGCTGATAAGTGTGGGCTCGACCGATTTTGGATTATGGTTCATCATCTGTAGCAGGGTTAGTGAGGGATCCAGCAGAACAAGCATGTTAGGTCTATTATTGTTGTTTGCCAACGGGAGCCAGGAATGTCAGCTAGTAGCTGGGAAGTCGAACTGAAGTTTCACGTGCAGGATTCTCAGTTAATTGAGCAAAATCTGATGCAATTGGGATTTGTCGAAGTCGAAGTTCAGGTCCACGAAGATCGATACCTCAGGCATCCCAGCCGCGACTTTACGAAGACCGACGAGGCCTTCCGGATTCGGCGCGTGAACGACCAAGCGATGGTGACCTACAAAGGCCCGCGGCACGCCGGTCCGGTGAAAACTCGCGAAGAGATCGAGCTGACCATTGACGCTTCGCAACTGGAGCAGTGGCATTTACTGGTCAGTCGACTGGGGTTCCAGCAGGTGGTCCCCGTCCTAAAAACGCGGCGAGTCTTTCAATGCAACTCGGATCAATATGCGGAAATTCATGTGACCCTGGACGAGGTCCAGCAGTTGGGCAGCTTTGCCGAGATCGAGATCGTGATTGCCCAAGCTGAGGAATTACCAAATGCCGAACAAAGGGTATGCCAGCTCGCAAAATTGATAGGGTTGGAACAGATTCAGCCTCGCAGTTACCTGTCCCTCTTGCTGGAAAAACTGAGTTCGTGATTTGGCACGCTTGTTGCAATTAGTCTCATACGAAACAAAGTTATCCCTGTCAGTTTGGCACGCGTGAATTTACCGACTACAGGCATCACCAATTTGTATGGGAGAAAAAGCATGAACCAAACCAATTGCAATCGAAATGTAACTCCAGTTGAAGAGTTCACCACCGACATGGAGCGCATGTTTGATTCGCTGCTCGGCCGTACGGTCGGTGGCGTTTTGAGAAACTCCAGCCGCGAAAAGTTTCAGCCTCATTTGGACATCGTTGAAACGAACACCGACTATGTCGTATCGGTCGATCTACCTGGTGTAAAGCCTGAAGATGTCAAGGTAGAGATGGAAGATGGGCGTTTGACAATTTCTGGTAAGCGAGAAACTGTCACCGAAGAAAATGCCAAGAGCGTGCATCGCATTGAACGCACTCGCGGCAGTTTCCATCGCGTCATTTCGTTGCCACGTGAAGTCGATGTCGACAAGATCGATGCGAAGTATGAACAAGGCGTGTTGCACGTGACGCTGCCAAAGTCCGCCGAGAAGCAGCCTCGCAAGATCGAAGTCCGATCGAGCAACTAAGTCCTCGTGACGAAGTTACAGCAACTGAATCTGATTCTTTGTACGCTCACTATCTAAGAGCACTCCCACCTTTGCGTGTGAGTGCTCTTTCTTCATTACGTAGCGCAAATCGTCGCTGGCACATTCCATGTGCCGTCCGCTGCCTTCTGCACCTTACGCCTTACACCTTACACCTTACACCTTAAAAATCAGCGGACGGCACACGGAGTGTGCCTGCTACTTTGGAGCAAAAATCAGCGAACGTCACAGGGAATGTGCCTTCTACTTTGCCGTGGGATGCTTACATGGGGAAAGATTCCTTGTAAAATAGGCGTCTCTCCCTCCCCTACCTCCCTGTCTTTAAGAGCTTCTTGAGCTACTCATGAGAACAATTCTCTATCTTTTCACCCTGTTCGCATCATTGTTGTCGACTGCCGGTTTGACGGCTGCAGATCGGCTGGTGTTCCATCCGCCTGGTAGTGCCAACAATGCTAAGCACATTGTTCTAGTCGCAGGCGATGAGGAATATCGCACAGAAGAGTCGATGCCGATGCTGGCAAAAATTCTTAGCCAAAAGCACGGCTTCAAATGCACGGTTCTATTTGCTCTCGGTCCTAACGGAGCAGATTACATCGACCCCAACAACAGCGCGGGCATTCGTGGCTGGGACGCTTTGGCAGATGCTGATTTGATGATCATCGGAACTCGCTTTCGCAAGCCAAGTTCGCAAGATGCAAAGTACATCGCCAATTTCCTGAACGCGGGCAAGCCTGTCATTGGGACCCGCACCGCAACTCACGCATTTAATGGCGAAGGCGAGTTTGAAGGGCTAAAGTATGCCGACTTCGGACTCAAGATTCTTGGAGAGACATGGGTTAGCCACCATGGTAAGCACAAAGTGGAAGGTGCTCGATCGGTCGTCGAGCCAAGCAAAGAAAAGCATCCAATCCTGACCAGTGTCGCTTCGTTCTTCGCTCCATCGGATGTATATGGTGTAACGCACCTCACCGAAAGTGATGAAGTCTTGTTGCGTGGTGCAGTGACTGAGACGCTTGACCCATCGTCGAAGATTACTGAGAGCAAACAGAACCAGCCGATGCAAGCGTTGGCTTGGGTTCACAACTACACCAGCCCTAACGGAAAGAAACAAGGCAAGTCTTTTTGCACAACAGCCGGAGCTTCGGTTGATTTTGTTGATGAGAACTTGCGTCGCTTGATTGTCAACGCATCGTACTATTTGACCGGTCGCAATGTACCCGCCAAAGCGGATGTTGATTTTGTTGATTCGTTTTATCCGTCGTTTTTTGGTTTTATCAACCAACCCGATCACTTCAAGAAGTTGAACCTCAAGCCCGAAGATTTTGGCTTGGGCAAGAGTCCAAAGATTCCCGACCCAGCCGGTTCACCTGAATGGAAGTTCCGTCCTCAGTTCACCAGCGCTACTGCGACGGGTAGTACAGCTTCAACAACTTCGCACTCAACTGGTTCGGCGTATGAACTTCGCAACTCAGAGCGAATCGCATTTGTAGGCGGATGTTTGGCCGAGCGTATGAATCTGTTCGGTTACTTTGAAACCCTGTTGCACACTCGATTTCCAGAGAAGAACTTGGTCGTACGCAACTTCGGTTGGCCAGCAGACGAAGTTGGCAAGCAACAGCGCCCCGACAACTACACGACAGTCGATGATCCGATGGTCGAGTATGGGCCGGAACTGTTTATTTGCTTCTTCGGATTCAACGAGCACTTTGCAGGTGATTCAGAAGCGACGATTGCCCAGTTCAAAGATAACTATCGCAAGTGGATCGATAGTAAAGCTAAGCAATTTTCAAAACCTGATAAGCCAGCCCGATTCATTTTGGTCAGTCCAGTTGCTCAAGAAAACACAGGCAACAACCTGTTGCCAGATGGAGCAGCTGACAACGCTGTTCTGGCTAAGTACGCTGCGGCGGTGAGCGAATTGGCCGCTGAATTGAAGGTGCCCTTTGTCGATATCTTCAAGCTTTCGCAAGCTGAATTTTCGAAAGAGGCTAAGGCTCAGTTTACGATCAACGGCATTCACATGAATGAAGCCGGTGACAAACTCGTTGGAAAAGAGATCGACAAGCAGCTGTTTGTGGCTCCACACCCAACAGGCACCGATGTTTCTCTATTTCAAAAGGTCCGCGAGTGGGTCAACGACAAGTCGTGGTTGCATTCGCAAGACTATCGGATGTTGAACGGTTGGTACGTCTATGGTGGTCGTCGAACTTGGGATACAGAAACCTTTCCAGGTGAATACAAGAAGATTCGCAAGATGACTGAGGTTCGCGATAAGTACATCTGGGACATGGTGCAAGGCAAGCAGGTTCCGGCAACCCCTGATGACTCTAAGACCGGCGAAGTTTTCATTCCTGAGACCATGTTCGGTACTCGAGATGAAGGCTTTCGATCAAAACGCGAACCTAAGACGCTGGTCTATCCGACGCCAGAAGAGTCGATTGCACAGATGAAGGTTCCAGAAGGTTTCGAAGTCAAGCTGTTCGCGTCAGAAAGAGAGTTCCCTGAGCTTGCTAATCCAACGCAGATCACTTTCGATACCAAGGGTAGATTGTGGGTCTCCTGCATGCCAACGTATCCACAGTGGATGCCTGGTACTGCGCGACCCGGCGATAGCTTATTGATCTTCGAAGATACTGATGGAGATGGTAAGGCGGACAAGTGTAAGAAGTTCTATGACAAGTTGGTCTGTCCGACTGGCTTTGAATTCTATGAAGACGGCGTGCTGGTGATCGATCAACCGCGCATTATCTTCCTTCGCGATACCGATGGTGACGACAAGGCTGATGAAGTAACGCAACTGATCGATGGTATAGCTACTGACGATACGCACCATACGATGGGAGCCTGGGAGTGGTCTCATGGCGGATTGCTTTACATGCTGGAAGGCGTGTCGATGTCGACAACTGTGGAAACACCTTGGGGACCACTGCGAAACAAGGGGCCATCAGGTGCATATGTCTATGACCCTAAGGCATGGCGATTCCATTACTTCCGAACGCCGGGCTACGGCAATCCATGGTGCATGGTCTTCGATCAATGGGGACAAGGCACCGTGGGCGATGGCACGGGAGCTCAACAGCACTGGGAAACACCGCTGTCGGGTTTCGAAGTCGCTCAGCGTCGCACGCTAAAGCCGAACTTTGACAACCAAGGTATGCGGCCAGTCATCGGTAGTGAGTACCTGATCTCACGGCACTTGCCCGACGATGTTCAAGGCCAATTCATCTACGCTTGCGTGATCAACATGCACGGGTTGACTCGCTTCCAAGTCGGAGACGACCCCGAGGGTGCTGGCTACGCGGGCAAGCGAATCGCTGACTTGATCGACTCGGAGGATAACTTCTTCCGACCGATTGATCCACAGATTGGTCCCGATGGCGCGGTTTGGTTCGGTGATTGGTGCAACGCTCTGATTGGACACATGCAGTATTCTCAGCGTGACCCGAACCGTGACCACAATCACGGACGCATGTATCGCTTAGTGAATAAGAACAAGCCGTTGCTGAGGCCTGTATTGCAAAAAGGAAAATCAGTTGACGAATTGCTGACACAATTGGAAGAGTATGAACCACGGACTCGCTATCGAGCTCGTCGAGAGCTGCGAGCCCGACCCAAGGCTGAAGTCTTGGCCGCTGTAGATCGTTGGCTGGCAGGCAATCCATCGCCAATCAAGCTTTGCGAAGGCCTGTGGCTGCAAGAGAGCTTCCGAGAGATCAGCCCAGCATTGGTCGATCGCATTATGGCGACTGATGAGATGCGAGCTCGATCGGCTGCGGTTCACAGCGTGGCCAACGAATATCGTCGGTACCCAGAGGCCATGAAGCTTTTTGCTAAGGCTGTTAACGACAAGGACTCCCGAGTTCGTGTCGAAGCCCTTCGAGGCCTTAGCTTCATGCGATCGGCTGAAGCATGCGAACTTGCCTTGCAAGTTCTGAACTTCCCGATCGACTATTGGACCGAATACACTCTCGAGCATACTTTGCAGGCCTTGGCACCTTATGCTGATGCTGCTGCAAAGGATGGCAAGTTCCTGGCTAATGCACCCGAGAAGTTGCGAGAGTACTACGACAACTACAAGCTGGCTTCAAGTCCTGGTGGTGCGGCCATCAAGCCTTTAAAGGACGCTGAAGATCCTGCTTTGCCAGAAGCGAAGCGAGTAGCTGCGATGAAGACTCTGGCAAAGATCAATGCTGGTGACGCATCTCGCGGACAGGTCGTGTTCTCTCGAGTTTGCGCGGGTTGTCACATGGTTGGCAACACGGGCAAAGAGTTCGGACCACGAATGGACATGATCGGTCTGAAGTACAACAAAGAGAATCTGATCAAGCATGTTCTGTGGCCCAATGACGAGATCGCCAAGGGTTACGAGACCGTGCAGGTTCTGACAGCGGATGGCGAGGTTATCAATGGGTTCATCTTGGCTGAGACTGAGAAGAGCCTCAAGCTTGGCGTTGCGACTCAGGATGGTAAAGGCAAAGAGGTCGAAGTTGCCAAGGAAGACATCGAAGCTCGCAAGGAGATGAAGGCTAGTTCGATGCCTGAAGGATTGGCCAAGACCATCGCTCCGATGGAGTTCCTGGACTTGATTGCCTACGTGGCTTCGCTGGATGCACCCAAGGCAGTGATCAAAGACGGATGGACTCAGACATCATTGCAAGAGGTTGGGGCACTACGCAAGCATGGTGAATTCAGCGAGATTTCTCGCGATGCGGATGTTTCGTATCCCAAGGACTATCCAGGTCAATGGATGAAGTATTCTTCGTTGTTGCTGAGTGCGGTAGACCCCAACACTCGCGAGTTCGCCTTCCATTCGCCTAACGAGCAGACTACCAACCCTGCGATCGTAATTCGCTTGGCAGCGACCAGCGAGGTTCGGCACGTTTCGATTCAGAATCGCCGTGGTGGTTTCCACGACCGCGCTAAGGATTTGGCTGTGTGGGTATCGAGCGATGGACAGCAGTGGAAGCAAGTTTGGAAGAGCGAAAAGCCCGATGCGATGTACGAGGTTGAGGTGCCCGCCGGCACTCAGGCTAAATTCGTCAAGGTTGGCTTGGATGGAACAGGAGTTTTCCACCTCAACCAGGTCGTCATTTATGGCAATAAGCAGCCGTAATGCTCCGAAGCAATGTTTGAAAATCCTAGGAAAACACTCGATCCGCCTCAATTCGGCCCGCAATAGGCCTTGAGGCGGAATGGTTGTCTGGATAACTTGCTTCGCACATAACCCGAAGCGTTAGCGACGGATTCATTACGCGCTGACGCTTTTTGATGTTGTGCTTTTTGGTTTTAGGGCCGAAGGCCTGTCCGTTTACCTAGCCCAGCCTGCAGGGTTGGGTACTTAGTTCGCGTGAAAAACAAAGGGCCAACGGCCCGGCGGTTGGCACGCAAACCGCCGGGCCGTTGGCCGTTAACATACTCATGCTCAACCACCCAGCCCGATGGGCTGGGCTATGTAAATTGCTGGGCCTTCGGCCCGAAATCCCAGAAAAGGCGCAACTTCAAAACTAACGCTTCGGCGGGTTAGGATTGCAACTGCTCAATTAACCTAAGACTTGAAATTCAATGCACGCATATCGAACTCATCATTGTTGCCAGCTCACCAAGGCCGACGTAGGTCAAACTGTCCGACTTTCTGGATGGGTTTTTCGAGTCCGTGACTATGGCAAGCTTTTGTTTGTCGACCTGAGAGATCATTTTGGGGTGACGCAAGTCGTTATCGACAAAGACAGCGACGCATTGCAAATCGTTCAAGCGGTTCGCGTCGAATCGGTACTCAAAGTCGACGGCAAAGTTGTTGCGAGAAGCGGCGATCAAGTTAATCCCAATTTGCCAACCGGCGAAATTGAAGTCCGTGCCGAATCGGTCGAAGTGCTTTCGGCGGCTGCTGAACTGCCCATGCCTATTGCCGGGACTGCCGAGTACCCCGAAGAGATTCGACTGAAGAATCGCTTTCTCGACCTGCGTCGTGAGAAGCTACACTCCAATATTGTCCTCCGCAGCAAGGTGATTGCCAGCTTGCGACGTCGGATGATCGATCAAGGATTCACCGAGTTCCAAACGCCGATCTTGACTGCGTCCAGTCCTGAAGGCGCTCGCGACTTTTTGGTGCCATCGCGACTTCATCATGGCAAGTTCTACGCGCTGCCTCAAGCGCCGCAGATGTTCAAGCAATTGCTCATGGTAGCAGGCTTCGACCGTTACTTTCAAATTGCTCCTTGCTTCCGTGATGAAGACGCGCGAGCCGATCGATCGCCAGGCGAGTTCTATCAATTAGACTTCGAGATGAGCTTTGTGACTCAGGACGATGTCTTTGCCGCGATTGAGCCCGTTTTGTATGGCGTCTTTGAGGAGTTCGCGAACGGTCGAAATGTAACGCCACCACCGTTCCAACGAATCACCTACAAAGATTCCATGCTGAAGTATGGCAGCGATAAACCCGACTTGCGCAATCCGATCGAAATCAGCGACGTTACCGAGATCTTCCGCGGCGGTGGATTTGGTGTCTTTGCGAAGGCGATCGAAGAAGGTTCGATCGTGCGTGCGATTCCTGCTCCTGGCGCTGGAACTAAGGCACGAAGTTTCTTCGATGGAATGAATCAGTGGGCCAAGGATGAAGGCTTTGCTGGACTGGCTTACATCAACTTCAAGGCCGGAGTTGGCGGCGGGATTGCCAAGAACCTTGGTCCCGAACGGGTTGCTCAACTAGTCGAGCAAATGAAGCTTGGTCCTGACGACGGCGTCTTCTTTGCCTGTGCTAAAAAGGATGTCGCAGCAAAGCTTGCCGGTGCCGCTCGCACGCGAATTGGTCAAGACCTAGACCTGATCGAAAAGAACACGTTCCGATTCTGTTGGATCGTTGATTTCCCCATGTACGAATGGGACGAAGTTGAACAAAAGGTCATGTTCAGCCACAATCCTTTCTCGATGCCTCAGGGCGAGATGCATGCTCTGGAGACCATGAATCCGCTAGACATTCTGGCCTACCAATACGACATTGTTTGCAATGGCATCGAGCTTTCGTCGGGGGCGATCCGAAATCACAAGCCCGAGATTATGTACCGAGCTTTTGAGATCGCAGGGTACGATCGTAGCGTTGTTGACGAGAAGTTCAGCGGAATGATCAACGCGTTCCGATACGGTGCTCCACCGCACGGTGGATCAGCTCCTGGAGTGGATCGCATTGTGATGTTGCTCGCTGACGAGCCCAACATTCGCGAAGTGATTTTGTTCCCAATGAACCAGCGTGCCGAAGACTTGATGATGGGTGCTCCCTCGAACGTATCTCCACGACAGCTTCGCGAACTTGGCATTCGCATCGTGTCCGAAGAAAAGCCCTCGTAGCAGGCACATTCCATGTGCCGTCCGCTGCTTTTTTCGAGTACGGAGGGAATGGTCTAGTACTGAACTCTCCCGCGCAGAATCAGTCAAACGGCTACAGCAGTGCGTTCACCTGGGAAGTTAGGTTGATCGAACTCTCCCGCGCGCTTTACATTCCCGTTAGCAATTTGCTTAATTCGCGGGAGAGCCGCGTGGCGAGTAGTGCGAGTCATAAGCGGTGAGGGCAAAAACTGAACTCGTGCTCGCTGCACTTCAGCCTCAGCAATGGACTCTAACGCTGCATCCATTGAACGGCAGAATTTCGAGGCGGACCATAGTTGTTGGGCTCGATTGGCCGAAACTGTCCTGGGCTTGTTGGCGGATTCTGCGTGCGGGTCTGCAGTTGGTCAACATAACTTACCGGCTGCGGGCTAGGCGAGTTGAGTGTCGGACGAAAGGGTGCCATCTGAGCTTGTGTTAACGGCGGTGCTGTCATAGCTTGCGAGTTAACTGGCGGATTCTGCCTTATCGGCTCTGCCATTGGATAGTAAGGAGCAGTAGGCAAATGCCTAGCGTGTTGTTGAGCAAGAATGGGCGAGGGGTGCTGAGTTGGAACGTATGCAGCCGAGGTCGCATTCGAGGAGTAGTTAAAGTTCTGCACTTTTACAACTCCGCCATCAGTTGTTGGCTTCACAGAATTATCTTTTGACTCGGTTGCATCAATAATGCTTTGCGCAGGCACGTTCTGAAATGGCTGCGCAGGCACAATCTGATATTGCTGCTCTGGCGAACTGACGATTGTATCGGAGGTTCGATGGATCGGTTCGGTGCACCCCGATACGGCCCAGCCTCCGCCCATGGCCATGTAGATTTTGACTAGGCTCATCGCCAGATCGCCACGAACGCTGGCAAGAGCGTCTTCGGCTTGCACAACTTGGCTTTGCAGCTCTAGAACTCGATCAAAGTCGATAGCACCTTCTTCGTAAGCAGTTAGCGAAATCTCTGCCGCCGAGAATGCGTTGTCGACGAACTTTGCGGTAGCATCCAAACGCTGGAAACCATTTACGAACGACGTTTGTGCGTCCTCAACCTCTTGGTAGGCTTTGAGCACCGAGTTTTGGTAGGCGTAACATAATCGTTCGAAAGCTTCTTGTTCGTGCCGCACATTGCTATTGATGCGACCATAGTTCAGCAGATTCCACGAGAACCCAGGGCCAACATTACCCGTGATACTGGTGGCTTGATACAGCTTACTAAAGTCCTTGGCCTGTACACCGACTTGTCCGACCAAGGAGATGTGTGGATAAAATTCAGCTTGGGCTATACCGATTCTTGCTGACTGAGCGGCCAATTCACGTTCGGCCATTTGCACATCAGGCCGACGGCGTAAGAGGTCGCATGGGATTCCTGAAGCAACCTCCGATGGTGGCGTTGGTATTTGCCCCGGTTCGCCGAAGCACGATTGCACGTCTGTCGGAGCGCATCCCAGCAAAACGCAAATGCGGTTCGAAGCATGTCTACGCAAGATGTCTAACCCTGGCAGTATCGCTTCGATCTTGGCGAGGCTGGCTGAGGACTGATGATAATCAAGCTTTGTCCCGGTACCTTCACTCATGCGTTTCTCAGATAGCTCGACTAGCTTGGCTTGTATCTCAATGTGCTTACGCACTAAGTCCATTCGAGATTCGATGGTGCGCATTTCAATGTAGGTCTTCGCAAGCTCGGCGAGCATTACGACTTTGACCATGTCATAGGCCGCCATCGTTTGCTCAACCTGTGCGTCGGCGGATTCAACAGTTCGCCGCAGGCGACCCCAGAAGTCGAGTTCCCAGGCTAAGTTAAAATTATTGTTGAAGACGTCAAAGACACGATCGGTCTCGAAGAAGCCGGGTACAGTAACAAAGTTCGCTGTGTTTCGACTGATGCGAACGTTTTGATAAAAGCCGTTAAGCGTTTGTTGTTGAGGATACAAGCTGCCCGCGGCGACGTCCCGAAGGGCGCGAACTTCCAGAATGCGCTTTCCCGCTTCCTTTATGTCGATGTTTTCCGCAAGCGCGATCTCAACCAAATTGTTGAGCATGGGATCGTTGAAGGATTCCCACCAGACCGTTGGATCGACGGGTTGGCCGTTCAAACGCGGATCGGCCGACTGTGACCAAGACGTTTCGACGAACTTAGAAGCCGGTCGATGGTAATCGGGTCCGACCTTGCAACCTCCGAAGTAGAAGACTGCCAACAATAGTGCTATTGGGCTTATACCAAGCCAACCTCGTCGCATTTGCTGGCATTCCTAATACTAGCGATTCAAAATACAGAACTCCTGCAAATGGATAATTCGTCTGGACCGTTAAGGAACGTAAGTTACAAGCATTTGGCCGCCAAAACCGGTAATAGCCGAACAATCGGCGATGGTTTTTGTGGATCAATCGCCAGAGATTACTTGACTAATCGACAATTGGAGAAATGGTCACGATGATGCACTTGAAAGCCGGCGTCTTGGATTGCGGATCCAAGGCTCGCGGGACCAGCACATTCGCTTCTGGAAAATACATGAGTGCGTTTCCAGGCCGTACATCGGCGTAGGAACGCGCAAGGTAGCCATCGATCTGACCGACGCTACTGCGAATCGAAACCGGTTGATCGGGCCGCAAACCCAAGCGGCTGAGATCCTCGGGGTGCATCAGAATTAGATCGCGGCGTTCTTGACCACGATACAGATCTTCTTCTTCGTAGACTACTGTGTTGAATTGTCCTTCGCTACGAACCGTCATCAACCGCAATTCTCGCGGGCCTATTTCGGCAAGATTAGGAATGTCATGCTGATGAAAGACCGCGCGACCATCGGCTGTACCAAACTTGGGCTGATGGAATGTGCGACCTTCGATCTGAAACTCTTGCTTTGTTTGTCCAATTGTTTCAATCGCCCCATAGCCGGGAACAACTTGCGCAATCCATTTGCGAATGGTATCGTTCTGCTTCATTTGTTGCCACGAGATAACGCCTTGATCTCCCACAAGTCGTTCGCCAAGTTCTGCGATGACTTGAACCTCGCTTCGAGGACCGGGATAACGCATCGGCCCACCATCGCTCAGTCGTACAAAGTTGAACATCGACTCTTGCGTCGTCGGCTGCGGCTCCTCGTCACGCGGTAGCACCGGAAGAATTAATGTCTGATCTGCCAAGGCATGCACGTGACCGGTGTTGAGCGTCGTGCTGAGTGTCGCAAGCATCTTGAGTTTGCACATCGCCTCTTTGGCATAGGTCGCATCAGGATTGCTGCCGTACAGATTTCCTCCCAGGCAGATTGCCGCCCGCGAGCGTCCCTCTTGAGCGGCTTCCATACAAGCCATGGTGTCCATGCCAGGAGTCGTAGGCAATTTAAGACCAAAACGACTTTGTAAGTTCTCGAAGATCGAATCCTTGAGCTTCGGCGTTACACCGATCGATCCCATTCCTTGAACGTTGGAGTGTCCACGAATAGGCATCAGTCCTGAACCAGACCTTCCAACCATTCCACGCAGCAAAGCGAGATTGACGATGGCTTCAACGCTCTGCACACCATGAATATGATGCGTGATTCCCATCGTCCAACTGAAAATGCTGGCCTTGGAATTCGAATAGAGCTGAGCGATCTCAAGCATCTGTTGCTTGCTCAAGCCACTCTTGCTCTCAAGTTCCTGCCACGATAAAGCTTGAAGTGCCGATTGATAGTCTTGAAAATTGCGAGTGTAGGTAGTGATGAACTCCGAGTCCGATTTGCCGAACTCAATCACCGCTTTGGCCACTCCCGTTAGTAGTGCTAAATCGCCGCCGATATGTGGCTGATAGTAGTGCGTGGCGATCTGCGCTCCAAACAACATGCTCCGCCAGTCGCTGGGAATGCGGAACTTGACCATTCCCAATTCGCGAACGGGGTTAATCAGTATCACTTTGCCACCGCGGCGTCGTAGGTGAGTCAACGAAGTCAACAAACGCGGATGATTGCTCGCCGGATTCCCGCCAATGACCATCAACAGATCGCAATGCTCGACATCTTCTAAGGTCACGGTTGCAGTGCCGGTTCCCAGCGACTTGTTCAGTCCAACTCCGCTGGCTTGGTGGCAATAGAAGCTGCAGTTGTTCACATTGTTGGTGCCGTACAAGCGAGCGACCAACTGTAGAAGAAATCCAGCTTCATTGCTACTTCGACCGCTGAAGTACCAAAACGTCTGATCGGGTAAAAGCGACTTAAGGCTGTCCGTGATGCGATCGAGAGCCTCTTTCCAAGTAATGGTTTGGAAGTGGGTTGAGCCTTTGGTGTACAGGACCGGTTGAATCAGACGGCCAGCGATTTCCAACTGGCGCGGCGACCAAGTTTGAAGCTCTTGGACGCTGTGTTTTTGCCAAAAATCAGCGGTGATGGCAGGTTGCATGTCGGAAGCCATCGCTTGCAGTGATTTCTTGCAAACTTCGGGAAAACTGCCTGTCTCGTTGACCATTCCCCCTTTTTGCCCGCCCATACCCAAGGCGCACGTCTTGCATGCGTTTTTGGAGCGCATGGCCTTGTAGAATTTCCAGATTCCACCGGATTCTCGAGCTTTCCGAAAGGTGTAGCGAATCGCTGCCCATCCACCGCCGTTCTTGACTTTGCGCATGGAAAAAATTTCTCGTGAGTGTTGCCGTAAGTGCCTTTAGAGCCTCATTATAGCAGAAAAGCTGGACTCTCCCCGAGACGAATTGTCATGTGACACGCAGTAAAATCCCCGCGGCAAATTGTGGCATTGCGGAAGATGATCTGGCGGATAAGATCTGATTTTCCAGGGAACTCGGATGGCGAGGCGTTAGCCGACATGACGAAGCACATATTTGTTACGGGTGGGGTGGTCAGTTCGATAGGAAAAGGATTGACCAGCGCGTCGATCGGCATGCTTCTTGAGGCTCGCGGCCTTAAGGTGCGAATGCAAAAGTTGGATCCGTACATTAACGTCGATCCCGGCACAATGAGCCCCTATCAGCACGGAGAAGTCTACGTGCTGGATGATGGTAGCGAAACCGACTTGGACTTGGGCCACTACGAACGCTTCACTAATGGACCGTTGACTCGTGATTCCAATTACACGACTGGCCAAATCTATCTTTCGGTGATCGAGAAGGAACGCAAAGGCCAGTTTCTTGGAAAGACGGTTCAAGTCATTCCTCACATCACCGACGAAATCAAAAGCGTCATTCGTAAGGTCGGTGAGCAAGGCGTCGACGTTGTCATCACTGAGATCGGTGGAACCGTCGGCGACATCGAAAGCTTGCCATTCCTCGAAGCGATTCGGCAATACCCTCTAATCGTCGGCCGCGAGAACTGCCTGTATATTCACTTGACGCTTGTTCCGTATCTGAAGGCCGCGGGCGAGCTCAAAACAAAACCGACCCAGCACTCGGTTGGTCAACTTCGGCAAATTGGTATTCAGCCTGACATCTTGATCTGTCGCTGCGAGCAACCGATTTCCCGCGACGAGCGTGAGAAGATCGCGCTGTTCTGCAATCTTCGTCCGCAAGAAGTCATCGAAGAGCGCGATAAGGACTTTTCGATTTACGAAGTGCCGCTGAGCTTGGTCTCCAATGGCTTGGATGAACTGATCGTCAGTCGACTGGGGCTAACGACAACATCGCCGAATTTGGATCCAATCAACGAGATCCTCCATCGGCTTCGCAATCCTAAACACGAAATCAGCATCGCCGTGGTTGGCAAATATGCCGAGCACAAAGATGCTTACAAGTCGATCTATGAATCGCTGGACCACGCGGGGATTCACCACCGTGCACAGATTCGTATCGGTCGCATTCAGAGCGAAGACATCGAGTCCGAAGGTGCCGAAAGATTGTTGCAGGGCTACGATGGAATTCTTGTTCCAGGTGGCTTCGGCGAACGAGGCATCGATGGCAAGCTGCAAACAATTCGTTACGCTCGTGAGAAGGGCATTCCCTTCTTCGGAATCTGCTTGGGAATGCAGTGTGCGGTGATTGAGTTCGCTAGGAACATCATCGGCCTGCAGGATGCTCATTCGACCGAGTTCAATAAGGACACCTCGCATCCGGTGATCTGCTTGCTCAATGAGCAACGGGAGATCACGCAAATGGGAGGCACGATGCGATTGGGGAATCAGCAAGCTGTTTTGACCGAAGGCTCTCGAGCGAAGAAAGCCTACGGTAAGACCGAGATTGGTGAACGACATCGACATCGATACGAGTTCAATAACCAGTATCGCCAACAGTTTGTTGCCAACGGCATGCAATTCACTGGCACTAGCCCCGATGGCAGCTTGGTAGAGATCGTTGAACTTCCGAACCACCCGTTCTTCTTGGCTGTGCAATTCCACCCCGAGTTCAAGTCCAAGCCCACCAAGTCGCATCCTGTGTTTGCTGCGTTTATCGAAGCTGCGATCGAACGGCGTAATCGCAAGC
>CAUJKA010000280.1 GCA_963204965.1 Planctomycetota bacterium | reverse complement strand
GCGTTTAACAACCAACGAACGAACCAAGACGATATCCAAAATGCCAGTGCCTTTGAACTCTACAAAGATCACTTCATCCATACGGCTGCCGGTACCATCCAGAGCAGTTGCAATAATGGTTAGCGAGCCACCTTCTTCGACTTTTCGCGCCGAACCGAAGAATGCCTTAGGCTTTTGCAGTGCATTAGCGTCCAAGCCGCCAGTCAGCAGTTTACCGCTTTGCGGACACTCGCTGTTCCAAGCTCGCGCAAACCGCGTAATACTGTCCAAGAAAATGATCACGTCGATACCAAACTCGACCATCCGCTTGGCTTTTTCCAGCGCGATATGCGCGACATGAATATGTCGCGACGAATGCTCGTCAAACGTGCTACTGATCACTTCGCAGTTCGGTCCTTGAACCTCACGCTGCATGTCAGTCACTTCCTCAGGTCGTTCGTCGATCAACAACATGATGACGTGCGCATTGGGGTAGTTTTGCAGGACGGCTCGAGCCATCTTCTGCATCAGCAGAGTTTTACCCGCGCGAGGCGGACTGACAATGATCCCGCGCTGCCCAAATCCAATGGGCGACACTAAGTCAACCACGCGAGTTTCCACAACCTCGGGCGCGGTCTCCATGATGATGCGTTGATTGGGGTGTAGCGGAGTCAGCTCTTCAAACGGCTTGGCTCGATTGCGTTGATCAGGATCGTGGAAGTTAATAGCTTCAACTCGCAGCAACGCAAAGTAGCGTTCGTTCTCCTTGGGAGGCCGAATCTGACCAGCGACTGTCGAGCCCGTCTGTAAACCGAATCGTCGAATCTGACTTGGCGACACGTAGATGTCGTCTGGGCACGAAACGTAGTGATGCTTAGAGCTTCGCAAAAAGCCAAAACCATCGGGAAGAATTTCAAGCGTGCCCTCGCCAAACATCAAACCGTTGTGCTTCAGCCGGGCTTTGATGATTTGAAAAATCAACTCGCGACGATTGAGTCCTGTGGCTTGCACCGACTCTTGCTCGGCAACTTCTGCCAATTGTTCGTCCGTCAGCTTCTGTAGCTCGGCGAAGTTAGCTTGGTTCTCCGCAGCGGGCGTGCGCGATCGACTTCCGGTCCCCGATTCGTTACGAGCTTCGCGGGAAATTTCTTCGGCAAGACTTAGCGGCTCCTGTTCGGCATCCAACTCCCGCATCCTCTCCTCGGCCTGTGGCGGAACCGAGTTTGGGCGCTGAGGCCGATGATTTCGGTTAGGACGCTCCCCGCGCCAACGCGGAGGTCGCTGACCTGACATGATAAGACTCCTAATGCCAACCTTTCCCAGAATTCTGTGGGGGTCGGCGGGTCGGTGACAAGGGTATTTACAATTTATTGGGGGGGTGGGCTCTCCGAACGGGCTAGTCTGAGCGATTTTCTCGGCTACAGAGCAGCTTCAGTTTGGTCCGGAGTTTCGAGATAAGTGTTGGCCAACCAAATAAGGGCGGACAAGTTCCAAGGCTTTGACTGCAACTAGTATAGGCGCGAATGCCCGTAAATTGAAGGACAACTAATAACTACAAGGGAAAATGGCTACTTTCCAAGTCGCTAACACGATAACGTCGCGTTTGGGCAAAGGCCAAACAATTAAGCTAGTGTCGGGAAACCCAACATTAAAAATGGCCAGCGGAAGATGATTTGGCCCAACGAGTTGGCCCAGTAATTTGACATTGCGCTGGAAGAAAGTAGAAGAGAGGCGTCGGTGGGAGTTGAACCCACGTATGGTGGATTTGCAATCCACTGCCTTAGCCACTTGGCTACGACGCCCTCGCTTCCATCAATAGAACAAGTTCTACAGATGCCCAAGATTGCCGTCAAGGGAGAGCTTAACGGTTGTATCGGACAAAATGGACGGCGACTTTTGCAAATCTTTGAAGGAAGACCACTTCAAATAAAACTTGGTTCGGTCGATTGACTCCAATGCTCCCCCTTCAGTAGGATGGTAAGTTTTCCATTTGTTCAATTCCTTCGCCTGGGGTACTGCACTTCTCGCTGGGAATTAATTGGCTCAAACATTTCACGCCCGCTTGGATCAACAAGCGATCTTAACGCGTGATAGAAACAGACTTGCAAAAGTGATTGACGACGCGAAAAGTTTAGAAGCCATCGCCAAAGCGGACACGCTGATCGAGGCCATGGGATGGATTCGCCAATTCCGCGGCAAAACCACGGTTATCAAGCTGGGCGGTAGCCTGCTGGAAGATACCGATGCCGTAAGACATCTTTTGCTGGATGTCATTTTCATGGAGACAGTTGGTATGAAGCCAGTCATCGTTCACGGTGGCGGGCCAAGTATTAACCGTGCCATGGACCAAGCCGGGATTCAGCCGCAATGGATCAAAGGTCGTCGCGTTACAGATGAAAAGACTTTGGCCATCGTTGAACAAGCTCTGGCCGGCGAAGTCACATCCTTTCTGACGAATGAGATCGAAAGATTGGGTGGTCGAGCTGTAAACCTGAACTTTGCAGGCAACAGTAATGTCCTGTTCGGTGAGAAACTGCTGCTGGACGAAGGCGGCGAGAAGATTGACCTAGGTTTTGTTGGGCATGTGACTCGCGTTGATCAAAATGTCATCGAGAGTGTCACTTACGCTAATCAAGTGCCTGTGATTCCGTCCATGTGTATCGACGAAAACGGCCAGAAGTACAATGTCAACGCTGATACTGCTGCCATGGCCGTGGCGCAATCGTTGGGAGCTGAAAAGCTGATCTTCCTGAGCGACGTTAACGGCGTTCGCCGCGATAAGAAAGATCCTTCAACGATCATTCATTCGCTGACGGCTGCGGAAGCTCGCGATTTGATCACCAGCGGAGTCATCGATGCAGGCATGATCCCAAAGATCGAGGCTTGCTTGGATACGCTTCAGCGTGGCGTGCGCAAAGTGCACATTATCGATGGAAAACTGCGACACTCGCTGTTGCTAGAGATCTACACCACGAGCGGTGTTGGTACTGAAATTGTTAATGCAAGAAAGGCTATCTAGCTTTTAACCGAAACAACATATTGCCTTGAAAGGCAGCGGCCTCCAATCGCTGCCTTTCTTGCGTTTACGGTAGTAGCGAAATTGCCCTGGGAAAGCTTAAAAAACGGAGGAGTTGATGATGAAACATTTGAGTTCTACAGAAACCGACTCACTTTTTGAACGATATGTGATCGCCAACTACAAACGCTATCCAGTCAACTTGGTTCGCGGCGAAGGATCTCTAGTCTGGGATAGCGACGGCCGAGAATATCTGGATCTGTTTCCCGGATGGGGCTGTAATTTGCTGGGCCATTGTCCACCTCGCATTGTTCAAGCCGTACAAGATCAAGTCGCACAACTCATTCACGTCCCCAATACTTGGCAAACCGATCTGCAAGGCCTGTGGGCAAAGATGTTGGTGGATCGCAGTTTCGATGCACAAGCTTTCTTCTGCAACAGTGGCGCCGAAGCGAACGAAGCGGCCATCAAGCTGGCTCGTTTGCATCAGGGCCCCGAAAAATACAAAGTCATTACTTTCCAAGGTGGCTTCCACGGACGAACCTACGGCGCGCTGGCAGCTACGGCTCAGCCTAAGTATCACGAGGGACTGGGCCCAATGTTGGCGGGCTTTACGTACGTGCCTCACGGCAACCTCAACATCGTTGAAAGCCGTATCGATTCATCGACTGCCGCGATTTTGATCGAACCCATTCAAGGCGAGGGCGGCGTTCGCATCGCCTCTCAAGAGTTTCTAGCCGGTCTTCGCAAGCTTTGCGACGACAACGGCTTGCTGCTGATCTTCGACGAAGTTCAAACGGGCTGCGGGCGAACGGGACATTGGTTCGGCTACCAGTACTTCGATGTGCAGCCAGACATTATTACTCTGGCGAAGAGCCTTTGCGGAGGGATCGCCGGTGGAGCGATGTTGGCCAATCGTCAAATCGCAGGCAGCTTGCGACCTGGTATGCACGCCTGCACATTCGGTGGCAATCCCATTTCGGCCGCCGCGGGAATTGCCATGATCGAAACGATTGAACAGGACGACTTGCTCGCGCAGGCCGATACAAAAATTGAACGATTCGCACAGCACTTAAGCGAACTCCAGCAAGCTTGCTCGCACATCACCGAGATTCGCCAAGCCGGCTTTATGATCGGTGTTGAACTTTCCGTCGAGGGTGCCCCGATCGTTGCCAAGTGCCTTGAGCAAGGCGTGCTGATCAACTGCACTCAAGGCAACGTCTTACGCCTATTGCCCGCCATGAACATTACGCTCGATCAGATCGATCAATCGATGACTATTTTTTCAGATGCTGTGTGCGAAGTTACAGGACAAACTGTCGCCGCGGAGGCATCCAGCAACTAGCTTTGACAATTCGCCAAGAAAGTAAGGCGCGTTTGAAAGTTCCCACCCATGAGACATTTCCTTTCCCTGTTTGACATCAACGTAACTGAACTGAACACCATCCTCAGTCTGGCCGATCAGGTTAAGGCATTGTTGAAGAATGGTGTGCGCCCGAACTGGTTGCCTGGCCATGTGCTGGC
>CAUJKA010000279.1 GCA_963204965.1 Planctomycetota bacterium | reverse complement strand
CGGCCGATCAGTTTTTTCAGAAATTCGTAGAGAGGCCTTGGTAAATTATGGGCCGCAGCGATATTCTCTCCCCAATTGATTGGGATAGCAAATTGAAAAAACAGTGGCCGAGCGAGAATTTTTCCAAGCCGGTCGCTTCCGCGTGAGAGGCGAATCGAATGAATCGATGGATGCGCAAGTTGCATCGTTGGGGAGCCGTGGTGTGTGCACTTCCTTTGCTTTTGGTCATCGTTACCGGACTGTTGTTGCAAGTAAAGAAGCAGCTTACCTGGGTTCAGCCGCCGACGCGTTCGGGGTCGGTCAGCCAACCCGAAATCGGCTTTGATCGAGTTTTGGAGGTTGCTCAAACGGTGCAGGAAGCCGAAGTTCGTTCGTGGGCTGACATTGTTCGCTTGGATATTCAACCCAAGAAAGGCGTCGTCAAAGTTCAGTGCAAGAATCAATGGGAACTGCAAGTCGACCTGGGCAGTGGAGAAGTATTGTCGAGTGCCTATCGTCGCAGCGATTGGATCGAAAGCTTGCACGATGGCAGCTTCTTTTCGGACTGGGCTAAGCTTGGGGTTTTTCTACCAAGCGGCCTTCTCTTGCTTTCGCTTTGGTTCACAGGCGCTTGGCTGTGGTGGCTGCCGATTCAAGTGCGACTACGCAAGAAGCGTAACCTGAGCACGAAATAGATCAGGCTTCGGCGCTGCCACTGCGATCGAAACTGCCTCGATATGGGAGAAGATCACACGCTTGATTGAGGATTTCTTTCAGTTTCTGACTGAGAAGCGAGGGCAATGTCATCGATTCAGCCATTGATGGTATACGCTACGTTAGTCGTCGCGTCTTCCTCTGGTTAGGATGTTTGTGAAAACTAGACAGCTTACTTCCGAACGGATGGATGATCCTCTAATCCCTCCCGACGAGCACAAAATTGCTTTGGCAGGCTTGGCTAGACTGAATCGTTGGTCGCGAGGAGATGCTGGTCTATGGCAACATCTGCAATCCGAAGCACGCCGAATTACGCCGCAACCATTGCGAGTTTTAGACATAGCCACCGGATCGGGCGATTTACCGGTACGATTGGCTCGGCGAGCTCGTGCTGCTAAGTTGCCGATTCACTTTTCTGCTTGTGATTGCAGCAGTACAGCGCTAGAAACTGCGGTTCAAGCAGCAGCGAAATCCCAGGTCGCGATTGAGTTCTTCCAATTAGATGCGTTGGAAGATCCGATTCCTCCGGGCTTTGATGTGATCACCGTGTCTCTCTTTTTGCATCATCTCTCCAATGAACAGATCGTGAAGTTGTTGGCAAAACTTGCTCAAGCCACTTCAAGAATGATCTTGGTGAATGACCTTTCGCGGAGCTGGTGGAATTACGGAGCAATATTCCTCGCGACGCGGCTGCTGAGTCGCTCCGCGGTTGTTCATTTTGATGGCCCAGTATCGGTGCGAGCTGCCTTCACAAAGCCCGAGCTCCTGGATTTGGCTGATCAGGCCGGGCTTAAATGTGCAACGGTCCAGGCTCGATTTCCAGCTCGATGGCTAATGACTTGGAGGCATCCAAAATGACCTCTCAGGATCGTTCAGTCTACGATGTGGCGATCATTGGTGCAGGCCCAGCAGGTAGTGTATTGGCTTTAGTCCTTGCTCGAAGTGGATTGTCGGTAGCACTGCTCGATCAATCCGAATTCCCTCGTCGCAAGGTTTGCGGTTGCTGCTTAAACGGAAATGCTATGGCCGCTTTGAAACAATGCGGTTTGGCCAATCTGCCCAAAAGTCTTGGCGCGAAGCCAGTTGTGCGAATGCAGTTGCGCTGTGATAAGCGTGTGGCCGAGTTGCAATTTCAAAACAATTGGAGTGTCTCTCGAACGCGATTGGACTTAGCGCTCGTTGAACATTCGCAATTGGCTGGTGCGACTTTCTTGCCCGGACAGAGAGCTACGATGGGAGACGTGTCCGACACGCTTCGCAAAGTTGAGTTACATTCGAAGTCGGGCAATTCTTCGATCGCTGCAAGGATTGTGGTAGTAGCGCACGGATTGAAAGAGGGAACGATTGCCCGAGATTCTCGTTTAGGAGTTGGAGCAATTTTGCCTCGAGCCCCGCAGAGCATGGCTTACGATGGTCTATTGATGGCGGTTGGACGTGGAGGCTACGTCGGCGGAGTCCGCATCGAAGACGGGCAGTATGATCTGGCTGCCGCACTGGATGTGGATTTCCTGAAAGCCAAAGGGACGATCGCCAACGCAGTCTGTGACATACTTCGTCAGTCGGGAATTACTGAGACTGCAGAACTCGCTGCTGCGGATTGGAAGGGAACACCGCTTCTCACGCGGCGACCAACTGAAATTGCTGGTGAGCGTTGGTTTGCCGTAGGTGACACGGCGGGCTATGTGGAACCCTTCACCGGTGAAGGCATGGCTTGGGCCATGAACGGAGCCCTCGAACTTGCGCCAATCGTTCAACAGTCGGTCTCCAATTGGCAGTTTGAACTTATTCAAGCTTGGAGCAACTTGCATCAGCGTAAGATCGCTCGGCGGCAATGGCTGTGCCGCGTATTGTCGCGTGCACTGCGATCGCCAAGTTTGTCTCGAGGGCTAGTGACCGGACTGAAACTATTCCCTGGCTTGGCTCAACCGGTTTTGAGGCAACTCAGTCGTCCAACAGAAAGTCTTGCAGGGGTAATTGAATGAGAGTCAATCTGAGCTTTATTGAAACGGCTGTGCCGGAGACGTGCGTCCCATCGCATGAATCGCTGCAAATTGCCCATACCTTGTGTGGTCCCTACATGACCAGTCTGGATTGGCTGCCAACCGTTTATGAAAACTGTGGCGTGAAACAGAGGTATCAAGTCTTAGGTCGAGCTGTTGTAGATGACGTATTGCAAGGCACACGGAAATCGCAATCTCCGTTCTTGCCAGGGCAGGAGGGTGGACCGACCACGGCACAGCGGATGGCAATCTATACCCAAGAAGCCGGGCCGTTAGCCTTGCAGGCTGCTAGAAAAACGCTTCATTCTGCTCAACTTGCTGGCAGCGAAATCACTCACTTAGTCACCGTATCGTGCACTGGATTCCAGGCTCCCGGGATCGATGTCTTGCTCATTCGTGAACTAGGTTTGTCGAATGGCGTTGAGCGAACCAATGTTGGCTTCATGGGATGCCATGGAGCGTTGAATGGTCTTCGGATGGCCAAAGCGATCGCTGAAGCTAATCCACAAGCTGTCGTTCTGTTGGTTGCCGTGGAATTGTGTAGCTTACATTACTACTACGGAGCAGAGCCGAGCAAAGTAATTGCCAATGCGCTGTTCGCCGATGGTGCTGTAGCGATGCTGGTCAGTCAGCGAATTCCGGGCTCGCCGGTAGTGGCCTCGGGATCGCAGTTAGTGGCCAATTCGGAACGCGAGATGGGATGGATAATTGGCGATCACGGGTTTAGCATGACCATGACCAAGCAGATTCCCCGATTGATCAAGCAATATTTGCGAGAGTGGATCGAAGGCTGGTTGCAGTCGCTGGGATGGAAGCTAAAAGATGTCTCGAATTGGGCCGTTCATCCCGGAGGACCGAAAATTCTTGAAGCTGTCCAAGCGTCGCTTGACCTGCAAGACTCAGCAATAACCGACTCTTGGCAGATCCTAGCCAACTACGGGAACATGTCTTCGCCAACGGTTTTCTTTATTCTGAAGCAGCAACTCCAGAAGCCGAGAAACGGCCTGACAGTTTTGTTGGGGTTCGGGCCCGGCTTAGTTATTGAGGCCGCATTGTTGAATCACACCGCAGCTTAGATGACGACTGATTTGGCTTTCGATGCCTAAAGCTTCTCACACAACACTTCCCGCTTTGCAATTGTTGACCAGAGTGCCAGAAACCAATTCGATTAGCTCGCTAGAGCGAAACGGTTTTTGAAGTACGGCAGAAATTCCTTGTGCCTGATATTCTTTCAGAACGAGGTCGACGCTGTAGCCGCTACAAAGGATTACAGGAAGGTCTTGGCGAAGCCGCTTGGCATGTTGGCAGAGTTCCGTGCCGCTCATAGCCGGCATCGTTTGATCGGTAATCAAGCAATCGAAGTCTTCCGCAGATGTGCGCAGGATGCTGAGTGCTTCTTCGCCGCTTCGGCATGCCGTAACTTGCATGCCCGCAAACTCCAGAGTCTTGGAGATGACTTTCAGCACCGAAGGCTCGTCGTCCACAACGATGACTCTGGCTTCGGAGGGACTACGAACAGACTTGAAGTGAGGCGATGGAACCGAAGTGACAGGGTCCGTGCACGAGGGAAAATAGATTCGAAAGGTGGTCCCCATCCCTTTCTTCGATTCAACCTCCAAGCAACCGTGATGGCCTCGGATAATGCCAACCACTGTGGACAGCCCCAGGCCTCTTCCTGAAAACTTGGTGGAGAAAAATGGATCAAAGATGCTGCCCAAGAGGGACTCATCGATTCCACAGCCATTGTCAATAACTTCCAAGCAGACGAGTTCCGCATTTGCTCTATCATGATCCTTGCTAAGGAAGTTGATCAACTTCTTCCCTGTCGTTTCGTCATGAATTTGCGAGGTCCGCGTGGAGCGAATCTGGATACGGCCACCTCGGTCAGCGATCGCTTCAGAGGCATTGCAAACTAGGTTCATTAAGACTTGCTTTAGTTGCGTGGCGTCGGCCTTCACGCCGGGCAAGTTGTTTTGCAGGTCCAACTGAACTTCAATGCCTTTAGAAACTGAGGCGTTGATGAGTGGTGTCATCTCACCAATTAAGTGCGACAAATCGACAACACGAATGTCAAAGTGACCTTGGCCTGCGTAGGCCAACATTTGCTGCGTCAATTCGGCAGCGCGAGAAGTGGCCGCGTGAATGCCTTCTACTTGTCCAAGTTGCTCTTTGGCAAGTGATGCTTCTGACAGGAGCGATGCATTTCCAGAGATTACAGTCAAGAGATTGTTGAAGTCATGCGCGATGCCACCCGCCAATGCGCCAAGGCTTTCCATCTTTTGAATAGAGAGAATGCGTTGCTCGATTTCCATTCGTTGCTTTTCGACTCGCAGTCGATCGGAGATATCGTGCCAGATAAGTTGAAATTGAGTCTGCCCATCGGTCTGGGTCGCCCAGCAGCTCACCTCTTGCGGCACTTCGCCAGTCTCGGCGTGAATGAGTTTGACTTGGCAGGTCGCAATCTGATCGGAAGACGCAACGGACTTCAGC
>CAUJKA010000278.1 GCA_963204965.1 Planctomycetota bacterium | reverse complement strand
TCCAGCGCATCAGCGTGGCGACGCGAATCCCGCCCTCGTACATCCAACCCTTGCCACCGCGAAGAGGCAGATTGGAAGTTGGATGACCTTCGCTCGTAGAGAGCCCACCGTTGTCTGATGTGAATACGATCAACGTGTTTTCGCCCAATCCAAGCGAGTCAACCTTATCAATGACTTTACCCACGGCTTGATCCATGGCCTCAACCATTCCCGCATAGATGGCGTGCGTTTGAGTCAAACGAACTTTTCGCTCCCCTTCCCTGCCCCATTCTTCCTTGAGCTGGAGATCGTTCGCCTTCTGCGTGTACTTCTTCTTTAGATCTTCTCGCGCCATCAACGGAGTGTGTACCGAGTAGCACGGAAAATAGACCAAGAAAGGCTGATCGCGATGTTGCTCCATGAAAGTGCAAGCCTCCGACGCCAAGCGATCCGGAAGATGCTCGCCTTCGGGACCATCGGACAACTTGGGATTTCCGTACGGCGAGAAATACTTCTTACCACCATAGGGTCCGCCGCGATCGATGCCACCACGGTTGATATCGAAACCCTGATCTTCAGGCCAAAATCCCTTCGGTCCAAGATGCCACTTACCGGCAAAGAATGTCTGATAGCCAGCATCTTTCAATACTTCTGCCATCGAAACAAAGGAATGATCCAAGCGATCTCGATAGGCGGCCGGCAACATGCGAGTGTTACGTTTCCACGCGTCTGGCTGAGCTGCACCGATGTAGTCAGTAATACCCGTGCGCTGCGGCCACAACCCAGTCAGAATGCTGGCTCGAGTGGGAGAGCAAACAGGACACGCAGCATAGGCTTGATTCAATTGAACTCCCTGCTTAGCCATCCGGTCCAAGTTAGGAGTGTCATAGAACGAACTTCCAAAGCAGCCCAAGTCAGTCCACCCTAGATCATCGGCAAAGATGAACACAATGTTCGGTCTTGATTTGTCTGGCGAATCAGCGGCGTGAAGTGTTTTCCAGTGCTGCGTAACGATCAACGAAACAAAAGTTGCAATCGCTATCAACGATTTCGATATGCATAACATGGCATGATCTCAAGTTGGATTCAGATTTCGACTTAATTGGGATCGCGGCCCGCTCTACATGGCGATCTCACCCGCTAACTCACCGACCGTAGTTCGCTCGTCGCGCTGGAGATGAATACACGGGATATCGGGAGCGATTTCTGCGAGACTTTGAACCACTCGGAAATGGCAGCTCAGCAATATCCGTTGAGCATCCGTCTTCCACTGGCAAATGGAACGCAGGGCATTGGCCGTTCGCATGTCATCAAAATTGACGAAGCAATCGTCCATGATGACAGGCAAGGGTTCATGGTTCTCACAGTAGTTCGTGATGAAGGCCATACGAATTGCCAAGTATAGTTGCTCGCGAGTACCCGTGCTCAGCTTCTCAGGCTCAAGTGCTTCACCCTGAGCATTGCGGACAACGAATTTGGTGGGATTTGCCGTATCGTGTTCGACCGTTTGATAACGTCCAGCCGTCAACTGCTGAAGAAAGCCTCGCGTGTATTGCAACAAAACGGGCTCATGCTCGCTGGAGAACCGATCCACCGCACGATCCAAGAGTTCTGCCGCCAATCGATGCACAACCCATTGCTCACATAGCTCGGCAAGTTCGTTGCGTTGACCGTGTAATGTCTGCGCCAGGCTGCCAGCCTGCTGACTCTTCGCCATCTGTTCGATGCGTTGGTTCAAACTACCAATGCTCTGGTCGGTCTGCTTGCGTTGTTGATCCAGGCCTTCAAGCATGGAGGTATATTCGTTGAGAGCGAATCGCAAGTCGGCATCACTGCTATTGCCAAGCTGTTCCAAAAGACTCTCTAACGGTTGACCTGCAGACTGCCCTTCCAAAGCTGCAGTGCACTCAGCAATTTCAAGCCGCAGTTGTTCGGCACGCTGCACCAAATCTGCAATTGTTGAGACTCCACTCATATCGCTGGACCCCGAGGCCGCGAACAGCGAAGCTAAACGTTCATCCAGCGTAGCTCGTTGGTCGCTGAGCTCGGCGACACGTCGCGTTCGATGCTCAATAGTCGCTTGCAAGCGAATCCGTTCGGCACGTTGATCTCGAATCGTCTTGACCTCTTGGAACCATCCGCGAACAACCGATTCTGCATTGACGTTCGGCGAGATTTCACATTCCAACTGCCGCGATAACGTGCGAGACTGAGCTTCGAAGCTCTCGATTTGAGCCTTCAAATTTGCCAGCGTCGTTGCCGACTTGCGTACAATTTCGTCTTCACGGCGAAGGTGTTCAATCGTATCCACCAATTGAACCACCTGCTCCAATGCCCAAGGCTGTGAAACTGGAACTGTCTCAAACCAACGCTGGTAACGAGCCAGGATGGCCTGTCGCTTTCGCTCGAGCTCGTCGACTTCGGAACTCAAACTCTCAATCTGTTGCTGACCAGCCCGCAGTCGCTGCGCATCGCGAACGACGTCGCGCTGAGCATTCTGCCAATCGGTCAAACGGGTCATCAAGACGCTCACCGGCGTATCATCGCGCAAGCCGTGAGGCCAAAGATCGATCAGCGAGACACGAATTTGTCGAACCACACCTCTGGCGATATGTAAGTCTCGTCGCGACGCGGCAATTCGACTTTGATGTTCGCGCCATCGTTGATAGTCGCTTAACCACTGCGACATTCGTTCGGGCGATTGTGGCGTAATTCCCATGGGCGACCATAGCTCGGCCCAATCATAACGCCACTGCTGCAACTGCTGCTCGACATTTTCCAGTTCGCCATGCTGCTTTTGTTGACTCTCGCGCATGCGAAGAATCTGCTTCTGCCCAGCCTGGAACATGGCCACCGCTTCGGCTGATTCCATCAACGTTTGTTGAAGCTGATCCGATTGAATCGATAGCTGACGCAACACCGCAAGTCGCTCGGATTGAATTTCAGCAGTCAAACTAGCCGCAATCAACGGCTGAGTGAGATCGTCTTCCCACATCTCGAATTGGCTCTCACGGATGCGACGGTTTTCGTCGAGCTGTGCTAAGATCTTCTGAACTGACGACTGATCGACATTGGCAAACTGATTCTCTAGTGCTTCAATCTCGCGATCGATCTTTGCGATCTCTTGTTGCAACTGTTTCTGACGATTGACCAACTGCAGCCGAATTTCGGCAGCCTGTTGCACTAAGTCGATGGTGGGAAGATTCCAATCCATCTGCAATCCGCGACTCGCGCAACTCGACAACTGCTGTTCTATCGTCGTCAATGCCTGACTATTCTGAAGCTCAGTGAGCTGCTCAACCGCGCGCGAGTGATTCAGCTCGGCAGCCTCAAGCTCCTTCACACGATAGGTCAATTCATCCAAGTTGCTTGGCAGTTGCTCCTGATCCTCGCAGGGTTGCAGGGCGGCTAACGAACGTCGCGCATGCTCTAACTTCGCAGTCGTGGCAATCTGCGTGTCGGAAATCGTAGATAGCTCGCGGCTCATGCTTTCAAGCTCGCGACGTTGTGGAGGCGTCACGACAAAAGCACGCAACGCATCGTCAACTTCGGATAGATCCAACGTCTCGCACAGCCGAGTACAAATCGCTTGCGAATCTTCCAGAGACTCTTGCAGATCTTCTGCTCGCTCTCGTGCAGCGGCAATTTCGTCTACTTGATGTCCAAGCTGTTCGATCGAGTCCTCAAAGGCCGCGAGCGCCGTCGTGCCTCCCAAGCTCTCGTATGCCAACTGTTCCTGACCCAACGTGGCAGACTCTTGTTCCAGAGTTCGAATCAAATCTCTTCGTTTCTCCGAATGATCCGACCAGTTCGCAACAAACTGCATATCCACGCCTTCGGGCAACTGGATGGCAGCCAAGTGCTGCTTGAGCTGCATCAATCGGTGATAGTTAGGCAACATCTCCAGCAATCGCTCGACTGCCGAACGATTCTGATAGGTCGTCGCATGTTCTTCTCGCAATCGCTCGCTTGCTTGAAGCAGTTCTTGAAGTTGATGTTGCAGCTCCTCGACTTCAGCTGGCAGTACCTGCACCTTGGACAACTCACTGCGAGTTCCCTGGATTTCGGCAAGCTTAAGATTGATCGTCGAACGGCTGCCGCGAGCTTTGTAGAGATCGCTGAGCGTTGCATTTAAATCGCTACGCAGTCTTTGAAGGGCATTGATCCCGGCAAGTCCACCACCGGCAAGAGCTTCGGAAAGTTGCGCGCTTTTGAGCGATTCTTCGCCGATCCGCAGCTCGTCGAGCGAAAATCCAAACAGTTGCTCGTAACTGTTGAGATCCAACTTTCCCATCAGTTGGGAGATGGCCAAAGCGTCAACAGTTTTACCGTCGAGCAAACCTTCGACCTCGTCTTGTCGACCCTTTCGCCGCGTAAATTTTAGCTTCCTGCCATCTGACATTCGCGCATTCACCTCGGCCGTCATCGTCTTTCCGGCTGTCAGATACGGCGTGCGAGAACGAAATCCAAACAATGCTTGCCGCAAGCCGTTGAGTGCCGTAGTCTTCCCCGATTCGTTGGGGCCATAAAGCAAAATTAAATCGGACTTACCCAAATCCAACGTATGTCGATGGTAGATGCCAAAGTTCTCAAGCTGTACTTGATCTAAATGCATGACAACTAGTTCGCCTCCGAGCTTAATCGACTGAGTACCAGATCCCGAGCTGACTGAAGCAAGCGCAGTAACTCGACCTCGCGAGCCGTATCCACAACTAGCGATGAATTGACCGGCAAAAGCTCGGGGCGACTTTTCTTGAACAACTCTTCCAACGACTCAAGCAATTGATCGTGCATCCCCTGATCGCCAATCAGCTCCTCCGTGACTTGACCAAGGTACTTTAGCGGCAGATCTAGTTCGACAGCTAAAGCTGATTCAACTGGTCGCGTGTAAAGCTTGACCTTTTCCAACCAGACCTCGCCGAATTCACTGAGTCGATCCGAGAGCGTCTCAGAGAGTTTGTCCAGCGTACCCAGCGTAGTTAACGATCGATGTAACGACGTCGATCCGCTCAAGCGAATTCGCAAGGCTAGCGAGCGTCCATCGGCCTGTTCAATCAAGGGCTCGACTAGCGGTTGTAGAAGATCTTCAATCTCACCTAGCGAATCGATCTCTGTCAGATCCAAGTTGACCTCATGCCAACGAAGACTGTCGCTGGCGACGAAATCTACGCTGGTCAATTGATTATCGGCAATCTGAACCAGATGAAAGCCTCTAGGGCCCGACTCGCGATTGTGTCTTCCCTGCGTGTTACCACTAAATCCGATGTAACAACGGGAGCTTAGCGAGTTGGTCGATCGTTGATGAATGTGGCCCAATGCCCAATAGTCGTAGCCTTTGCTTTCCAGAGCACTCACCGTAGTCGGCGCGTAAACGTCGTGTGCCGAGGAACCAGCGAGCGAAGTATGCAACATGCCTACGTTAAAATATCCCGTCAACGGGTTTGGATAAGCAGCAGCCATATCGCTGGTTTCCGCCCGCGCACCGAAGCTTTGGCCATGAATTGCTAAGCCGACCTTATCGAGAATCCGCGTCTCTGGTTGATCGGTGCCCAACATGTGCACACCTTCGGACCAGTGAACCACGCGACGTGCATTACTCTGCGCGTCGTGATTACCGCGAATCAAAATAACGGGAATGTTCGCGCGGCTCAATCGCTTAAACTGGCTATCGACCCACAATCCAGCGCCAGCATCTTTCACCGGACCATCAAACAGATCTCCAGCAATCAACACGGCAGCCACTTGATGCTCGAGAGCCGTTTCAACGATCTTCTCCAGACTTCGGCGAGTGGCTTGTTGCAATCGCGCCGCGGCCGATTGATCCAAGCGACGAAGCTGATCTAACGGGCTATCCAAATGAACATCCGCGGCATGAATAAACTTAGTGCTAGATGTCATGATTCACTGCCTTCTTGGCTAGATTGACGAAGCGTAGGTTGGCGCTGTGTCGGCGGCCAGGTTGCGAGCATCCTTGGCGCTGCTACAGATGATCGATCCAATCGCACAAGATCGTCTGTAGAAAGCATCAACAAGTGCGTTGCCACTTGTTGACGAGGAATTTGCAATTGTTGCGCAACAACTTGCGCGTACATTTCCATTTGTGGTCGATGGTGTTCAACACGATCATCCAACCAAAGTAGCGTCATCTTGGGATCAAACGCGTCGACTTTGTAATCAAAGATCTCAGCGGCATAGGGACGATCGTTCTTGTAGAGAACAGCGACTCGATCAATCACACCCTCGACCATTTTCTCGGCGACCATGGCGTTGATAACTCGCTCGTTATCCAGCTCGACGCGATCAGGAACATACCCGAGTACTTCGTGACTGTAGCGCGACAACGAGAGCGCAGCTCGTACGCTTCGGAGATTTAGCATCGAAAGGAAATCCTCGATCACATCGTTCAGCGAGAGATGTCGAAGCTCCTCGGGGGAAAGGCGAGCTATAGCAATTCGGCGAAGTGTCTCGCTATCCTCTTCGAAGTCATCCAGCCATTGCACATGTTCGAACAACGAGTGAATCAAAGTGCCGTAAGCAGTTTGAACCGAATGACTAATCGAAAACGCATCTGAAAGCAGCACGATTTCGGCTTCTTGCGATGAATGGCCGTGCGATGATTGACTGGGGGCCGTAATACGCATGCCACGCGTCGGCGCCGATTCAATATCGCTCTTGAGTCGAATCAGCAGCGATTGTTTCGACAAAGGAGTGTTGACAGCCTCGTGCAGGTCCGGCGATTGCTCAATCGATGCTTTGCTGTACTTTTCATACCAACGAGCGTCACCCAGACTGAGTATCTCAGCCTCCGCTTGCGCGATCAGCGATTTCGTTGAGGCATCGGCCAGCGTTGAGTGCAGGAGTGAACTGTAATCTTGCCGATAGTTCTTACCCGATGGAGTCGTGATCATGTACAAAGCACATCGAGCACGGGTCATCGCAACATACAAAACACACAGCGTTTCGAAAAGACTGCTGGCCTTGTTGGCGTCGAATGCTCGTTGCCAGTTTTCGGGCAACATCGATTGCAAGGCAGTGTTCATGTAACGCAACACGCCATTGGGCGGCAAGCAAGGATCTTCGCGCCGAGTAACCAGCAGAGTCGCCGACTTGGTTAGATCGCTGTCCAACTCGGGGAGAAAGACCGCGTCGTATTCCAGTCCCTTACTTCCGTGAATCGTCAGTACTTTGACTTGTGCCTCAGTAGGCATCGCCACGCGTTCGCGCTGAACCGACTCTTCAAACTCACGAAGCCTTCCTCCGGTTACCTCGAATGCGTGCGCACTGCGGATCAACTGTTGAAGACGCTGCTGGTCCCACCACGAAAGCTCGTCAGCTAGACTATCGGCTAACCATTCGACAGTCTTACCTAGCCCCTTACGCGATACAAGCTCACGGAACCAGTTACTCAGCAGTGAATTCGAATTGCGAACTTCTACTGGAATTGCGAAGGCCAGCGGTGATGTCCGAACATGATGCGCACAGATGCCATCGCCGGGATGATCCGCTAAGTGCACCAAGGAGAGAATCAACTCGACTGCCGCAGAATCCGTTAACGGGTTTCCGCCACCTTGGCTCGCTGAAACGCCTCGATCTCGCAACAAACCGATCATGCGCGATACGTCAGCGTTGGTTCGTAACAAGACTCCGATGCTTGCTGAGCTTTTTCGGGAAAGGTCAGCGATTCGGTCGGCGCTGAACTTCAGGAACTCAAGCCGCTTCTCATCCGCTGTCAAATCTTCCTGTTCAATTTTAGGACCGTTGATCAATTGTACGAATCCTGGCAAGTCTTTGCGTGCAGTTTCATGTTCCGGGAACAACTCGGACCATCGATGAGCCAGTGCATCGCAATCTGCGAAGTTACCGTGTTTGTCTAAGTGCCCGAAGACTCGATTGACGACCTCCATCACTTCAGGACTACTGCGGAAGCTTGTTTTCAATTCGCTCTTCTGTATTCCATCGATCGATCGCGTGACCGTGTCGAAGATCTCGGCGACACCACCTCGCCATCCGTAGATCGCCTGCTTGGTATCACCCACGCAAAAGAATGATCGATCGGAAGTCGCTGGACCGCCCAGAGGTTGAGCGATTGGGCGCAGGATCTCCCACTGCTCCAGCGATGTATCTTGAAACTCATCCAACAGCAAGTGTTGAATACCGCAGTCCATCCGATACTCAAGCTGCGCGAGATTGGATGCACCAGAAGCAGTTAGTTTTCCGTCGTGCATCCACTTGGACAAGAAGTAGGAGACATCGGAGAAGGCCAGCGAGCGTTGTCGACGGATAAGATTGCCGTAAGTCTGGTCGTAAGCTTTTAGTACTTCGTAGCTTGCCAAAGTTTGGCCACGTCGAATTGGCAAGAGTTCGGCCGCCGCGCGATCGGCCAACACTTCCAAAGCAACAATCAAGTTACCCGGAAGTTCTTTATTGTAGTATGTTGGAGTTTGGTCTTTGATCTTTTTGTAGATTCCGTGTTGGACCAAATTTTCCCAATCGCCGATACTGGCGAACAAGCCTAACTTCTCGAACTCGGCGTCTGCTTTCTTATGGCCAATTTTCGTTTGCTCTAACGTCTTAAGCGCAGATTCGATGGCTCCTTCACCGGGCGACTTGGGAATGGGTAACTGATCCCAGGCTTCTTCGGTAGTGCTACGGTAAATGGAGTAACCGTGAGCCACCGTGGTACGAATTTCGTCAGAGACCTTGCGAGTCGATTCTCCCTTGGCCAACATGCGGACCAAGTCAATCAGCGTCTTGCGATCGTGGTTGTCCAAAAGTTCTGCAATCGCTTGGGATTGAGCTTGTGGTTCACTGACTGGATCCATGGCAGTCCAACCCGCTGGTAAACCCATGTCGAGCGAAAATGTCTTAGCGACTTGCGCGAAGAAGCTATCGAGCGTGCTGACTCGCAGTCGGTGTATGCTAGCCGTAACGCGACGCAAAGTGGCCAAGCAGGATGCTGCGGACACTTCGACGTCGGGCAGATGCTCGGCCATCTCATCGCGTTTGCGCTGGTCGATACAGCCTAGGGCCAATCGCTGTAGAACTCGTTGCATGATTTCGCCCGCGGCCTTGCGAGTGAAGGTGGTCGCAAGAATCGGATCGACATCTTGACCCGAGAGCAAAATGTGCAAGAGTCGATTGCTAAGCTGAAACGTCGTTCCAGTCCCAGCCGAAGCTCGGCTAAGTAACGGCGGCAACTTGATCGGCGCGCGAACCAGAGTTGTGTTTAGCTTCTGCCGAGCAGCTTGTACAGCCGATTCGGGAACAAGCTGAGTGGCATACTCTGTTGTACGACTGAGCCTTCGAGCAGGCGGCGCAACTTGGACTCGTTGTACGTTGGTTTGACAGATTCTGGCGTAGTCATCGTATTCAACATTCGGCAGTTCATCCAACCAGAACTCGCCGGCCGCGACCTTACTTGCGACTTCGTTGGCAACCGCCATGGCTTCGGCGAGTTGCGTTTGATCAAAGTCGGCCACGTAAAAATCGATGTCTCGCGCTTGCTTGGGTAGTCCGATGTATCCCAGAATTGGATTACCGGTTACCCCAAGGCTTCTTGCGATCGGGATATACAGCGGCAGTTGAAGGTCGACCCATTGATCTCGAGGATTCCAGTGAACGTTCTCTGGATGTTTTGCTTGTTCGCTAGTCTTGTAGTCCCAAATCGCCCACTGGTCTTTTTCAGGATGGTAGTCGATGCGATCAATGCGGCCGATTAAGAACAGTTCTGAACCGTTGCCAATGCGAACGTTACTTTCGATCGATGAACCTGCTTCGGTGAATCGGATTTCCCAACCCTCAGCGGCTCGCTGGGCTTGCTTTATGGCGAAAGCCTCAAGTCGTGATTGCGCCTGTTCGATTTGAATCAGGATATTGGCAGGTGGGTTTGGGCCAAACTGCTCGACGGCTATCGTCTGCAATTCGGTGATAAGAAAATCGCTGATCTCCTCAGGGTCGGTGCTGCGAGAAACAGGACTTTGACCAAAACGATCCAGCGCACCGTGAACCAGCACACCGAACTTCGGAGCATCCAACTCAACGTCCGCATCTTGGTCATCACGCAGCTTGAGTACGTGACGAAGATAGAAACGGTAGGGGCATTTCAGATAGTCGCGGAACGCCGTAACAGTGATGGTCGACGGTGGCTTGACTTCGACGGGACGAGGCACGATCAATCTACTTCCGCCGGTGACCGCTCGCCATCGACGCTGCACTTGCTGCAACACGTCTGCTCGGTCCTCTTGAACCAAGTGGAGGACTCGTGCAGGAAGTTGCTCAAGCGGACAGGCGAGCAGGAGACGACTGGGGACAAGCGGATCACCCGATTCATCTGTCTTGCCAACGACGATCTTGATTCGTTGCTTGGAATGCAACATGACTTGAAGACTGTACATATCGCGAGCGTAGCGTCGCGAGTTGTCCATCATGCCCAATTGTCGTCGAAGCTGGTTGGGCAGAAACGCATCGGCACTAACACTTTCTGGCACAACACCATCGTGCATTCCAGCAATTACCAAAGCGGGGGCATCGTCGAGCGCCAGTTCCAACCAACCGAGCATTTCGATAGCAGTCTCGCTGGGTGGCTCGGCGACTAACTGGCCCGAAAGATTGCGAAGGAGCCAATCGATCAATTCGGTTACGGACATTTTGGGTTCAACGTCCGCGGGAATGTCGCGAAGTGCGACGATCGATGCGGATAGTTGTGATGCCGCTTCATAGAGCTGAGACTGAAGTGGATCATCCAGATTACAATGAACTTTGTCGTAAGCCATCATCATGGCATTCAACAACGGCTGTACCCATTGCGAAACAGGCAAGACGCGTCGATGGAGCTTACCGAGCCATCGATTGATGCCCGTCATCACAGCGTGATAGCTCTTCGATCCAACGGCCTTCTCGTTCACAAAGCCGTCGATCAACTTCGGCATCGCCTCTTGATAGTACTTATCGAGTTGGCTCAACCAATCATCAGGCAGCTTCACCTTCTGAGCGCGTAGTAGGTTTTCGATTGCCGGATGACGAATCAGTGCCGCAAATGCAGCATACGACTGTTGATCAATGTATCGACCAATCAACGCAAACAGCGCAGCAGGTTCGCTGTGTGTCAACGGCTTGCCAGGACCAAATCGTGATGAGACACCGCAGAGGTCTAAGTGATGTTGAAGCTCCGAAATCAACGAACTGTCCGGAACTCCCAGCGTGACTTGTCGTGAATGGAACTGGACTCCCAACTCGGCAAGGCTGGCAGCGACTAGTTCAGCTTGATCGGCCGATGAGTTACCGACCAACAAAGCATCTGGTTTGACATCGGCGGTGACACTTTGCCATGCTTCGCTTTCTAAACATCCCCAGGGATCAAAGTGATCGCTTAAGCTGGCTGGTGCGCCGATCCATATTTGAACTTGCTCGGCAATGGCTTCCAGAAAGCCTCGTTGAGCTCGGTTCAAATCCACGCAACCGACAACGATTATCTGCGATCGCGACTTTGCTTCGCGCCGGTTGAGAGCCTCTAGACGTGCAGTTTGAATATCCCAAAGGCCAAGTTGATGGAGCTGTCGCAGGTACTGCTGCTGCAGTCGCTCGAGCATCTTCCAGCGTTCCGCTTCGACATGATTCTTGCCTAACGCGTTAGCGACATCGGCAAAGGTAAGTCGATCGCTTGCAAGCTCCAAGTGAAGCTTTGAGAGCAACTTTCCAAGCTCTAACCATTGCTGATACGCATTGGGTTCAGGCGGATGCGGGACGATCAGCTTCAAATCGGGTAGCGGGGTATGTTTGAGGACGGACATCCACGCCAGTACTTGAACTAGATCGCTCGCAAAAGGCTTTTGAGCCGAATAGAGATGTTCGGGCAGCGTCCCGATGTTTTCGATGCGCGGAGGATGAAGTACAAGCTGTTTTTCTTGAGCCTTAAGGACCAACAATTCGCTCAAACGCCGCTTAGCCAACGCACTTGGCAGGACGATTAACAGATTGCGAAGGTCCCAATGTGCATCTTTGGCATGCCGGAGCAGGACATCTACCACGGTTGGAAGTATAGGAGCACTCCATCCCAGAAATAGGCGCCTTCCCAGTTGCTCGGGGCCAGAACGGCCTTGATCGATATATTCCATTGAAGCTCTTTCCTTAGACGCTCTTTCAGCCTGGCTTGCCAGCAGGGTGATTGTGTTTCCTTAGCCTCCGCACACCCAAATTATAACGGGCTGTCCGAAACTCCAACCGGGCAGGTAGTCCTTTGCACCAAAATGCTCTTTAGAACTGCAGGCCCAGTCGGATCAAGGGAGTGAAAATTCCAACAACTGCGATTCATCAAGCGTCGCCAAACCTTGCAAATCACAGCAGAATCGGCAATTCCTGTAGCCAACTGGCTCCACGCCTACAGCCAAAAGCCGAACGGGGCACTTGTGTCCGGCTGCTACTAATATCTGCTTGACCAGTGACACCTTTGGTCACCGCCGAGGGAATTGTGAGAAAATGGGGGGCTCAGAGAACTAAGCGGCTAACACCAAACACCCGTGTCAAAACGAAAAAACCCAGAGCACCGGAGTGCTCTGGGTTTTGGAAGAAAGTCGTGGGATTCGACAGAATCCCTGCTGCACGGGAATTCTGGCGAATTCCAACCTGCAGTACTAACGCACTAGTTCAATTGCGATCCCAATAGATCCTCAAAGAATCGGTCGACGTTGTTTGTCTTTCGCTTGGCCTTCTCTTCCGTGGATGGAAGTAGAGCCTGCAACCATTCTTCGTCGGTTGAGTCTTGCTTGCCAGTCGAATTGGGGTTCCAAGCCAAGCCGTTGCTTTCAGCTAAAGCCTCTTCGCGAAGTTGAGCCAACATACGTTCAACGTCACGCACAACGGCTGCACCGACGGTGTCCACCATTTGTTGAGGTGTGACCATCATTGCGTAGTAAGACATACTATCGCTGCCTTCGCCTTCTCCACCGCCGCCAGCGGAACGCTCGTTCAGGTAGTTAACCACAAGCAGCGCGTCGTTTGGCGAAACTCGCTCGTTACCATCGGTATCCAAGTATGGAGGCGGAACCAAGCCAGTATTTGGCAGGAAGCGATCCTTGGTTGGATCGTTCAAGTAATTGATGACCAACAAGGCGTCGATCGGTGTGATCCGACCATCAGCGTTCACATCCAGATTCTGGACTGGATTCTGCCACTTGCTGTTGAGGACACGAATCGAAACTCTAGCCACGTTGGAAACCGTGCCTACGTTGTCTGAGACAACGTAAGACAAAGTAACGTCGCCGGCAAATCCTGCACCAGGGGTGTAGAGGATAGTACCATCCGACTGTACCGTTGCGGTGCCACTTGGTGTTGGCAATACGACAATCTCAACAGTTGACGGATTGATCGATCCATCGACATCGTTATCGTTGGCCAAAACCGGAATAACGATTGCCTCATTCTTGTAGGTAAACGTAACGTCTGGATTGGCAACAGGAGGATTGTTAACGATCACGGTAACAATCGCCTCGTTGGAAACTTCTCCCAATTCATCCCGTACAACGTAACCAAAGGTATCGGTGCCACGGAAACCAGCCTCAGCTGTGTACTGGACCACACCTGTTTGATTGACAGTTACCGTACCAAAAATCGGTACTCGAGTAATCTGAATCGTACGGCTGTCGATTGTAGAATCGATATCGGTATCGTTACCAAGTACAGACAGCAGGCGTGTCTGACCAACTCCGATGGAGAAACTATCGTCGACGGCTATTGGAGCATCATTGACTCCGTTGATGCGGACTGTCACGACAGCAACGTTGCTAACAAATCCGGAAGCATCGATGGCTGTATAGCTAAACGTATCCGTCATCGACTGACCGGTTGTCATTCGCTGAATGGTCGCAACATTGCTTGGGTCATAAGTGAATGACCCGTCTGCATTGATAGTTACCACGGCGTCCAGGTTACTTCGAAGAGTTCTCGCGACAGCCGAGATTGAATCCGTATTGCCATCTACGTCCGAATCATTGCCCAAAAGACCAACTGCTGCAACCGTCAGAACCGAGTTTTCACCGGTCGTATAGCTGTCGTTGACTGCAACAGGCGCGTCGTTAACTCCCGTAATGTCGATCGTTACAGTGGCCGCTGTGGAGGTATTTTGATTCAATCCACCGGTTGGACCACGATCAACCGCACGGACAGTCAGAACGGCGATTCCGAATGCGTTCTGAGCTGTAGTGAAGTTGAGGGCGCCCGAGCTGGAAATCGTGGGTTGAATCGCGAACAGTTCAGGCCGATCAACGCTAACGGTAAAGTCAATTAACTGGGTCTGCTCATCCAATGCTCGGACTGGCGATGCAAGCAAGCCAGCCGCTGGTGCAATCTGAGTAGCCCAATTCGGAATCGAGGTCAAACCACTATCTTCCACCACTGACAAATCAGTACCTGGAGTGAATACAGGGGCATCGTTCAGTGGGGTTACTGTAATGGTCGCCAGTTGTTCAGGCGAATTTTCGACTGGAACTCCATTGTCGAACGCTGTAACACGAATGACGGTGGATCCATTTGCATCTTGGGCTGCTTGATAGGTCAGCGTGCCATCGCTGGACACCGAAGGTTGAACCAAGAAAAGGCTTGGATCGTCGGCAACAACGGTGAAGCTAACTGTCTGATTTGCACGTTCGTCAGCATCATTCAATGGTCCAGGCAAAATATTGGTTGCCCAATTGTTGATCGTAACCAATCCAAAGTCTTCGACAGAGGTTTGGTTTGCTCCGATGGTGAATTGTGGAGGATCGTTGATGGGGATAATGTTGACAACAATCGTCGCGGTACCACTTCGTGCTGGATTGCCATTGTCTCGCAGGACGTAGACAAATGAATCGCTTCCCGACGCGTTCGACGGTGGAGTGTAAAGCAACGAAGTGATTCGATTATTCACATCGAACAGAGGTTCAACCGTACCACCACGCAAGCTGACTCGTTCAACTTGTTCCATGAAGACCGACTGAGACAGTTCATCGGAGGTTGGTCCACCGACTGCAAGCAACAGTACGTCCGATGACGAAATACTAAGATCAGTGTCTTCGTCTGTGCTTGTGAGGTAATTCGGGGCCTGCGGTGAATCGTTAATCGAGTTTGCAATCACTGTGAACGTTCTGATTGTGCTGATGTTGGTATTGGGACTTGGTGCGCCCAAACCAGAGTCTTGCAACTGAACTTGTACAGCTAGAGACTTACCGTCAAGTGCCGCGTTGGCACTATTGACATTGTCCGCAAGTTGGAAAACAAGTGTTCCATCGACAGCAATCCTAGGCTGCACAGAGAACATTGTTGGATCGACTGCGGTTACCACAAATTGCAGAACTTGTCCATTTTCGTCATCGGCACCAACCGGTCCTCGACGAACTCCTGTTGCAAAGGAATTGACGCTTACTAGGCCTTGATCTTCATCTACAGTGATCGAGCCTGGAATTGCAAATTCTGGTGCATCATTGATCGGATCGATAGTTACAGTGAACGTTTGCAATCCCGAAGCGTTGACGTTAGGCGGAGTAGCCGAGCCACCGTCTTCCAACCGAACCACAATCACTGCTGTACCATTCTTGTTTGGTGCAGTTGCGAAGTTCAATCTGCCAGTACTGCCTACGGTTGTCAGTGTTGGCTGTTGTGCGAACAACTCTGGCGAACTAACCGAAACAACCGTGAATGTCAGAGACTGAGTAGCTTCATCAGGTGCAGTCGTTGGACCTGCGGCAACGCCACCAATCATTACCTCTTGGTAGGCTCCCACATCTTCATTAACAACCACATTCCGATTCGTAATCGAGAAGACTGGAGCGTCATTCACTGGCGTAGCTTGAATCGTGAATGTTGTTTCCACACTATTCTGATTTGGTGCAACACCCGAACCGTTGTCCGTTAGTGTTACTTTCACCTCCAAGTTCGCATTCAACATGTTGACGTCAGTTGCCGTTTGATAGACCAAACGTCCATCGGCACCGATCGTTGGCTGAACGCTAAATTTGGTTGGATCTAAAGCCACCACAACCACAGTTACCGATTGACCAGCTTCATCGACTGCAGTTACAGGACCCGGGAGAATTCCGGTGAGGAAGTCGACCACTTGGACCAAGCCTTGGTCTTCACGACTTGTTACAGTCGATCCAGCCAAGGTGAATTGCGGTGCGTCGTTTACTGGCGTCAAATTGATGGTAAACGTTTGATCTGACGAAATGTTGACGTTTCCATTACCGGTGCCCGCGCCGCTATCTCGTAGGCGTACAACCACAATTGCTTGACCATTGGCATCTGGAGCCGTTGCAAAGGTAAGTGTTCCAGCTGGCGAAAGCGTCGGAGCCGTAGTGAACAATCCTGGATTCGAATTGGACACAACTTGGAAGTTCAGCGTTTGTGGCAATTCGTCAAAAGCAGTGCTTGGTCCTGGAACAATCGAGGTTGCAAAATTAGTTCGAGTTACCAAACCAACGTCTTCATTCAAAGTCAAGACAGGCGATGGTATTAGGAAACTTGGAGCATCATTCACTGGTGTAACGTTCAGAGTCAACGTGCTGGTAGCAGTCAGATTAAACACTGGACCAGCCGTATTGTCGTCGGAAATCGTAAGCAAGAGCTTGACGGGGCCGCCAATAGCATTGTTGTAGTTCGCCGGCGCTGAATAGATCAGTTGGTTATTTACAACACTTACAGTACCACCGGATGGTGGCACGACGACTGGAGCAACGCTACTCACGTTGCCGATGACGGTTGAGCCGCTTCCTGTCACCAGTGCAACGCTAATCAACCCGTTCGCTGTAATATCATTTGTGATGGCAGTGATCAGGTTATTGATCGTCGAAGGCGTTCCAACATTGCTGTTGAGTGTGACTCGAATATCCGTTCCAACGACTGAGACTTGTGGGAGTGCGGCACCCAAATCAGAACTTGTGAACGACACTCGCAAGCCGTACAGACCTTGACCTGGCTTCGCTGCAAATCGAACGTTAGTACCGACAATTCCGAAACTAGTCGACTCTGCAGAAATGATCTGCGCGTTTGTAAGAGTCAACACTTGGCCGGATTCGTTGGTTTGGAAACCAGTGCTGGAAGTTTGCAACAAGAAGTGGGCAAAGTCATTGGCTGTGAATGTAGTTCCGATCACGTTCACAGGACTGTCTTCGAACACCGTCAACGTGTCATCGTTGGCAAATGGAACGTCATTCACGGCAGTTACATTAATGGTAACCGTGACTTGCTGCCCCAGTAATCGACCATCAGTAGCTCGATACACGAATGTATCTGTACCATTGAAATCGGTGAATGGCGTGTAGACAAACGATCCATCAGCGTTCAGTGCTAAGGTACCCTTGGTCACATTCACGACTGGTTCTAACGCTAGTGTCGTTGGATTCTCGTCATTGACGAAGATATTGACTCCCGGATTGATTGCTACAACGTCTGCATCGGTATCGTTGGCCAGAACTCCGTTAACACCGGTTCGAGTCAGGACGCCGTCTTCGGAAACGCTATAGGTATCGGCCAGAGAAACTGGCGGCATTCCTGGAGCGATTTCGATCATGTAGTCTTCGACTTCACCGCCGACACCAACACCTTCCGAAAGCAACCCACCGAGGGTGCTAAGTCGGAATCGAGCTCTTGTAAACCCGGTCACCGCCGTCGCTGGTGTAGGAATAAGAATGCGATTCACGCCTGGACGAACTGGAATGCTAGTGCTAAATACCTTTTCACTTGCATCTGCAAAATCTTCATCCCCGGTCCAATCGACCCAAACGTCCAGCATGCCAAAGTCGGTTGCAGTAACGAAGGTCGCCACGGGTGGCGAGCCGGCGTTGAACAAGCCATCGAAGGTCACGCCGTCTTCATCGTTTCCGAGAATGCGGACAGTCGTGGTACCGAATAATGTCGCGCCGCCGATTCCGAGACGTCCAGCAGCCACCTGAGCATTGATCGCACTCACAAAGGCTTGTGCAACAATGGTAGGCGTCGCCGTTGTCATATTTACATTGACTGCTGCGTTACCAGCAAGGACAGTCGATGGTACCGACGTATCGTTCAGTTCGAAAGTAACTTGTCGACCACGTGAATCGGTGATACTCATCGTTTGACCATCGGCTAATGTCGCCAACGACGATGGAATCACCATATCGACGGGGCCTTGCTTGAGTCTCACGACGGATGGAGCCAAGCTCACATCAAACTGATGCGTGCTGC
>CAUJKA010000277.1 GCA_963204965.1 Planctomycetota bacterium | reverse complement strand
TACTTGGCATCGATCTCACGAGCGGGCCACAACAGCGACTCGACAATGTGTTCGTCGCTGCGACTTATCAGTACTTGTCGCAGATCGGGACCAACTTGGCCTCCTAAGGTTTGGCCGGATGCTTCGCTTAGTTGATGACAGGAGATACACGCCGTTTGATCGCTTCCGAAAACGGCAGCGCCACGATCGGCAGATCCATGCTGCTTTGCACTGACCAACAGCTTGCGTACCAACTCGGGGTCGTAGTTTGCCGGTTGAGCATTGGATGATTGAAGCTTGCTCTTGGCAATGAGATCAGGTTTCAACTCGTGAAGCCCGTTCAAGTTTTCCAGCAGTGATTCTCGAGCGTCCAACTCGGGTCTGTGATCGATGATGCCCACAGGGCCTTGGTATCCGGAATCGAGCAACGTTTGAAGCATGGGCTTTTCATGCTTGCCTTTTCCCAATCCCAGGATCTTTGGATTGGCGGTATCGTTCATCCCATTGATGTTTACACACAAAAGGTATGGAAGCATCAGTTTTAAAGCTTGCTGCCAGCGGCCGACATGTTCGTGGCCATGGTGGAAGTTGTAGACAATGCCAACATGGTCGTATCCTTTCTCTCGCAGTTTTTTGCAGACGGCAACCATATTCTCGGGTTCGCCATCCCAGCCCATGTGGTTGTAGAGTCCCATGGGGCATTTCATCTGCTGAGTGCGTTTGGCAAGCGGTTCCAGTCGTTCTGCTGCCCGTGCTACCTTTGTTGCCGCTTCGCCACCCGGGTCACCGATGATCTGCCAAATCTGCGGATGCAAGTCGTACTTTTCAAACAGTGCAAAGGCGCTTTCTTGTTGAGCCCAAAAGGCGAAGAACTCGATGCCATACTTCTTATACTGTAGGATCTCATCTTCAAACGTAGGGATATGCTCGTCACGCCAATCATAAGCGCAGCGTTTAACACCCAGCTCGACAAGCATCTGAGCTCGCTGTTCTGGTGTGCGTCGCTTGGCATCAAACGGAACGATACACCAAGCCACCAAGTTTTCATCCTCGTAGATTGATGGCTTGGGCTTAGTTGTCTCTTGAGCCTGGAGATTCCAGCATGTGGAGATCGCAAGCAAGGCGAAGATAGCGGTGAGTCGTAGCATGATTTTGGTGGGAAGAAGAGAGGGAGGAAGTTTGAAGTTTGAAGTTTGAAGTTGGAAGTTGGAAAAACAAGAGCGGCGGAGCCGCGAAGACAGTGCGTTCCTAGGCAGAGCCTAAGGAACGAAGAAGCTTACTCAAGTCTCAAGTCTCAAGTCTGTTCAGCGGGCGGTTTGCCTTTGCCTTCGCGAATGTACTCGGAGCGTTGTTGTTTGTAGTCGGCGCTTGCAGGGAAATCTTCGACTAGCCAGCGTTCAATGTCTGTTGCATCGGGTGCACTTACCTTCATGCGAGCGATAATCCGCTCCATCGATGCTCGACACCATCCGCACCCGGTCCCAGCACTTTGACATTCGGACAATTGGCTGGGCAGTCGGACTCGGTTGATCCTCGCGTAGTTGATGACCTTCCGCCAGCTAACGTGGAAGCACAAACACAGTTCGTCATCTGGCGACATAGCTGACTACCTTGGTTGCGATTTCACATGCGGCTAAGTAGTCGGCGATATCAAGCTGTTCTTTGTTGGTGTGCACGTCGCGTTGTCCGCAACCAAGCGTTACCGTGGGAATGCCATGTTTGACTAACCAGTTCGCATCGATGCCACCGTTGGTGACTCCCGATTCGGGCTTCGCGCCCAGCTCCGTGATCGCGCGTCGCGTCATCTCGACGATGGGCGAATCCTCGCCAAGTCGGAACGAATCATAGTCGACTCGGCGACTTACTTCGGCGACTACCGGTGAACCGGAATCGGAGACAACCTGAGCCGCTGCGTCTTGGAAGGCTTTCTCGATTGCATCGGCGATTGCAGTACGAAGCGTGCTATCGTGGCTGCGAGCTTCGGCGGCTATCTCGACATTGTCAGCCACCACGTTGGTCGCGGAACCGCCTTGAATGACTCCGATATTGCTTGTGCCCGTCAACTTACCTCGCTTGACTGCACCCAACCATTTGCCTTTGTGCAGAGCGGCAATGGCGATACCCGCTGCATGAATTGCACTGGCACCTTGTTGAGGCGCGATGCCGGCGTGGGCGGGGATACCTTTCAAGCGAATCGCCATCCGTTCGCCACCTGTTGCGCCCAAGGTTAACTTGTAAGGATTGCCGCCATCGAAGTTAAGTGCGTAAGCAGGATCGCCGAGCTTGTTGACCGAGAGCGCTCGACTGCCCTGTAAACCAATCTCCTCTTGAACAAAGAAGCACGCAGTAATCGGCGGCGCATCAGCCTTGCCGACATAGTTCTTCAGCGCAACCAATACAGCGGCAACACCAGCGCGATCGTCGGCACCCAAGCCGGTAGTTGACTTTGCGGAGATGATCACGTTGCCTTTGCGTTTCGGTTCGCATCCCACGCAGATAGGAACGGTGTCCATGTGAGCCGAAAGCATAATTCTGGGCCGCCCCTTCTTACCTGGAAGTTTGACAATCAAATTGCCAACTTGGCCGCGTTGGGGTGTTCGCGTGTGTGCGGTGTCGAATGCGATCGACTTTTGGGGAACTCCCATCGCTAGCAGTTCGTCAATCACCGCTTGGGCGATTAACTGCTCTTCGCAGCTTTTTCCAGGAATCGACATCAATCGGGTGACAAGATCAATTGCGAATTTGCTCATTCGGTGCAAGTCTTCTAAAGGGGAGGTTTCTAGCGTGGCAAATGCGGGTACGATTATCCAAAAGTTCGGTATCGTGTGCTGCGCGATGGATCTGATTATCTGCCAGTCAGGCTGGTGGGTCAATCAACTGCAGCACGCTACTTAGGGAACTTGTCCTTTAGATTAGTCTGTTTCCATGAGTGATCGAGAGTCCATACAACTTGCAATTCAACAAACGTTGGAGAACTACCAGCGTTGTGGGCTAAGCTGGATACCCAATTCGGATACCTTGCCCGACGACTGGACTGAAGCTCTGACGGCTTTGGAAAGACGTTCAGCAACTGGAGATGTTACAACTCAACCTTCCTCTCCTGCAATTCCCGCAACCGGTGCTCAGACCTCGACCGGAAGTACGCGTCCCTCCCCTGCCTCACCGCTTACTGCACCACAATCTTCAACAACACCGCCTTCTCCAACTTCTGTCGCCGCATCGCACGTCCCAGCGGCTCCTTCGGTACAACCTTCGACAGCAGGTTCAGGACAATGGGATACAGAAGAGCTGGACGACACGGCTCGGCGCAATCTGTTTCAGATTTTGGATCAAGATATCCGAGGCTGTCAGAAGTGCAGCGAGATCTGTAGCCGTCGTCAACAGACCGTATTTGGTGTTGGGCCGATTCGTCCCACTGTGTGCTTCATGGGGGAAGCCCCAGGTGCTGACGAAGACAAGCAGGGTGAGCCGTTTGTTGGCCGCGCAGGTCAGTTGCTCACCAGAATCATTTCAGCCATGCAATTGCGTCGCGAAGATGTTTACATTCTCAACGCGCTCAAGTGTCGTCCGCCTGGCAATCGAACACCGTTACCCAACGAGATCAACAATTGCCAGCCGTTTGTCGAGACTCAGCTAGAGACTCTACGGCCGAAGTATATCGTCTGTCTGGGGTCCGTGGCTGTTCGATCGCTGCTCAAACGAGACACCCCAGTTGGGCAACTGCGCGGAAAGTTCTTTGACTATCGTGGCGCGAAGGTGATCGTTACCTACCATCCATCGTACCTACTACGCAACGAAGATGCCAAGCGACTAGTTTGGGAAGACATGCAAATCTTGATGCGCGAGCTTGGTATCGAAGTGCCAAAGAAGAAGTAGCGGCAACACAACTTACGCATTAAAACGCAGGGGATTTCGTTGAGACCAGATGGATGACTTGCTGCGAAATCGAAAGAATCCCGTTGGAAACGGGAGCGACTTTTAATTGTCGCACCTGTCTCCGACAGGATTTCCTTCTTTCGGATCAGCGAGAGTCCATTCGATTACGCATAGATTTATACAACCAAGTAACTTGAAGTTATCTCTTCTTCAAACTCGCAAGTTGCCAATCTCTTCCAGAGTCCTGTCGATTTCGTCTTCTGTTGTAGTATGCAATATCCCCAGTCGAACCATACCTTGAGACGTCTGGCCTAAGGCTTCGCATATGTCGACTGCATAATAGTGGCCATGCCAACAATAGATTCCGCGGTTGGCTAATCGCGTGGCTACTTCAGCCGAGCCAATTTTGTTGACTGCGAAGACAACCGTTGGAACTCGATGGTGAAGTCGTTCGGATTGCGTGATGCCGAACACTCGCACGTGAGGCATTGCGACTAAACCTTGCAGAAGTTTATCGACTAGCCGCGTTTCGTACTTTTCGATAGCTTCAAAGGCTGCGGCTAATCGAGCCCGTCGTGGCTGACTTGTTGTCGAAGCAGAATCTTTCGACTTTGGTTTCGCAAGCAGTTCGCCGATCGATGCGATATAGTCGATGGCTGCTTTGACTCCAGCGATGGCAGCAAAGTTCTGAGTCCCAGTCATCCACTTGCCAGGGCAATGAGCCGGTGAGGGGCGCAATTTGTAAGCGATTATCTCTTCAAGTCGTTCCAGCCTTCCCCATAACATACCGATGTGGGGACCGAAGAACTTGTAAGCTGAACAGATGCAGTAATCGACATCCCAAGCTCGCACATCGATTAGTCGGTGCGGTGCCCAGTGTACTGCATCGATATAGACCTCGGCACCAACAGCGTGAGCCATCTGCGTTAACTTGGCTATCGGCGTCGTGCTACCAACGCTGTTGGACGCGGCTGTAAAGGCGACTAGCTTGGTTCGATCGTTAAGCTTGGCTGCAAAGTCGGCTTCGTCTAGCGTTGCATCGTCGAGATTGACTTTGACTTGCACCACTTCTGCTCCGGCATCGCGAGCAGCTAGAGTCCATGGTGTTACATTTCCATCGTGGTCAAGCTGTGTCACAAGAATTCGATCGCCCGGCTTCCACGATCGCGCAAGGGCTCGAGAGAATGCGAGCGTCATCGTGGTCATGTTCGCGCCAAAGATACACTCTTGTGGCTGGTCGACACCGAACCAATCCGCCGCGGCGCGATGAGCGTCCGTCATCAGCGCTACTGTCTCTTGACTGGTTGGAAACATCCCTGCAGAGTTCGCATTGTGATATCGGTAATAATCGGAGATCGCATCGATGACCACATTTGGGACTTGGCTGCCCGCGGGCCCGTCTAAGTAGATTACCGGTTTGCCCGTGTTCGGATCGACTCGACTGAGCGAGGGGAATTGAATGCGAAGCTGCGGAACGATGGTTTCAAAATGCATAGTGGTTGATGCGAAGTAAAATCGAAGGGGATGAGCAAGTTCGTATCGAAGTTGGGCTACGATACCTAATGCAGGCAATTGTAAAGGTTTGAGCGAAAGCAGAAACCCTCTCCAAATGGCGAGAATTGCAGGAAAACTGAGTCATTTCAAGCTCATTCTCCTCGGAAAACGTTGGGCAAAAACTCACCTTTCCTTCGCGCTGCGAATTTCAGAGAATCCACCGTACGAATTTCTGTGACTCGGGTTTGGGAGGATGGGCGATGGATCGCCGAAATTGGCTAACACTTGCTGGATCGATGGCCGTTTGTGGTTGTTGGGGCTGCCGTACCGCGCCCATAACGGGTCGCAAGCAGTTCATTTGGGGCGACGAAGCAAATGAAGTTGTCATGGGTAAGCAAGCCTTCTCGCAAGTCACCAGCGAGATAGCCGATCCAACGCCCAGTCAATACGAAGGGATCGTCCGCGAAGTGGGCTATCGCATTGCTAACGCCAGTGGCAAGACCGACTATGAATGGGAAATCAAAGTTGTTCGCAGCGAAGAGCAAAACGCATTCTGTTTACCAGGCGGAAAGATCGTAGTCTACGAAGGCATCTTGCCGGTCTGTCAAAACGAAGCTGGACTGGCTGTTGTGATGAGTCATGAAGTAGGCCATGTGCTCGCGCGACATGGTGGCGAACGGATGACTCAACAATCCGCGGTCAATGGAGCTCAGCAGGTCGTCGGCTTAATCACGCGTAACCAAGAGAAAGTCAAACAAGAGCTTTGGATGAAGGCCTATGGAGCCGCGTCTCAATATGGACTGATCCTTCCCTACAGCCGAAAGCACGAGTTGGAAGCCGACCACATCGGACTGATGCTGATGTCGCAAGCTGGATATGATCCTGCCGAAGCCCCTAAGTTCTGGACTCGTTTTTCCTCTGCTGGCAAGGGTGCTAAGCCTGCCGAGTTTGCATCGACACATCCGTCGGACGAGCGTCGCGCATCGGAGCTCGAAAAGCTGCTCCCCAGCGCCATCACCACATATCGCCAAGCCGCCAATCCGATCGGCATCGGCCGCAATATCATGGGCTAAGGGCGTGCTAGATCATCTGCCCGTTAGCCTGAGTATTTACTTTTGAATCCTGCTGGCTTGCCCAGCAGACTGTTAGGTTTCTAGCTAACCAACGGCCAAGCACCGATCAACGCTCTTACACTACGCTCCGCCACTGCATTGGAGCAGCGTTTAACTTACTAGCGAAAAGCCTAAAGATCTGCCGGGCAAGCCGGGCGGGATTCAAAACTTCAACCATCACTTCAAAAAGTTCATAGGTTGATCGCTCAACACTTTCTTGAAGGGCTCACTTTCAATCATTTGATCAAGCGGCCTTGTACGAACTGAGTTGTCCTCTACCGAAGAGATGAACAGTCCCTGCAGTGGTACACCGGATTGAACGGCACCGTTGGTGAAAATCCAATGCGCGCTTTTGGGTTGCCCGTTCTCCCAGCTAAAGACCATTTCAGCGTTCGGCTTACCTACTTTGTCAACTGCAATCAGTCTGTCCTCAGTTGCAATCAACCAGCCACTGTAGAACGGAATGACTAGGTCGCTACGAAGTTTGCGTATGTGCATTGAGTTTGTTGCACAGTCGAAGAATCGTAAATACTTGTCGTCTGGACTAGTCCAGCAGGCTGACACGTTTTGCGGATGCCATTGAAATGCCTCTACCCTTGTAAGGTCGTCGAGCACCTTTTCAGTCTCAAGCCTTCGTTCCTCTTTGGCGTGGATTCGGTGTATTTGCCACGTAACCGTCGCATCATTGGAAGATCCCGAGTTCGATGGGTAGGAAGCCCTCAGAAGGTGACTGACGTTGGGCGAGATCAAGTCTAGAGGTCTCGAGGGCATACCACTACTGATTAAAAATGGACCAGTACCAACAACTTCGAAAGTCAAATCTTCACGAACGCGAACAAGTGTGATCTCAGAACCAACTGACTTATCATTGCTGTTCCTAAGAAAAAGAAGTGGAGGCGACGTTGAAGCTAACGCGATTTGGCTTGGCCTACTGCCGATGATTTCTTCTAACAGATTGCCAATACTCTCGCCCGAACCGGTTTCAAGTGAACTGTGAAATAACATCTCACCATGCTGAACTGAAATCACTGAGTGCTTCCCCAAGGGCACGGCCCAACTGAAATCTGATCTCACTACAGAATTCTTTCGTTGTTCGTTATCAACAACTTGGTTGCCGGCCCACAAGTACTTTGAGTCATTGGACCAAGAAAATCTCTCAGGAGAATTCGTGTCGAGGAATTCGGCAATTACAGCGTCGGGTTGAGCAAACTCTACCAAGAATTTGCCGGATCGGCGGTTGGCAGGTTCTGGCGCTAGTGGATGAGCGCCAACAACCAAGTAACGGCCATCAGGACTGATGGCTCTACCCTGTGGGGAATGTCGTGCTTTCTCCAGAATATCAATACAATAAGCGCCATCCAGTTTCATCGCTTTTTGTATCTTCACTTGTGGTAAACTCAGGCGAGCTGTGGATACTCGGTCTTGGAATCCATTGGCCGCTTGCCACGCGATGCTTAACTCACCATCGTCGTGCAATTGCAGTCCTACAATTTCCATGCGACCGATGATAGGATTGTGATCAGGTATCACAACTTGAGTCGCTTCGTTGTCTTCCGCATCAACATTCCAGGTTGCAGTTTCGCCCCTGTGAAAAGCTAGTAAGTTGCCGTCGTCTCGCCAGGCCAAACGCAAGGAACTCCCCATGAGCGATGATTGCCTTGAGGAGTACGTAGTCCTTGATTTAGCTAGGTGGCCAGCAACTGTACAATTCCAACCTGGACTCCAAATGATCTGTTTGCTGTTTTTTAGATCGATGATTCTAACGCTCGAATCCGTCGGATAGGCAACATAGGTCGCAGAAGGATTTACGGCCATGTGAGCGGAATGAGCTATTTTTTTGCTATCCAATGGAATTTCCTTCTCCAATGTCTGTCTAGCGATGTCCCACAACTTGAATGACTCATTCAAGACAAGAGCTCGAGCCCGGTTGCCAATGAGTACCTGGCCAGAATTGACGGCTAGCTTCATACTTCCAGACTGCAAATCAAAGATCGATTTCTGCGCGGGTGTCGATGTAGTAGCGGCCAGCCATCTACCCTCAGGAGAAATTGCATTCGGCCCAAAACTGAAGAGCTCTACAAATGGATCGGGGGTTGATTGATTTGTTGCTACTGCCCAGACTTGATCACTATCCAAGCGACGAATTTCAAGCAACCGGTCGCGCACAAGAACGATCCGATAGCCAGAATCAAGCATCACGTTTGTAGTATCGCAGGGATACTCGCGAATGAGTCTGCCTTGAATGCAGTCTTCTCGCTCGGATAGTAGCCAAACTTGAGCCAGGAACGGATGCTTTTGCGATTCTGCTGTATCGGAATGAACTGTACTACCTGAAGTGATAACAAAAAGATTTGGATTCACTTTATCCCAGCTGGCCGTGGACCGTTCTTTGAATACCACACCCTCAGTGGGAATGTGCAGTTGTTTATCTCCAGAACGATTTGCAACCTTGACCCTGCCCGATTGAATTTCAAGCCAAAGCGTCTGGTCGACGTTCGGAATGGAATCGACGCTCAGCATACCTGTTGGCGAATCAATCCACCAATCTTGGACTCCAGAAAGTTTCGGCTGTGATTCTGGCACAGAGCGTTTGAAAGGCAGGCTTGGTAACGCGGCTACTCGATCAAAGACCTGCTGCCGAGTCGCTGGATCATGTGCAAGTGGATCTCGCGTGGGATCAGCCCAGGGCTTGTTCAAGCTAGAATTTGACTCCATCGCAACCTTGGAGTCCGCTGGGTGGGCCGTGGGATCAATTGCAGGATTACCACCAGCTTTAGCAGTATCGACTGGAGGTTTCAATGAAACCGAAACCAGAATCTTTTCACCGCGACGAATGGTAATGGAATCCGATGAAAACGCTAAACCATCGGCAAGCTTGGCTTCTAACTGATAATACCCGCTCGGTAACTTGGTTTCGCCAATCTTGATCTCGTAGCACTGTTTGCTGACCGGATCAACAACGGTCACCTTCTCATTGGCGATGGCAACTTGCACGGCAGGATCGCTGGTCTCGACGACCAAGGTCCCTTTGTCGCTAAAGTTCCACATCCAAAGCAATGCAGAGCAGAGTGCAAAACCTGCAAATCCTGCTGCAATCGTCTTGAAGATTCTTCCACCACCGCTCGCTTGAGGAGCTTTAGTTGAAACTTTGCAATTCAAGTTTTCCAATCGCTCGATCAGCAGGTCCGCCGATCGAATTCTCTCTTCTGGCGCTTTGTGTAGCAGGTCAATAATTAGCTGTCGCAGAGGCTGAGAGATGGAATGTTCGGGATCGATGGCAGCAAAGTCGATAGGATCGCCGGCTACGGACATCAAGGTTGAAAACAGATTGATCTTGTTGAACGGAGATTGTCCAGTGAGAAGTTCGACCAGCACAACTCCCAAGCTAAACAGATCGCTTCTGGCATCGATTGGCTTGCCAGTCACTTGTTCCGGCGACATGTAGCTGGGAGTGCCAACTACTGTTCCCTCGCGAGTGATCGGAGTGGACTCATCGCGGATATGTGCCAATCCGAAGTCAAGCAGCTTGATATCATCGCTGGGCGTCACCCAGATATTTTCCGGCTTGATATCGCGATGCATCACACCCAAACTGTGCGCATGTGAAAGACCCTCGGCGATCTGCTGAACGAAACGTTGAGACCGTTCGGGAGTTAGCGGTTGTTCTTGCTCAAGTAATGTTCGGAGCGATCGTCCCTCCAGCAGTGGCATTACAAGGTATGGTGTTTGACTCAAGTGTCCCAGCTCAAGCACAGGCATGATTCTGTCGCTGCACATTCTCGCAACTTCACGCGCCTCGCGAGCAAAGCGGCTTCGAGCCTCCAAGCTCGTTCCTTTATCGGGCTGCAAGAGCTTGATACAAACCTCGCGGTCCATACTCGTGTCGATGGCCCGAAATACCCAACTCGAGCTTCCGACCCCGATCAGCTCGACAATCCTATAACGACCAATCGCGCCGAGATCTTCAGGATGATTGGATGTCTCCAAGACTTCTCGAATTCGCTTCGAACGCTCAGATATATCCGGGAACATTTGCGAAATGCCTCGAGGAACTTCACATTCAGACGAAGCAATTGAGCCAGAATCCTTGGGTTGTTGGAGCGCTGCAATGATTGGATCGTCGTTGTCGATTAGCGTGTCGTCAACGATGGGAGTATTTCCAGACAGTAGAGCTTCGCACGTGCGTTGCTCGGTTTCCGAGGCGGTGCCTTTGAGGAATCGTTGCAGAGTTTCGTTATTCATTTGGGAAATTCACTTGAGAGCCGATGGGATACCTCAATGAGAACGCACCACTACCCTTAATCCTGTCTCTCGAAATTCGCAAATAGCGGAAATTGTCGAGGAAAGTAAGTTGTGCCCTCTACTCCCAGAGCCCGTCTAGTTCTTGCCTCAGTCGTTTGAGCACGCGACCACGAGCGAGATAAACTGCATTTTCTGTGATTCCCAACTCGGCAGCCACCTCGGCCGCGCTGCGCCCTTGAGCAACATGTTCCCAAACCGCTCGGCAGGTTACCTCAGAAAAAGAGTTCGACATTAACCGCAGGGCATTTTGAGCGAGTATCGTTCGGTACTCCTGTTCAGAAATCCATTGGGCCGGATTCTCTAAAGTTGATTCCAACGCTTCAAGCTGAGAAGTTAGCTCAAGCTTCTTTTGACGACGTAGATAGTCTAAAGCCTTGTTGGTGGCGATCGTTCTCAACCAAGCTCGAAAGCTGCCTGGCCGCTGCCGAATGAACTCTGAGACCTTTTCGACGAGCAGCAGCAGAATGTCTTGAACGAGGTCCTCAGTTTGATTAGCTTCCAGCGACAGACGGGCTACCCAACGCCGTATCAAGGGAGCGTAGAGATGAACCAAGCGGCTCCACGCCTCCGAATCATGCGGCGATCTTAGTCTGAGGAGAAGGCTCGAATGCGTTGATACCATTGCTTGCGCCTAATGTTGTTGTTTTATTCGAGCATCAATACTAATTGGTGGTCGTTCAATACAAAAGCGTTCTAGTCGTACTCGTTTTCTGTATTGGGGAATAACTTTTTGATGATTACTGCCAAGGGAACGCTCCAAACGATGCTTAATACTAAGCAGATTCCGGCATAGAACCACTGCTTAAAAATGAGATATCCGATCCCAGGTAGAGCGGTATAGACCAACGCGGTTGCAAGGACAGCGCCCAGAATTTGTAAGGGAAGATTATCGAGTGAAGGATACTCGGGTAGCGTGGAAGAAATGGGTTTCCAGCCAGGGCCAGCCGGACGAATCTTTTTATAGAATTCGGAGAGAACCTCAGTGCTTTCAGGGCGAGTCACAAAGGTGATCGTCACCCATGTTGCGATCGTCAGCAGAGCGACTGCAGCCATCAGTTCTGTTTCGCTAAGTGGTTCGGCGAGGATCTTGTCTTCGCCGACAATTTGTGACTGCAACCAAGCACTGCTTAGTAGTAAGTAGTATCCCAACGAAGCTACCATGGCAGCGATTTCTGTCCAAGCGTTGATTCGCCACCAAAACCATCTCAACATATAAACAGCACCTGATCCAGCGCCTAAGGCGGCGAGCATTTTCCACGCTGAATCCACCGAGACACCCTGCGCTTTCATAATCCAAGCACAGAATGCTCCAGCGACCAAGACGACCGCTGAGGCTATTCTTGAGTAATTCGCAAGTTGTCGATCGGTTGCATCGCTGGCAAAGATCGGCTGGATTAAGTCTCGCACTAGATACGAGGCTCCCCAATTCATTTGCGTGCTGATCGTGGACATAAAGGCTGAGAAAAATGCCACCATGATCAAGCCGCGCAGGCCAGCGGGGCAGAGTTCTCGCATCACCATCGGATAGCCAATGCCAGGATCGGCGGCTTGTCGCAACTCAGGGAACAGAGCCAAGGCTACAAAGGCGACCATCAACCATGGCCAGGGACGAATGCAATAATGAGCAACTTGAAACCAAAGCGTGGCTAACAACGAATGTCGTTCGTCTTGGGAAGATGCCATGCGCTGGACAACGTATCCACCACCACCGGGTTCAGCTCCGGGATACCAAGTGGCCCACCATTGAACACAGGCGAGAATTAGGAACACATGGAGCGGCATCCAAACGTTGTCGCCGGAAAAGTCTGGAATAAATGAAAAGGCTTGTAGCCCGCCTTCGCCGAAGTTAGCTACGACGCGTTCTTGTAAAATCTCGACTCCACCGACTTCCTGAACTGCGACGTATGCAAGCCATATACAACCGATCATCGCTAAGAAAAATTGAACAACGTCGGTAATCGCGACGCCCCACAGTCCCGAAATCGTCGAGTACACGCCGACCAGCGCGATCATGACTAATAATAAAGTCCACGACTTCCAGTTCGCTCCGTCGACAGCTTCACCAGGAGTATAAAACACTGTCTGCTCAAGGACCGTCAACATGGCTCCTACAACCCAACCGACGATAATTGGATTGACCACCAGCGAAAAGTAGATCGCGCGGAGATATCGGAGCCACTTCGCGGGAGCTCCACCATAGCGAAGCGAAATGATTTCGACGTCGGTCATCACTTCAGATCGTCGCCAAAGCCGCGAGTAGACGAACACCGTGACCATCCCGCCGGCTGCGAAGGCCCACCAAAACCAGTTTCCGGCCAAGCCGTTCTTCGCGGTAAGACCAACTACAGCCAGTGGTGTATCGGCTGCAAATGTTGTCGCAACCATCGATGTCCCCGCGATCCACCACGGTAGCGATCGACCCGAAATAAAGAACTCGGTCATGCTCTGTCCCGCGCGACCGGAGTATCGTAATCCGATCCAAGTGACCAAGACAAAGTAGAGCGCGATGACGATCCAGTCGATCAGCGTTAATTCCATGACGGCAGGTTCCTCGGAGTTCTATCAGACCATTGAGGTCGATAGTTTATCCGAAGCGTTCCTGCCAGTCAGTCGCCCTAGCCCGCTGATGTGCTTCCCAGGATGTGGAATCAAAGCGTGGATTCTAAGCGGTCTTCAATTTCGAGAAATTATTAGCGTTCAGCGACGCTAGGATTCTTCCGTTGAGTCGCTCCCACGATGTCAAGCTAAATTGGCTCGCCAAGTTGTCGACATTGCTGGTGTACAAGCTATCCCAACCTTTTCCACCATCGATGAAGGCCACCATGTGAGTAATTGGATGTATGTTTCTTAGCGAAAGCGTGTCGTCTCCGTCACCCATCGCAGCGAAGAGTGTGTCGGTTGCATGCGTACTGTCCATCACTCCGGTGTCGTTGCCTGCTCCCGCGTCGATGCCTGTGATGCGGGCTTTGGTGTTAATCAAGCTGATTGTGTCGTTGCCGCCACCGGTGGATACATTGATGGACAAATTGGCCGCCACGCCTTTCAGTGTCACCAAGTCAGATTCGGCCTCTGTCTGTGAGCCGAAGGTTGTGACCGCAACGTTTTTGCCTATTACATTCGAGATGTTTCGTTCAACTTTAACGGTGTCTGTGCCAGCGCCGGTTTCGATGCGAAGATCGCCATCGATTTTGACAGGAGCTATTGGGCTGTCGAGCATTGTTACCGAATCGTTGTCAGCGCCTGTTTTGACGGTCAGTGATCCTATGGCATTCAAGCTGCGAATTGAAACCACGTCTGCATCGCGGGCCGTTGAATTGGCTGGACTGGCAACATCAATGGAAACATTTTTGAAGCGTGGGGCACCTGAGAGCCCGATGCCACCGTTAGAAAAGGATACTTTGTCACTGCCACCAGCAAGGCGCACGCTTAAGTCGCCGGTAACGGAAAAGTCTTGAAACTCTTGTCCGTTGATCTTGCTCTTTAACTTGTCGCTCACATGACTGCCGCCCGTTACGCGAATCATGCCATTGGACAGCTTGGAAATTTCGACGGAATTTTCTTGGTTGAGCTGTCCTGGAGCCTCGGTTAGGAGCAGATTCCCATTATGAAGCACTGCGGAAACGTCTCCGGCCATCAGTTGGCGGCTTTCAAGGTGTTCTACACGCAGAAATTTGGTTCGAGATTTTTTGGTTTTCACGGGAATGATCCTTAATTCTTAGCTCATCGGAAGTGTTTTGTGGACCATAACCGTTCCACACAACACTTCCAGCGTCGCCCAAGGCGGTTTTGTTACCAAGAAAAAAGCACCAGACAGCTCGCGCGGAGTCGTTAGAAGACCGATGAAGCGCAAGAATATTCCGAAAAAAAGGATCGACGATCGCTCCAAAGAGTTCCGTGAGCACGCGAAAGGGGTAGAAGAACTGAACAACTACGCCGATGTTGTTCGAAAGAAATTTTCCGATCCAGTTCTTTTTTAGCGATTGGGCAGAGAGTTAGGCTATTTGGTCAGCCTTAGAGTGATACCAATTGTGGTAAGAATCACTCCTGCAAGAACAAAAGGCGCTGAGCCAACAAGACTGGCCGCAATTGTGATCAGGGCAAGTGGGACGGCCAAGATGTTAGCTGAGTCCATTTGCGAGTTCGCGACGAAC
>CAUJKA010000276.1 GCA_963204965.1 Planctomycetota bacterium | reverse complement strand
AAGCTTGCTGACAGCAAGATTTTTCCAGGTACCGATACGACGCTAGATCCTAAAAAGAACGTGCGCACCGAACGCAAGATTTTTGTGTATGTCCCCGCCGCCTACAAAGATGGAACCAAAGCACCGATCTTGGTCTCCATGGACGGTCCAAGTAATCTCAAACTTGTTCGCAATGCACTGGACAACCTCACAATCTCCAAAGACCCTAATCGCAAGCTACCGGGTTTCATCGTCATTTCCGTTGAAAATGGCGGCAACGATGGTAAAGGCAGCGAGCGGGGACTCGAATATGACACGATGTCCGATCGTTATGCCCGATTCATCAACGACGAAGTTCTGCCAGCGGTACTCAACAACGCCAACATCAAGGCGGCTTATCCCAAGATCGCTTTCACCGACAATCCTTGGGGACGTGGAGCCATGGGATGCAGCTCAGGCGGAGCCGCGGTGCTGTCGATGGGTTGGTTCCGTCCCGACCTCTTCCGCCGCTTGATTACCTACTCGGGAACATTTGTTGATCAGCAAGATGACGACGCTCCCGAAGAGGCTGCCTATCCACTGGGTGCTTGGGAGTATCACTCGAGCATGAAGCTGATCGAGAAGACCGAGAAGAAGCCGCTACGAATCTTCACTCACGTATCCGAGATGGATTTGCGAGCCAACGATCCTGAAGAAACCTATCACAACTGGGTCATGGCCAACGAGCGAACTGCGGACGCACTCAAGGCGAAAGGCTATGACTATCGCTATGTCTTCAGCAAAGCATCCAAACACTGCGACGGCAACGTCTTTCAGCACACGCTGGCGGATACGCTAGTCTGGATGTGGCGCGGATATCACGAGTGAGCTTCAGCGCGTGAGCGGCGAGTGTTTGGTAGGTCAAACTCCTGCCGGGTTTGACCAAGTTTCACTTCGATACAGGTAGCCGTTCACTTCCATCGATGTTTTGCTTCGATAGATTGTTTGTCAGTGCCAACTCGAACACATTGGACAGTCCACTCCGGTTCTCTCCGGCAGATAAGAACCTACAGAGCCGTTCTGGTGGGTCAAACTCCTGCCGGGTTTGACCACGTTTGTCTTCGCTACAGGTAGACGTTCACTACGATCGATGATTGCTTCGATAAGATTGTTCGCCAGAGCCGACTCAAACGCAGTGGACGGTCCACTCCGGTTCTTTCCGGCAGACAAGAACCTACAGTGCCACTCGAGGCCGTTCTCGGCGACAAGATGTCGCATTCATCCAGGATTTGGAAATCCGCGGGGTGTCGAAGGTCGATGGGATGTTAAAATAGAAGTCGTACGGACCACGTCCGAAAGCAGATTGAAGATCTTCTGGTAAAAGCTATTTTAGCACCAGAACTCAAGCAATTTGGTGCTTTCGATGGCTCGCACAGGACTTAAGGTCCTCCCACCCGACTACGATAAAGCGTCTCCCTCGCGTTGCCTCAAACGACCCAATGGAGACTCCACTTCCCGCCTGTATCACTATGAAAAAGTTGAGTTCGGTTGCCATGACCACTCGAATTCCCCTAGTTTTGGGACTGCTGATTCCGCTGCTGGGATCTCAGTTCACCCACTCAAGAGCTCAGGATACTGCCGTCGCCAGCAGTTTGGCCCGCGGCGAAGCAATCTACAAAGCTCAATGTGCAGATTGTCACGGTGCCATGGGTGAAGGTGTCGTGGGCGCGTACGATCGACCTTTGGTCGGTGACTTGGCCATTAGTCAATTGGCCTCGGAGATCGACAAGACTATGCCCGAGGGCGACCCATCTGCATGCGTCGGAGAGGACGCCAAAGCGGCGGCCGAGTACATCTTCCATACGTTCTATAGCGAAGTTGCACAAAATCGCCAACATCCACCTAAGCCCATGCTCTCAAGGCTAACTGGCGAGCAATTTCGACAGAGCATCTCTGATATCTACGCTTCAGCAGACTGGATTCCACGCCCTGAAAACAAACGCGGGATCGCCGCAGATTACTATCGCAGCGCCAAGCATCGCAAGGAAGACAAGGTACTCGAGCGAATCGACCCTGCGATCAATTTCGACTTCGGTCGCGAAAGTCCTGGACAAGGGATCGAGCCCAAGGAGTTCTCAATCGTTTGGCGCGGGGGCCTGAAGGTCGATCGCAGCGGCATGTACGAAATCATCGTTCGAAGCACCTGCTCGTTCACACTTCAATTTGGTCGCCACGATCGAAGCTTGATTAACAACCACGTGCAGTCCGGTGACAAGACCGAGTTTCGCGAGCCGATCTATTTGACAGCGGGCCGTATCTACCCGTTCCATCTGAACTTCTTCCAACGCGAGCGTAAGACGGAATTGCCTCCAGCCAATATCTCCGTGTCATGGGTCGTTCCAGGCGGTGTTGAACAGATCATTCCGGAAGAGAATTGGGTTCCCGGTTGGTTGCCAGCTCAGTATTCCATTCAAACCGTTTTGCCGCCCGACGATCGCAGCTATGGATTTGAACGAGGCATCAAGATTGATCGAGATTGGGACGCGGCCGTCACCAAGTCGGCTATCGATTTTGCGTTCGTTGTCGCCAAAGAACAATGGCCAGAGTACCTCAAGAAAAACAAAGACAAGCCCAATGACAGTCGCCAATTGTTGAAGAGCTTTTTGCGAGAGAAATTGAACATCGCCTTCCGCTACCAGCTCACCGAAGAGATGGCTACTGTTTACATCGACAATCAAATAGCTAAAGAAGAAGACGACGCTGAAGCGATCAAGCGGGTGCTTTTGATTGGACTGAAGTCGCCGAGATTCCTTTATCCTCAAGCCGATGCGACTCAGACTAAGTCTGCTCGTTCGGGTTCACGATTAGCGCTTTGTTTGCTCGATTCGCTGCCCGTTGACGAGCAGCTACGCAAGGCTATCGAATCTGGGCAGCTTGAGAGCGACGAGCAGATCCGCAACATGGCTCGACATCTGCTCGGTGATCATCGGGCTCAAGCAAAGATGCGTGGATTGATCTACGAGTGGCTGAATATCACCGCGACACGCGATCGCAAAAAGCACGCCGAGCACTTCGGCAGCTTCGACGATCCGCTCGTGCAAGATACGCGTCGATCGCTAGACGCCTTTGTCAATGAAGTCTTGTTTAGCGATACCAGCGATTTTCGCCAGTTGCTGACTTCGGATTGGGGCTTCACGACCAAGCGTATGCAGGCTTACTACGGCGAAAACTGGAATCCTACCGAAGCGTTTGCCGAACCCAAACCAGCTTCTGAAACCGAAATTGCCTCTGCTAAGTTTGACGACTTGAAGAAGACGCCTGGCCGTGGTGCGCACGCGGGCTTGTTGACTCATCCTTTCATGATGAGCGGGTTGGCCTACTTCGATTCATCCAGCCCCATTCATCGCGGAACCTTTGTACTTCGTAATCTTTTGGGGCGACAAATTCATCCGCCTCAGGATGCGGCTTTTACACCGCTTAGCCCTGACCTACACCCCGACCTGACGACTCGCGAACGAGTCCATTTGCAGACCAGTCCCGAAAACTGTGATAGTTGCCACAATCGTATTAATAGCTTGGGCTTTACGCTGGAAAACTGGGACGCGGCTGGACGATTTAGAGACCGGGAGCGGAACAAGCCGGTGGATGCGAAGGGTTACTATATCAACCGTGAAGGTCAGCAGGTAGAATTTGCTGGTCCACGACAGCTTGCCGAGTTCATTGTGAGCAGTCGCGATGGCCATCAAGCGTTTGTTCGCCGTGCGTTTCAACACTACGCTAAGCAACCACCAGCAGCGTTTGGCCCAGAGACGTTGGACAAGCTGACACAACTGTTCGTTGATCGACAATTCAACATACGTGAGTTGTTGATCGAGATTGCTGTGATCGCATCCAAGCCACCACAACCCGAAAACCTTACCTCAGTAACAGCCAATCCGTAGATCGTTTTGAGTAGATTTTACTGCGTCAACAAACACACACTTCCCACCTAGATATCACCGATAAGAACCATGAGCAGACTAAATTCACTTCGAACCGTTGCCAGTCGACGCGAGTTTCTTAAGCGAGCAGGAGTTAGCGCTGCGGCTGCGAATCTTGTACTTGGGTTACCAAGCTTCGCTCGCGCTCGAGGAAACACTCCACGCAAGCAACGGTTGGTATTTATCTTCAGTCCAAACGGGGTTATTCCGGATCACTTCTGGCCCAAGGTGAATGGCTCTGAGTTTGAGCTTGAGAGAATTTTGACTCCGCTGGCTGATCTCAAACAGCATGTGGTTACGCTCAAGGGTATGTGCAATCGAATCAAAGGCGATGGCGATGGACACATGCGCGGAATGGGTTGTTTGTTGACCGGTATTGAACTGTTCCCTGGCGATGTGCAAGGTGGTTCCGACACTCCAGCCGGTTGGGCTAAAGGTATTTCCGTGGACCAATACCTGAAGAACAAACTTCAGGAAAATCCAGCAACGCAAACTCGTTTCGGTTCCATTGAAATGGGTGTGATGGTTCCCGACCGCGCGGATACGTGGACTCGCATGTGCTACTCGGGACCCAATCAGCCAGTGGCTCCCATCGACAACCCGTACCAGATGTTTGACAAGCTGTACGGCCAAAGCAAGAACCGCCAAATGTTGGCGAGCGTGATGGATGATCTAGTGGAAGATTTTCACAAGGTCGAGACGCTGATCAGCACTGAAGATCGACGCTTATTGCAAGATCACTTGACTATGGTGCGAGAGTTGGAGAAAGAGCTGGACATGGAGTTGTCGCAAGGGCAACTGGCCGTTGGTCACGCTGTTCCACAATTGCCTCCGAACATTAAGGAAGAGAACGACAATATGCCTCTGCTTGCGAGAATGCAGATGGACATGTTGGTCAACAGCTTCTTAGCCGACTTCGCTCGAATCGCCAGCTTCCAAATCACCAATAGCGTTGGCGAGCCAAAGATGCGTTGGTTGGGCATCGACGAAGGACATCACCATCTTTCGCACGAACCGGACACCAATGAAGATGCCTATGAAAAGCTGATCAAGATCAACACTTGGTATTGCGAACAGGTCGCCTACTTGGCCAAGCGATTGGCGGAAACGCCCGAGCCCGACGGGAACGGTTCCATGCTAGATAATACAACGCTTGTTTGGACTAACGAATTGGGTAAAGGCAATTCGCATACTCGTGATAACATTCCTTTTGTGTTGGTAGGTGGCGGTCTTGGATTCAAAACCGGCGTGGCTCACGACTTTGACAAGGTCCCGCACAACCGTTTGCTGATGACCTTCTGCGAAGCGATGGGACATTCCGTACCAAGCTTCGGAAATCCAGACTATTGCGGCGATGGTGTGCTCACCGGTTTGGTCTAAGCTGTTACGTTTGCTTGAGCTAATCTCTTTCTAAGAATGGTAAGAAGATAGGCGGTAAGAAGATCTCAGGATTACATTTTCTTACCACTCATTCTCATGCCATTCATTCTCTTGCCTGTGTGCGCATGAGTGCTGAACTCTCCCGCGCGCTGTAGCTGACCGTTTAGAATTTAGGCTAATTCGCGGGAGAGTCGCGTGGCGAGTAGTGCGAGCCTAAGCGGTGAGGGCAAAAATTTCAAACCGAAGTTAAGAGCTCAAATCCGCCTCTACTCATTTCTACCTCAGTGTCTCCATTGCCGCCCTCTTCATCCTTCTGCCCCCATTCTCTTGCCTGTGAAAATACGCGTACTGAACTCTCCCGCGCGCTGAAGCTGACCGTTTAGAATTTAGTCTAACTCGCGGGAGAGTCGCGTGGCGAGTAGTGCGAGCCATTATCGGTGAGGGCAAAAATTTCAGACCGAAGCTATGAGCTCAGATTAGCCTCTACTCAGTTCTACCTCAGTGTCTTCATTGCCGCCCTCTTTATTCTTCTGCCCCCATTCTCTTGCCTGTGAAAGTACATGCACTGAACTCTCCCGGTCGCTGTAACGGTACTGCCTAACAATGGTAAGAATATTGGGGGGAAGAAGATTTCAGGATTGTATTTTCTTACCCTTCATTTTCTTACCAGGATCGCTGCTTCTCTTCCTTTGCGCCTTCGCGTGAGTCCCTGGTTTTTCAGGCCTCTATTCTTAACTCGAAGCTCCGAAAGCCTAAACTCCCCTCTTAGCGGGAACTAGGCATGAGATTCTGGTGTACATGTTTCTGGGAAGCCACCAAAACACGGCAGTTAGCAAGAATTTCTGCAATTCGCCCTGCCAGACTCTAAGAAACTGGCGTCCAACTGGTCTAGTCTAATACCAAGGCCAAATTCACACCCTCACCAGCAAAATCTCGGAGTCCCATCATGAAGAGGTCATGTTGACATCAACTCCCGAAGGCACTCCGAAAGCGTCACCTCAGACCGCCAACCTTGAAAACGGGCTTGGCGGTCTGACGGTGCGTGCATTGTTCGACAGCGAAGAGTCGAGCTTGCTGCGGTTTGCTTTCTCGTTGACGGGACGACGAGCGGTGGCGGAGGAGATTGTCCAAGAGGTCTTCATGCAGCTCCACGCTAAATGGGCAGAGGTCCATGAGCCGCGAGCTTGGCTTTACCGCAGTGTGCGCAATCAAGCGTTCCACTATTTACGCCGAAGTCGTCGCGAGCGAATTGGAAGCGACGCGGAGGATTCCATCTTGACCGAAACAACAGCAGCTACACCCGATGAGCTTATGGCCCGAACGGAAACGGTCGCCGAGCTCCGGCAGTTGATCGGACAACTTCCCGAAAAAGACCGGCGTTTGATTCAGTTGAAGTACTTCGAAGATCTTAAATATCGCGACATCAGCCAAAAGACTGGACTAACCATTTCTAACGTAGGTTTCAGGTTGCACCAAGTCTTGCGAAAGCTAGCCGCAGCCATGTTATCCACGGGAGTTGAAGAGTAGACCATGAACGACGATTTTCGAAACAGCTCGATCGACCTTGAACTACAAGTTCGCTTGATGAACCTTGTGATGGGCGAAGCTTCCGACTTCGAGCGTGATCAGTTACAGGCTTTGATGGAGCAACGTCCCGAGTTGGCCGCTTACTGCGAGCATGTGGAGCATCTGCACGGCTTGTTGAATGAAGCCGCCATCGGTGACCTCGACCAGTTTTCCAAAGGTGAGAAGCTTACCGAAGGCGATGAGGCTTCAGCGGAGTGTTCAGAAGATGAGGATTCACAGCCAACGTGGCAGCTATCTGCCGACCGTCGCAGTCAATTGTTAGCTGTTCTCGATGGAACACAAGCTAACGCAAATGATGAAAAAGTATGTCTCGACAACAAGAAGCCTTGGTGGAGTATTTCGCCACGTCGCCTGGCTGAATTCTCAGTCGTGATTGCGTGTCTATTCGTCGCTATTGGACTATTGCGCCCCTCTGTTCAAACAAGCAAACAAGCTCCAATTGTTTTGAGTCGAAAGTATTTCGATTCGACGGGATCGACGAATTGGTCATTCAATCCGAATACGATAACTTTCCAAGGCGGTACTTCGCAGGAGTTCAAGGTTCTTGAACCTCTAGATCTTAGTACTTCGCCTAGCTCTGTATCTCCGCTTGGGGGCATTCCATCAGATAGCCTTTCCGTTCAAGAAACTGTTCAAGGCATGCGATTCGACGCCCCAGATTTCAATCCAAACTCTTCGACTACCTATCGTGGGCGTGAGATGTTTCTTGCCGAAGGTAAGCCAGCGAGCCCATCGAATGCGAGTGGTCCAGTGGCGAGTGGAAAAACAAGTGGAGGAGCTGGGGCAAGTAGTGATGACTTTGGACTGCAAGCTCTAGCTGAACACGAGCTCGTGGAACTACGCAAATCGACTACGCTCGATGCGTTGAGTATCGAAAACGAGCCTGTTGCAGATCTTCCCGCCGTGCAACTAGAATCGAAAAGTCAAGTCGACGATTTGGCTAATGGTGAAGTTAGATCGAAAAACGAGGCCGGAGCACAGCTCAACGGCTTTTCAAAAGGATTCGGCTTCCAAAGCAAAGGCATTGACGCCACAGAGAAATCAGTTCAAGCGGCTGATGGACGTCAAGGAGATTCCTCGGCAGGTGATGCTACCACCATGCTTAGTCGTATTGCGGCGGGGCAAGCTGACGATTGGTCCAAGCCGAATCAAGAAGCACAAGAACTGGCAAGAAGCAAAGCACTTGCAGATGAACCGGGGCGGGTCAATATAAACACGTTAGAGGATGTGACCATGCTTGGTCGCATGTTTGCGGCGGGGCAAACTGACAATGGTAGAACCAAATCGAATCAAGAAGCAGAAGGGCTGGAAAGAAGTAAAGCTCTTGCAGATCTCGGGGCTCGAGTCGATTCAAACCGGTCCGAAGACTTTTTTGATCGAACCGCTGGCAGTGAAAGCAATCGTGGTGGTAAGCCAGGTGATAAGGCTGATGGAGAAACGAAAGATCGAATCTTGAGCCGTTCTCCGTCCGATGGTGAATCCGTTGAGCAATCAGACTTCATGGCCCGGTTGGATCTGGTGCTTCCCCTAGCCATTACTCCAGATGCTGCTGCCGTTGTTCAAGACAAGAACCCGCGGCTACCTGCGGCAGAAGACGACGGATCGAGAACCATCGTTGGCTTATCTCCTGGAGCTACTGCAGGCAATCCAACAACATACCCAGACGTTGTGTTTAACAACAGCATTACCATCGGTGCCGCACCATTCGGAGGCGTCGCTCCGCGATTCAAAGCTCCAGCAACCGGTGAGCCTGCGCCGTCAACTGCATTAGGGCTTAACCTCAACCACGATTTTGAACGTCATCAAGTCTATCAACTTGAGGGTGAACGCAAGGCTCAGAACCAACTATTTGGTTGGGCCGATCAGTCTGAGCGATTTGGTAATGAACAGTCTTTGAAGCAGCAATCTGGTGTTGAAACTTCAAGCATCGTGGATGCAATTCGAGGCGTTGACGGAGCAGCGGTTCCAATCGTAAGTGCAACACCACCGGTGGCATCCCCAGATGCTAAAACATGGAAAGCTATGAGTGATCGTCGTGAGGAACGATACGGTCAGGTCGCGCCGAACACCCATTACTTCGCAGCACCAGCGATTGAGCCGCAAGCTAAGTCTGTTGAGTCGCTCGAAGAATTTACTGTTCCAAGCGACAGCAGTGGATCGCCGGCTGAGCGCCGATCGGGCGAATCGGTTGGCAAAGCAATTAGTCCTGAGCGTCTCTTCTCAAGCATGGGCAGCCAAGTACAACAACGCGGCGGAGAGGTTCTTTCAAAGGGCAAGTCCGATGCGAAAGAGGAAACGGTAGCGGAGACGCCCGCCAAGAGATCTTTCCTAGAAGCCAGTAAAGACTCAGCGCCTGAAGTCGATGCGCGTGGGTGGAGGTGGAACGCGAGGGCTCGGAAGACGAAGGTAGCCGTTAACGATGAACTGTCCGCGTCGAGTGCCGCTACTTCGACCTTTTCGCTGCACGTAAGCGATGTGTCGTTCAAGTTAGCTCAAGCCGCTTTGCAACAGGGACAAATGCCCGATGCAAGCAAGATTCGTATCGAAGAGTTCGTCAATGCGTTGGACTACCGTGATCCATTGCCCGATCGACAAGAAAAAGTCTCCTGCACGCTCGAACAAGCTGTGCATCCATTCCTGATGCAACGCAATTTGCTTCGCATTTCGATGCGAACCGCAACTGCTGGTCGCACTCAAAGCACACCGCTGCGATTGACGATCTTGCTCGACAATTCAGGATCGATGGAGCGACCCGATCGACGCCAAGCGGTGCTGCGAGCATTCCAAACGTTGACTCAACAACTGACTGACAAAGACCAAGTCACGCTGATCAGCTTTGCCAATACGCCTCGACTTTTGGCTGACAAAGTGCCTGGAAATCAAGGCGAATCGCTGCTGCAATTGATCGAATCGCTGCCCAGCGAAGGTGGTACGAATATCGAATCAGCTTTGAAGCTCGCTCGAGAAAAGGCACTGGAACAACGCCTAGATGCGGCTCAGAATCGCATTGTGCTGATGACCGATGGAGCCGTCAATCTTGGCGACGCAGACCCCGCCAGTCTATCCAAGTTGGTTGTGCAACTGCGTGAAAGCGGCATCGCCTTTGATGCGGCTGGGATTTGTTCACAAGACTTGAACGATGAAGTGCTCGAATCGCTCACACGTCAAGGCGATGGTCGCTACTACTTGTTAGACAGTCCTGAATCGATCGGCGAAGATTTTGCAGCTCAGATTGCCGGCGCTTTGCGTCCCTCGGCAAAAAATGTCAAAGTGCAAGTCGAGTTCAACCCTGAGCGCGTTGGCAAGTACAAGTTGTTGGGCTTCGAGAAACACAGGCTGAACCAAGAGGACTTCCGTAACGACAGTGTTGATGCTGCCGAGTTGTCTGCTGCCGAAGCTGGTGTGGCCGTTTATCAAATTCAGCCAATTCCAGGAGGCAGTGGAGATATCGGTAGCGTGTCTGTACGCTTCCGCGATATGGCCACGGGGCAAATGATTGAGCGGCGTTGGCCTATCGTCTACGACGCTTGCACTAATCGTTTCGATACGGCCAGTCCCACAGTTCGCTTGGCTGGTACAGCGGCGATGTTGGCGACTAAGTTCTCTGGTGGGCCTCAGGCCGATTCTGTCGACCTCGCTCAGCTAAAGAACTTCATTGCAGCTTTGCCCGAAGCACTCGCCAGCCAACCAAGAACGCAGCAATTGCGAACCATGATCGACCAAGCTCGTCAAATTGCTGGCGAGTAGTTTCAGAATCCCAGAATCAAATTCACACCGTTGATCTTCGAATCCTAACCGGGTGTCACTATGCGTACACTTACAACCCTTTGGCTGATGATCCTTCTAAGCTGGAGCTGTCCAGCTCAAGAGCCTCAAGGCGACAACACTGCTCCGCAAGATCCACTCGGAGCAAACTTGCAGTTGCCTGCCCTGATCTTGAAGTCATGGCCGCCAGCGCCGCCTGCGTTCTTATACGCTGCTAAAGCTCGCGCGGAGGTGCAAGTCAACTCGCGAACGATTGAGCAGACGATTCAATTGGACATTCGCGTTGTGCAGGGAAAAGGGGAAACGGTCAGCTTGGGATTGTCTGGGCCTGGAGAGGTCGTCGATGTTCAAGGGGACGGCATTGTCTCCTGGGCGGTCCGCACAGTCGGTGCACAGCGATTCTTGGATGTGATCGTGAAGTCCGATGGAAACGACAGAACGGCGACGATCAAGCTGCGAGCCGAGATTCAAAAAGTCCCCGCCCAAGTTGACTTGGCTCATTTAACAAATGGCAAAGCCCTTGGGTTCGACTCACAGATCACGATTCAATACTCCGATGGCGTTGCAGGAAAGGTGGTTGAGGCCACTGGATTTGCACCGCTGATCTCGACTTCCAAGACAACTCGACTTCAGTCCGCCTCGGGGGGGCGGCTGACGTTGCAGCTCGATCGCCAAAGTTCACTACCACCGGCGATCGAGCTGCAGAATACAACTCTAGAAGGTCTAGCTGATGCAACAGGTGAGTCCGTCGCCTTCAAATTGAATGGCACTGCAGTGGTCAACGAGGTTAACTCGAAATTGCGAGTTCTCGCTGGCAACATCGCGCTGAGCAAACTTCCGGAGAGTGCTGACTATCGATTGGAGCTATTGGTCACGGACTCTGGACCAGTCTATGAACTGACTTTTGCGAAGCTTGGTAAATTCTCCGTCGATCTGGAGTTTGTCGCAGCGATTAAGGCACCCTCTGCGAACTTGCGAAGCATCGAATTCACTGTCGCTGCCGGTGCGATCGTTCCGCTGAAGCTGCAAGGAATTGCACCAGAGGTCAGTTTCTCTTCCGAGAATCAAGCTGTTGTACTGATGCCTATCGATGGCGTGTGGCAAGGCTTTTTGCCCGCTTCGGGTAAAGTCCATTTGCGATGGCAAGATTCGAAAGAGGAGGGCGTCGAAAGGAAGTTGTTCTTTACTACGGCTTCGATTGTCGACACACGCGTTGGACCGGGACTGCTTAGCCAAGAACATCGAATCAACTATCAACTGCTGCAAGGTCAGATACGGACGTTTACGATCGCCATGCGTGGCCCTGGTGAGATTGTGAGCGTCGAAGGCGATAACATCGTGGGCTGGAAGGTCGTTGGCGAAGGCGTCGAACGAACGTTGGAGGTAACGCTGAATCAATTGATCAGCGGCTCCAGCCAGTTGATAGTGCGCAGTCAAACACCGCTTTCTGAGTTCCCTGTGCGAGTCGACGCTCTAACACTTCAGCCGCAGGGAGCGATTCGCAGCTCGGGCCACCTTCGCATATCAAGTTACGGGTCGGCACGCGTTGAGCCAGTAGGGCTTCGCGGGCTCAGTCAACTTGCTCCCGAACAGTTTCCGGGCGGAGCCATCACATCAAGGCAGTTGTTCGTCTATCGGTTTCCGTCTGCGGACTACGCCTTTTCGATCGCCGCCGATCGCGTTGAGCCCGAAGTCAACGTGACGCACCTGTTGATGTATCAAATTGGCGAAACGGATCGCATCATCGCCGCCGATATCGAACTGGATGTACGCGAAGCGGCGATTCGCGAGTGGAACGTGAAAGTCCCAGCCGACTATTCCGTAGTCTCCGTCGTCGGCAACACCGTCAGCGACTATCTGGTTGCTGCCGATGCGGCTGAGGGAGCTCGCAACCTTAAGGTACTTTTCAATCAAGATCTGCTTGGTCGGCAACTGATCAATCTGCGGCTTGAAAAGAACGAGGCCGCCGTTGCTGGTGCCTGGACATTGCCCAAACTGCAATTCACTGGTGCGAAGACGATTCGCGGAGATGTTGGTGTCATAGCTGCGGCGGGCTTCCGAGCGTCGTTGGCGAAGAGCGATCTGCTGGTTGAGAAGCCTCTATCCTATTTCCCAAAATCTATTGCCAATCTGCAGCAAGCGTTTCGCATTCGACAGCCCGAATGGTCGGCCACGATTCAAATCGATCCGATTGAACGCAGTGTTCAGTCCGACATGTTCCATCTCTATTCGCTGAGCCAAGGAACCGTGTTTGGAAGTGCGCTAGTTAACTATACGGTGACAGGTGCTCCGGTCAGCCAATGGCGTTTGCAAGTCCCTGCTTCGTTAGAAAACGTAGCTGTCGATGGGCCCGAGATTCGCACTTGGCGCCGTGAGGGCGATGTCCTTGTGGTTTCGCTCCAACGTCCAGTTATGGGATCGTACACGTTGCTCGTCACCTTTGAAGACAAGCCGAGCGGCACCGATGGCTCTTTCCAAGCAGGATTGGTCGCTCCTATCGATGTTCAAAGCGATCGCGGCTACATCGAAGTGGTCAGTCCAATTCAAGTCGAAATGGAGTCCTCCCAGGTCTCGAACCAACTGTTGGTGCTTGACCCGCTGGAATTGCCTGCTGAGTTTCGTTTGCTGAGCACTGCACCCGCGCTTGGCACGTGGCAATACACACAACGACCGTTTCAACTCAGGCTGAAGGTCAACTGGTTCGAGCCCGGTACAACTGCGGCTCAGGTAGTTGAATTTTCCGAAGCGAACAGTCGCGTGTCGCAAGATGGTGAACAGGTGACAGACTTGTTGTACTACGTCAAGTCGCGTGGTCAGCGGACTCTGAAGCTTCGATTGCCTGGCGAACCTGTGAGATTGTGGGCGGTGACAGTTGCCGGGAAGCCAGTGACAGCTCGACAAGCTGGCGAAGACACGCTGATTCCACTACCAGGTGAAGCCGATCCCAATACGCCAATTGAGGTGAGCCTGCGACTGGGTAAAGCGGCTGAAAGCAAGTCCCGAGCGTCGCTACAACTGCCGGTGGTTTTTGCACCGGTACTTAAGACGCAATGGAACATCCTGGCAGATCAGAATCACACTCTGATTCCAGCTGGCGGCACGGTAGAGCCTGCAATTCCCACGCGTTGGCCCAATGGTTTTGATTGGCTGGGCAACAAAGGAATGGTGGGGTTAGTCGCATTGACGATCTTCGTGTTAGCGACAGTACTGGTGCGTTGGGCTCCATTAAGAATCGCGTTGTCCATGATGACACTATTCACCGCCGTCATCTTTGCCGTTGATGCTCGCGAGGGCATTATTCGAGACGAACCCATTCAGTTGAACCTACCGGTAATGGCGTCCGGAGAAGTTGTGAACATGGATGTTTCGAACATACCAAGTTGGCGAGCGTTCATCTCGTGGCCTGGTATCGGAGCGATCGTCGTGGGTTCAGTTTTGTTGGCCTTGTATTTTGGCAAGGCGAAACGTGGCCTGATGATAGCCACTGGATTGGCGCTCGTCTCTATCGGCCTGCTGCTGCAAACAAATGGTGCCGTAGGATTCTGGTGCTTCGCAATACTCTCGATCTTACTTTTGCAACTGCTGCCGATCGGCATAGATTTTTATCGAATGGTTCAAGAGGAAAATTCAAAGAGCAATAGCAAGAACACCCTCACAGACGAGCAAACCATGAACGCAGCAAATCCGAAAAATGGATCAGGTTCAAACGGTGAATCCAATAGCGGTGGATCAGATAGTGGTGGACCAACTGGCGGCAGTGTGGTGACGTCGATGTTAGTTTTCTGTCTACTGACTTTCTTCCTTAGTTCAGATTGCCTAGCACGCGCCGATGAAATTTCCCCAGCAATCCAAGTCGACGAAGCAGTCGCCCAAAAAGCACAAGCTACTAACGCCGAGTTAGCCTCGCTGCGTACTGCGAGTGCCATGGTTCAGAAGTGGAATCTATCGACTCGTGAGAATCGGTTGACCGCTTCGGCAACGATCACTCTGTCAGGCCGCGAAGGCGATCGCTTTGCAGTTCTGCGATCGCCTGCCGTGTTAACGAAGTTCGAGGGCGAGGGCCTGCGACTCAGCAAGCTCGACCTACCCAATCAAAGCACTCTGTACGTGATCACAATTCCGTCGCAAGATGGCAAGCTGGATGGCAAGTCACCAGACAACGCAGGAGGCGACGAGGCTATTGCACCAGCAGCAGCTCCAGCTAACGAAGAAGCCAACGAAAAAACTCCTTCAAAGCAGTATGTTGCAACCTTCGAATATCAACTTGACGGTGTACAACCCGCTGATGGTATTGCAGTGCTGACCGGAGGAGCTGCGCTGCAACAGATTGAACTCGATTATGACGCCGAGAATCTTGAAATCATCTGTGAAGCGGCTGCAAGAATTGAAATTAGCAAGCAGCCTAAGAACTCAGCGAAGATACTACTGGGAGCTCAGCCCGCTAAAGTCATCGTGCGGCCTAAGTCTCGCGATTTGACGACAGAAGCAACGCAGTTCTTTGTCGAAACCTCCGGTCTTTACACTCCAGGGCCTGGTGTTGTGGATGGGAAACACCGCTTCAAGATCCGGACCTCACAAGGCAAGGTCAAGCAACTTAACATCAGCATCCCCGCTGGCTTTACGGTCAGTTCAGTCGAAGGTTCCGTAGCCAATTGGCAATTCGACGCGGAGAAAAGTCAGTTGCGCACGCGGATCGATCCAGCAGCGCCATCCGAGTTCTCGATTGTGGTCGAAACGCAAAGCAGTCTAGCCGCTTTACCCACCAAGATCGAACTCTCGCCGCTAACTATCGAAGGTGCCGGCAGCGAGATTGGTCTGTTGGCATTAGCTTTTGGCTCCGAAGCTCAGCCTGAGAATGTCCAGGCAGAATCTCTCTCCCAAGTCAGCCTTGGCGATTTCGACTCGAGTCTCAACACCAACAATCAAGTGACGATCCATCAAGTGTTTCGATATGGTGGTCAAGGTGGCGAAAAAGGAGCAGCTCAGGGCGTCAAGCTTTCGCTTCAAGTCTCACCCGTTGCACCCGAGATTCGCGTAGCTACCAAACAAGTCCTGTCACTGGGCGATGAACGTGTGGTTTTGGCGATCAACTTGATGGCAGAGATTACTCGCACCGGAGTCTTTCAACTCAGCTTCCCACTGCCTCAGGGATTCGAAATTGAATCGATCTCGGGCGAAGCTCTGCATCACTGGTCGGAACTAGCTGAAAACGGAAAACGCCAGATCATTTTGCACCTCAACGGAAAGACTTTGGGAACGCACAAATTCGCTCTAACGCTTGCGAGTGCGGCACCCAGCGGTGTTGCCACACAAGCCGAAGCGAACACTTGGGATCTACCTCGATTTGAATTGAACGATGCTAGTCGTCAATCTGGTGATCTTGTGGTGCAGCCGATTACTGGACTGAGACTACGTGCTACCGGTCGACAGAACATCTCGGAAATCGATCCGCGCACGATGGGCGCTCAAGGACAAGGTGCACTGGCTTTTCGACTGTTGCAACGCGATTGGAGCTTGCAACTTGGTATCGAACGATTGTCTCCATGGGTAACGGGTCAAGTGCTTCACGATGTCACTCTTCGTGAAGGTCAAACTCGATCGACACTGATGGCAGAACTGAACGTTCAGAACGCTGCAATTCGATCCATGCAAGTGAAGTTGCCTGTGTCCAGCGCTGATGTCATCAAGACAGTCCGCGCGCATGGCGAAGTTGTCGGAGACTTTGTACGGCTCGGAGACGAAGGCAATGTTTGGGAGCTACGATTCAAGCGACGCGTCATCGGACCGCTACGATTCCAAATCGAGTTTGAACGCCGCGGAGATCGAAGCGGCAACAGCGAGCAATTAGACCCAGTCGAATTTCCTGATGTCCAGCAAGTGGGCTACTATTTCGCAGTTCGTGCCGGTGGAAGACTTGAAGTGGAATCGGGACCGCTTTCACAAGGCTGGCAGGCTAGCGATTGGAGTTCAATTCCGCAGACGTTGCGCGAAGCTGGTAGACGAACTGCACCAGCGATTGCAGTGCGAGCCTCCAGTCCAACGACACCATTGACTTTACGCGTGATTCGACACTCGTTGGCTGAATCGTTAAAGCTGCGAGTTGCGGCTGGAACGTTGACTACGGTGCTTTCGCAGACGGGCGACCAGCTAACCTCCGTTGACGTAACGCTGGAAGTGATTCAACGCAGCAGCTTGTCATTGCAGTTGCCCAAGGGTGGTGAGCTCCTAAGCATCTTCGTTAATGGCGAAAGTGTTCACACGACTCATCAAAAGGGGAACCAAGACGTTTGGCAATTCTACGTACTGCCTGGAATTGACGATCGCACAGCTCAGGTGCGTTTTACTTACTCGCTTACTGGTGATGGCTTACCGCGACTCAATTTGGCTAGTCCGCAATTGAATGTGCCGCTTGAGAATATTCAGTGGAAAGTCTTGGCACCCCAGGGATATGATTTGACTAGCAACGATGGCAGCCTGGAGCTTGTTGGCAAACAGAATTTAAGCAACTACGACCGCAAGTCTTATTTAGGTAGTTTGGTAGGCAATCGTCAGAACGACGCTCAGCAGGCCGCTCGAGTTTTGGCGCAGGCGAATGAGCTATTGCAAAGTGGGCAGCGCTCGAAAGCTCAGTGGGCGCTGAACAATGTTGCCAATCGATACGCATTGGACGCGGCCTCCAACGAAGACGCTCGAGTCCAGCTGGAAAACTTGCAACTGCAACAAGCGGTTGTTGGCCTGAACACTCGACGTCAACGATTACTGCTTGATGGCAATCGTGATGCTGCAGTGGCTGAAAACGATCAGTTGCGACAAGCGGCGGCGGCGAACCCAATTCTCTTGCAAGAGCAATCGAACTACCGACCGCAGGATTTGGGCCAGTTGTTGGCTGGCAATACGAAGGAAGATAACGCAGTGTTGCAGCAGATCGCAGGTCGACTTGTACTGCATCAACGGACCGCCGATCCGGCTCCACAAGCGATCATTATTAGCTTGCCCGAAGAAGGTAATATGTACTCGTTCCGACGAGCGGTCCAGGTTGCCGAGAACGCACCACTGGAACTTAAACTGCAGTTTCATTCGAACTACAAGCTTCGTACTTGGCAATGGTTGGTTCTTGGATCGTTGTTGGTCGTGATCGCTATTGGACTAGGTGCGCGGGCATCCCGCCCGCATCGTTCAGTCGGCGGGGATCCGGCTTAAATCATTCGGTGCCTCGGCGTCCCCCGCTTCATTTGGTGCGCGGGCGTCCCGCCCGCAATTTCTGGTTGCGGCCGTCGTGCCCGATGTCTTGTTCTTGACTGACGGGACGCGCGGGGACCAATAGATCCAGTCGCCGAGGCGCTCGTGGGGACGACCGTTTGCCCTCGCCGCTGGACCTAAAAGGATCGCAGAGGCTGTCGTTGATCAGATCAAGCTTCTAACGCAGTGAACCAGGCTGAAAGGAAAGTTGAATCGGCGGTGGCTCCAACCCCAGCGAAAGCTTGAGTCTTTGCCAGCCGGTCATCTTCGATTTCCAAGATTGAATGTCGCTTTCAAGCTTGAGCGTCTCAGGGTGATCGTCTGCCTGAGCTTCAGCTATCGTCGAGCGATATCCAGTAAGGCTGTTATTGAGCAATAGGGCGGTGGCGAAGTTGATCTTAAAAATCACGGGTGCATCTGCCTTGAGTGACAGACCACCAGACACGAGGATT
>CAUJKA010000275.1 GCA_963204965.1 Planctomycetota bacterium | reverse complement strand
TGAACGAACGCACGGCCTCCAATTGCCCCATCATCGCCGCGCAGAAGATATCAATTCTCGCGCCCTTTTCCAGCAAGAATTCAACGATATCGTGACGCCCCATATGCGAGGCACCACCCAGGGCCGTTTCGAAATCGCCTGCACCCCAATCGATGGCGCCGTTGATCAGTTTGGGCTCGCGTTCAAGTAAAGTCTTGACCATGTCAAATTCGGAGTGGGCCAAGATGACGAAGTCTTCCAGCATTTGACGATTGATCTGCTCCTTGGACCATGAAGGCTTGAACTTTGGCGCTTCGTAGTCTCGCTCGAACTTGGCCTCGCGCGGTTCGGCCTTGGGTTTCTCTTGTTCGTCAGCCATCGCGCTAAGGGCTCCTGCGGCAAGTAGTGTGCCTGCTGTACTACCTAGAAAAAGCCGTCGTTGCATTTTGGATTGCATAGTTCTACCCATTGGCTGGATTGTTTTGCTGACGACGCTTCGATGGAAAGCGTCTGAGATGACTGAGGGGTCCATATTCTAGCAGAAGTCGCGGCCCATCGTGCGCGAGACTCGGGCGACTCACGAGTGACACTCCGGCAGCATGGCCCGAGCTACCTTGCGTGGCGTGGACTAAAGTGCAAAATGAGGCCTTTGACTTAAACGAATACACAAAGATGCACATTTAACCCACCGATGGTGTGGCAGGATTGACCATGTCTGACCTTCTTCGATTTGATCCATCGGGCTCGATGATTCCCGGAACCGGCCTGGAAACCGCTCAAGTCAACGCGCTCGCTCCGACCCTAGACAAGTTGCGAGACGAGATCTGCGAACTCGATGTCAAGATGCTTCGCGGTGAGGTACCGACACCAGAGGCGAAGCAACCGCTGGATGGAGGCTTTTATCTCATGCCCGAGCGATTGCTGAGCGAGTACGAAGCGGACCGCCAAGGCAGCGAACTGGCGAGGATTCTCGCCAAGACTAAGAAGTTGATGAGCGAAGTGGATCGCGTCGTGGTCTTGGGCATTGGTGGCTCGTACATGGGAGCTAAAGCACTCATGGACGCATGTTGCCAGCCTTACTTCAACGAGTTTTCGCGCGGCGAACGCGGCAGTCGGCCGCGAATTTACTTTGAGGGCAACAACGTCGACAACGATGCTTCGCAAGGTCTACTACACTTACTGGGAGCCAATCGTCCGACAGCATCGACGGGCATCGACGATAGCTGGGGTTTGGTAGTGATCAGTAAGAGTGGCGGTACTTTAGAAACGGCCGCTGCCTTCCGCCAATACTTGGCAGCGCTCGAGGTAAGTTGTGGAGGCGACAAAACCAAACTCCGCGATCGATTGATTCCGGTAACGGGCAGCAGTGGCAAGTTGTTTAACTTTGCAACTGAGCTTGGCTGCGATCAGATCTTCCCTGTGCCAGATGGAGTCGGCGGACGCTTCTCAGTGCTCTCGGCAGTGGGACTTGTTCCGGCAGCTCTGATGGGCATCAACATCATGAAGCTGTTGCAGGGCGCCAAAGCAATGAACGAACATTTCCGCACCGCCAAGGCTGCGGACAATATCGTGCTGCAGTATACGGCTATCAACCATTTGATGGAAAAGCATCGCGGCGCGAACGTGCGACTGCTGAGCGTCTGGAGCAAGGCGCTCGAGTCTGCCGGGATGTGGTACGACCAGTTGTTGGCCGAGAGCTTAGGCAAGCAACAGTTGGGCGCTATGCCTCTGACGACAGTGAATACTCGCGACTTGCATTCGCGACATCAACAGCATCAAGAAGGTCGTCGCGACAAGATCATTAACAACGTGATCGTCGAAAACTATCGTTACGATCCGCTGCCGATCGGAAAGCGAAGTAGCGATCCCGATGGCTTGAACGATATTGCTAACAAGACTCTGCCAGAGATCATGGCCGCAGCCATCGCAGGCACCAATCAGGCTCTACGTGAAGATGGTCGGCCATCGACCAACATCTACATGCCTTACGTCGATGAATTCCACATGGGGCAATACTTCCAGATGCTGATGTTGGCCACTGTCGTTGAAGGTCGATTGTTGGGAATCAACCCTTACGGCCAGCCTGGCGTGGAATCCTACAAGAAAAACATGAATCGTAATTTGGGCAGATAGCCTGCGTAGATAACTGGATAGATATCGCAACTTGGAAAGTCAGTCATGTCAGTGAAACTCACCTGGTTAGGTCACGCAACGTGGATGGTCGAGTCAGAGAAACACAGTCTGATTATCGATCCGTTCTTAACTGAAAATCCGGTAGCAACCTATCCAGCCGATGAAGTCAAAGTTGACTTTGTGTTGCTGACGCATGGTCACTTCGATCACATCGCCGATGCGGCTTCGATTGCCAACCGTTGCCAAGCAACGTTGGTCGCGAGCTACGAAGTGGCCACATGGTTTGCTGAAAAGCACTCCGTGGCTAACACGCTTGGCATGAACATCGGCGGCGCTGTCAGCATGCCGTTTGGCAGATTGAAGATGACTCATGCGATCCATTCCAGTCAACTTCCCGACGGAAGCTACGGCGGACCGGCTGCGGGTTTTGTCATTGAGATTGCCGGCAAGCGAATCTACTTCTCCGGCGATACGGCACTTTACTCGGACATGCAACTTACGGGACGCATGGGAATCGACGTGGCCGTGTTACCAGTCGGTGATCTGTTTACCATGGGCCCTGAGGATAGCATCCAAGCTACTCAATGGTTGCAATCCAAGTACGTGTTGCCTTCGCACCACGGAACATGGCCACCGATCGAACAAGACATCGCTGCATGGGCTCAGCAGGTCAACGCACACACATCGACTCAAGCGATTGTCCCTGTGCTCAACAAGCCCATCGAGTTTTGATAGTTCATCAGCAGCCGATAGTCGAAAGCAGCGAGCGAGATACTTTGAGCGACGACGACAAACTTCCATTATTTCCAGACCAGCCGCAGCCTGAACCATATACTACTGTGGCTCAGGTGGGAGATATTCAGGAAGGGCATGGCAAGGCGTTTCCGGTAGGCAAGCGGATGGTCGCCGTCTTCCTCCACCAAGGCGAGTATTACGCGATCGACGATTTTTGTCCTCACCAGGGTGCGTCGTTGGCCGAAGGCTACATTACCGACTGCACCATTGCTTGTCCTTGGCACCACTGGCGTTTTTCACTGGACGATGGGACTTGGGTCGACAATCCCAAGTTGGGAGTCGACAAGTTTCCAGTGCGAGTCTTCAATCAACAGATCCAGGTTCAAGTACCGCTGGAGAGCTGATGGAGTGGGCAGCGACTCACTTGGCGAAATCTCTTTGTTGCTGAGGAACGCCGCGGAGCGGCGTGGCACACTAGAACCGCCTAGCTGTCGGCGGTAACAATTGCAACGAATATAGGACGGCTGAAATCTTGGAACGTTGAATTGTTCCGCGGAGCTGGTTTTGATGTTGCACTGTTTGGTTTTAGGGGCGAAGCCCTGTCCGTTTACCTAGCCCAGCCTGTAGGGCTGGGTAAGTAATTCGCGAGAAAAACAAAGGGCCAACGGCCCGATGGGCTGGGCTAGGTAAATTGCTGGACCTTCGGCCCGAAATCCCATAATAAGTCGGCTCAAAACGATACTTCACAGCGCCCGCCTGAGGGGCTGTGAAATTTGACCCTGACGGGCCGCTCATCTATGCTGTTAGTGGTCGAATCTCTTATCTTCGAACTGAGCATGGATGATGGACGTTCCAAACAAAAACGCTAATTCTGGCTCTATGGGCTCAGGCTCAACTAACCGCAGAATGGATTTAGCTGCGTCGCTCAAGCCAGTTCGTCCCGACGACGCAACGGATAGACTCACCATCGATGCGTCAAGCCGGCCTAACGAAGCGGCCTCCGAAAAACGGTCGGCTGAGCAAGCCTCGCAGCCCGACAATTCAGCAGCCAACACAGAAGAGAACGCAGATAAGCCGGCGATCGCACCGGGTAATCTAGCACCAGGCAATCTCGCGCCGGGCAATTCTGACACGCTGACCTTTCGTGATCGGCAGATCGTGGACGAAAGATCTTCGTCGATCAAGTTATTCTCAGGAGGCGGCAGCAACAGCGGCTTCGAAAAAGAGAAGACTGTTATCAGCCAAAGGCCCGTAGCTGCGCCTCACGAGTTTTATCGGTCGGTTCCGTTGGGCGATCTCGCCGAGATGTTAGAAGGTCGCCAGTTGGACCACTTCTCCGTTCAGCAGATCATCGGCGGCGGAGGCATGGGAGCCGTCTTTCGTGGCGTCGATCAGCGTTTGGATCGCGTGGTCGCGATCAAAGTCATCCCAGGATCCAAGCGCGATCCAGAAACGTTGCGGCGATTTCAAGTCGAAGCTCAAGCAGCTGCCCGGCTGGACCATCCGAATATTGCTCGAGTGTTCTACGTTGGCGAGGCCGAGCAGTGGAACTACATCGTCTTTGAATACATCGACGGCATCAACATTCGCGACTTAGTCGAAATGGACGGGCCGCTGACGATCGACGACTCCGTGTTTTACGCTCGTCAAATTGCCGAAGCGTTACAACATGCTCACGAGCGTGACGTAGTTCACCGCGACATCAAGCCATCCAACATTCTTGTGACGCCAAGCGGCATGGCCAAGCTGGTCGACATGGGTTTGGCTCGCGATACGTCTTTGGACAAATCCACCGGTGATCAAACCGCTAGCGGTGTCACGCTGGGAACCTTCGACTACATCTCGCCGGAACAGGCTCGCAACCCTCGCGATGCCGATGTGCGCAGCGACCTTTATTCGTTGGGCTGCACCTTGTTCTACATGTTGACTGGCAACCCACCATTTCCAGAAGGTACAGCACTTCAAAAGTTGTTGAACCACGGCAGCTTGCCGCCACCAGATCCCCGTGGCTGGCGCGAAGACATTAGCGATCAGCTATACGACGTTATGATGAAGCTGATGGCCAAGCGTCCCGCAGATCGTTATCAACGGCCGCTGGAATTGGTCAACGATCTGTTGCTGTTGGCCGAGCAAGAGAACTTGCCGCGCAGCCAAGGTCCTTCAACGATTACGCTCAGCCCTTCAATCGCGCAGCCCACTTTGTTGGAAACGCATTTACCTTGGATGGTTGCTGCGATGGTTCTACTGGGAAGCACACTATGGCTTCACAGCCAAATGAGCCTATCAACTGGCTTCGCCTTTCCGCCGATCAACATCCCGTCCGCCGATTCTTCGGTCGGCGGCGCAAATCTGTCGAACATTCCAAGTCAATCGCCTGGGTCGTTACCAGCGAACTCTCCTGCCATACCAAACAACTCAAGCAGTTCCCCCGCGGGCTCTTCGACGTCCACAAACCTACAGTCGCCATTGCCAGCTGAGTCATCGCCACTCAAGTCACCACCGACGCTCAATCCAACAGGAAGTGGCTCTAACGGCAATGGCGCTAATGCCAATGGACCCAATAATAGTGGCCTAACTCCTAGCGGACCAGCACTCAATGTCCCTGTTTCGAACAGCCCAGGGTTTAGCGGTTCAGGGGTCAATGTCCCACTACTAAATGGTCCTTTGCTCGACGGCGCAGCAGGTAAGACGCCCGTCGGCAGCGGCATTGGTACTGGTGGCTCGAGTACTGGTGGCTTAGTGAATGGGAGCCCGGGACTCGTGGGTGGTACCGCTGCGAGTGGAACAGGTGCAGGCATTGGCGCTGGAACTACGTCAGGCGCAGGGGTGGTCGCCTCGAAGCTTCCTACAGCCGTCGCCGATGCACTTGAGCTGAGTGGTACGGCCAACGGAACGAACTTGAACAGCAACCTTCCGGGCGGTCCAGTATCTAGCGGCATTGGAACCAAGAACGCAATGCTGGAGCCGATGCCCGATCCAACGAACGATATAGCTTCGCCGACACCAGCCAATAAGCCAACAGCGATTGTGGTGTCGACGAATCAGCCCAGCGACATTTCACCCGAGCTTTGGGAGCCGACGCTTGCTCGAGCACTTCAGCGACTGTCCGGTCAACGCAAAGCCGTGGAGATTGAGATCCGCGGCAGTGTGGCACTGGATCGACCGCTGGACGTGAGTAGCTTTACGGACCTCACGATTCGCGGATCGAACGCGGAAGCGAGAATTGAAATCAGCCGCGCGGTTTGGAATGGACTAGCGACGGAGTCGGGAATCGTCGGGCTTTCCAATTGCTCGTTGACTTTAAAGGCTCTTCAACTGCGCGCACAGTTTCCAGAGAATGGCCTATCTGCTTGGCGAGTCTTCCAATTGGACGGCATGTCATCGTTGACGTGTAGTTCGGTTGAGTTCACCATGCAAAGCGATCGAGTCAACTCATCTTTCCTAATCGCCGCGGGTGACACAACCAGTACGACAAGTCGTTCGAACGAAGCGCAGGCGGCCAAGCTGACGCTGGTCAATTGTATGGTGCGCGGTAACGGCAGCGTTTTTCGAATCAACCAATCCAGCCTGACTGGTGGCGATTCCATTCAGATCAGTGTCAACAACTGTGTCATGGCAGTGAAGGGGCGGATCGTGGACTTGATGGGCTCGACCAATGAAGTCGGCATCGATCGCATCGTTCGGTTCTTTAGTGATCGTTCCACGTTCGTGGCTTACGATGGCTTCGCGCAGTTAGAATATGCGGGTAGCAGCAATCCAGCGGTGGGATTTAATCGAACTAGTCATGCGTGTGTGTTTTGGTCTGCTCCTGATATTCCTCACATTCGGATTGTGGGAGGGGCAGGCGATCCATCGGACAATCCCGATCAACTGTTATTGCAAGGCACCGATAACGCCTATGATCAAAACTTGGAGCACGTTTGTGTATTCTCGCGTTCGAATACCCGAATCTCTGAATTGACCATCCACAATGGTCAGCAGGACGGTTGGTATGCCGAACGAAGTACGGAGCGCGTCGTGCGATGGAAATCACCGCCTCAAGGCTTAACATCTGTTATGGAAGTTAGGCCTGCGGATTTTCAATTGATTTCGTCCCATTTTGTACCCGGCTATCGAACTCAGCCGTCAACCACCCCGTAAAATAGGGGTCGCCGAGCAAAAATGGCGTAATTGCTCAGGTCTGACACGAAGTGTCGTGGCTTGGACCCTTGATTTTGTAGCAGATCGAGCGCAAACTTGCGGTGCTAAAGAATCGTTCCCTCCTCACCACCCACCTCGATGCGGACGATCGGCAATTCGACGTCCAAACAAAGTTTCCAAGGAGAATGTGAATGCGAAAATTGTTCTGTCTGTGTATCGTTTCGTTCGTTGCTTGCGGAATGGCTCAACCGGTCTTGGCCAACAAGCAGATTTCAGATCGTTTCAAGGCAAAGTACGCCGACGACAAAGCTGACAAGGACTTCAAGGCTTTAGTTGACGAAGCCAAGTGCAATGTCTGCCACGTTGAGAAAGAGGACAAGAAGAAGGTCCGCAACGTTTATGGCAAGGCTCTTCACGAAGCGTTGGAAAAAGACAAGTTCCCAATGGCCGAGTTCAAGAAAGAGCCTGAAAAGTACGCCGAGCGATTGGGTGAAATTTTCAAGAAGCTTGAAGGCGAAAAGAGTGCCGACGAAAAGAACAAGACTTTCGGCGATCGCATGAAGGCTAAACTACTGCCAGGTGGCGACAAAGACGGCAAGTAGTAGTTGATCAAACTTTACTTTCGCGCTGATTTACTTTTGCGCTGAGCAAACCAAACTGACATGGCCAAGTGCGCCTGATGGCACTTGGCCGTTTTTCTTAATCCACCCCACCTCGATAAGAGACCCCACCATGTTTCGTAAGCTTCTCCAAATCACTTTCATTGCTCTGACCGCATTGCTCGGTTCAGCAACCGCGCAAGACGACGGCTGGGTCAACATGTTTGACGGCCAGTCACTTAAAGGTTGGAAAGTCAACGAGAATCCAGATAGCTGGCAAGTCAAAGATGGCTTGCTGACCTGCCACGGTCCAAGAGCTCACCTGTTCTATGTTGGCGATGAAAAGCCATTTAAGAATTTTCACTTCAAAGCTGAAGTAAAGACAACCAAAGGCAGCAACTCCGGAATTTACTTCCATACCAAGTTCCTGGAAAAAGGTTGGCCCAAGTTTGGTTACGAGTGCCAAGTCAATGTAACTCACTCGGATCCCAAGAAGACCAGCGGACTTTACGCTGTTGAAGACATTGCCGATCCAGGTGTGAAGGATGACGAATGGTACACCCAAGAAATCATCGTTACCGGTCGACGCGTTCAGTTGATCGTCAATGGCAAGACCAAGGTTGACTATACCGAGCCTGAAAACAAAGCGGCTTTTTCTGCCGACTTTGAACGACGATTGGGCGAAGGCACTTTTGCTCTCCAAGCTCACGACCCCGAGAGCGTTGTCTACTTCCGTAACTTGAAGGTAAAGCGGTTACCTTAACGATCTCAATTGCTCATCACTTTCGGCGCGAGTATCGTTTGCACCATACTCGCGCCACTTTTCTATCTGGCCAGGAACGCAATGCAGGCCCGCTTATCTCAGTCTAACAGCAACTGGTTCTCAGCAATCGCAACTTGGCAATTGCGGGGCTGTGTTATGCCATTCAATTGCAACCTGTTCGCATGCACAGTGTTCGCAATTTGCCTCAGTCTTGTTTCGTCTCTCGTCTTACCCGTCAAAGCCGACGACACCAAGCCAACTCAAGAAAAACTGATTCAACAGATCGGTATTCAAGGCAACTGGAAACTGGGCCAAAGTTGCATGGTGCAACTGCAAGTTCCAGCCGACCTAAAAAACCAAGTTCAGTCGGGTCAAGTAACGACGCTGGACGGTGATGGCGTCGAAGTCATTTATCGCAAACAATTCGACTCGGCAAACGGTGCGTCTTCAACAATCGAAGTCCCAGTGCGTATCGGCCGAAGAAATTCGGTGATCAGTGCCAGCCTGCTCAACAGCGAAGGCAAACAGATCGCCACAGAGGACAAAGCGCTGTCGGATCAAGAAGGCTTGATAGAGACGCAGCCCATGATCCTTTGTCTAGGATCTTCGATGGGCGTCGAGGAATTGGTGCGGGTGAGTACCGGCAAATCCGAACGCAGCATGCAGATCATCGAGATTCAACAAGCTGCTGATCTACCAAACTCGTGGCTGGCCTACCAACCTTGCAATCTGGTGATCCTTTCAACAGCCAACGTTAAGCTGCTCAGCGAAGTTCAGCCCACTCAGTGGTCGGCCCTACAGACCTGGATTCGCCGCGGTGGAGGCTGCATCATCTCGCTTGGGGCCGCCGCCAGCAACCTGCAAGCAATTAACGAACTTCAAGCACTATTGCCAGGAAAGATTGTCGGCGACTCCAAGATCTCTAGCCCAGCCGCTCTGGAATCGTTGATCATTTCCGAACAACGACTTCTAGGGATCCAAGCCATTCAACTTGAAGTCGACTCAAACTTGGTAAAGCTCAGTCTTCGCGATGATCTTGCCAAACAGATTCCCTGGTGGAATCGCTCGGCTTGCGGCTTTGGAACAATTCAAACAATCTGCTCGGACCTATCACAACCATCTTTTGCGAACTGGAAGCATCGCAAGAATCTCTGGGAGCGGCTTTTGTCGCCTTATGTCGACAAGTCGCTCTTGGAAAGTAGCCAATCCGAGCACGCGTCCTCAACGTCGTACTTAGGGTATAGCGATATCACTGGCCAGTTGCGAGCCACTTTGGACCAGTTCCAAGAAGTGAAATCGCTGGGGTTCAGTCAAGTTGCGGCGATCCTCTTAGGCATCCTCTTACTGATTGGCCCGATTGACTATTTGATCTCTGTGAAGTGGCTGCGAAAGCCGCACCTGAGCTGGCCTCTAGCAGGAGTGATGTTGCTGATTAGCACAGCCGTTCTCACGTGGTTCTACCAGCAAATTCGTCCCGATCGTATAATCGTCAATAGCGCACAGATCATTGATGTTGATACTAAAACCGGCCACATCGATGCGCACCTATGGAGCCACATCTACTCCGCGCATGCTAGGCCGCTTACCGTTCGCATGACTAATTCCGCAGGTAAGCCGATCGGCTTTTGGGATTGGCAAGGGTTGCCTGGCAATGGACTTGGGGGACTGCAATCACAGTTGACCATGGAACGCGGGATGCCCGCCTATGCCGTAAGCATTGGCGAAGGCGAATTCTCGGAGATTTCCGGCGTAGGCATTCCATCTGCTGGAACCAAATCAATCTATGGCACTTTCAGCGACCAAATTGAAATCAAACAACAGTCCGAACTGCAAGAACTAGATAGCGTCGATCAACTGGCAGGTCAAATTGTTAATCCGCTGGACAGTGAACTTCGGGATGTTTCGCTGTTCTACCATCGCTGGTTCTATCCCCTCAAGAGCCGTATGCCCGCAGGCGATGTGATTCAACTCTCCTCGCAGATCATTCCTAAAGACCTGCTCCGCCGACTCAGCCGACAAACGGAGGTTGAAGGCAAGACAACATCAGCGCGTTGGAATCCCGCCGACCGAAACAGCTTGGATCGACTGATGGAGCTCATGATGTTCCACAACGCGGCGACGGGACGCAACTACACGTCCCTAACCAACAACTATCAAGGCATCATCGATCACAGTAACTTGCTTGAGACTGACTATGCCATTTTGCTCGGTCGAATCGAATCCTCGCCGAATCAAATCAAAGTGACCACAGAAAATCCGACGGACGAACCCGAAATCAAGACCGGCATCGATCGCACTTGGTGCCGCATCCTGATCCCCGTAACGCAGAGTCGCAAATCGAAGCAGGCTCGATAAGACCGTCTAACTCAATCACCGAATGCATCGATAAGGGCTTTTGAGCGTGATCAAAACTGTCAATCTGACGAAGAAATACGGCGACATGTACGCTATTCGAGGCATCAATCTTGACCTCGAACAAGGTGATCTATTCGGCTTCATCGGCCCCAACGGCGCGGGCAAGACGACTACGATGCGGATTATCGCAACTCTGCTAACACCGACTTACGGCGAGGCGCACGTATGCGATCATTCGATCTATACCAATCCTAAAGAGATCCGAAGCTGCGTGGGTTTCATGCCCGACTTCTTTGGCGTCTACGATGATATGACGGTGATTGAGTATCTTGAGTTTTTCGCGGCTGCCTATCGCATCAACGGACCGGAACGTCGCAAGCGTTGTGACGAAATGCTCGAGATCGTTGACTTAAACTTCAAGCGAGACGCTTTTGCCAACACTCTCTCGCGCGGACAGACTCAGCGATTGGGCTTAGCTCGTGTGCTTATTCATGACCCGCAAGTCCTGCTGCTCGACGAACCGCTCAGCGGCTTGGACCCCCGAGCTAGAATCGAGATGCGTAATCTGCTTCGCCGCTTGGGTCAGATGGGAAAGACGATTGTCGTTAGCAGTCACATTCTTCCCGAGCTTGCCGACATTTGTAACAAAGTAGGCATCATCAACCGCGGCGAAATGGGATTCAATGGTCCGATCACCGAGCTGATCAAGAAAGTTAGACCACAGACTATCCTAGAGATTCAACCTAGCCAAGCCTCGGGCCTGAGCGCCATCGAGTCCTTCGTCGCTAAGTCGGAACTGGTCGACCGCGCCGAGACGCTACATGGCACGGTCGAAGTCACACTGAAAGAAGGCATCGAGGATTACAGCCCACTGGCTCAACAACTAGCTCAAGCCGGTCTCTTGTTCAAACGCTTTTGTGAGAAAGAGACCAACCTCGAATCTGCCTTCATGGCACTCACCAAAGCCACCGGCGACAAGATGTAGCTTGTTATTTCCAGTTTTCTTGCGGTGGAATGAAGCTCTCAATCGCCGCTAAGTCACTACCTTGAACCGTCGCGGCGAAGCGAATTCCCAGCAAGTTGATCTTGTCAGCCGCTTCGGTCAACTGCTGACGATTGTTCAATTTCAGCTCAACGCTTTGGAACACGGCTAAGATATCTTCGAGCAGCGGTTGATTGAGTTTTGATTGTGCAGCCGCAAGTCGTTTGGCGGCCCGAGCGGTACGTTTGGCCGAGTTAATGCCGAAGTCATATTTCTCCGTTGCAGCTGCGGTAGCTCGCATACTGAATTCCAAATCGGCGATCATCCCGGCCATGAACATTTCACGTTGTCGTTCTTTACTGGAAGGATCATTAACCTGCCCGTTGGTACGAACAAAGTTATGACGCAAGGTGCCCTGGGACCAAGCGACAAATTCAAAATCTAGACTTCCCGCCTTGTGACCGCCAACATTTACAAGACGTTCGTCGGGAACTGTGTGGCAGCGATAGCAGCTTTGTGCAATCAAGTAGACGTTCACAGGATTGCGCATGCCGCCGCCGATAGCAGCCCGCAAGCGTTCGATGCGGTGCTGTGGTGTTTCTGTTTGCCGCGTCGCTCTTGGACCACCAAAATCGGAGTGGTGTTCAATCCAGTTCTCGGCCGCGCCATGACAAGACTCACACGAAATACCTGAAACCGCTTGCAAATCCCCCGAGTTATCGGCTTGCATCGTGTAATGGCATTTGACGCAGTTGGAATCGGTCTTGAACGATTCGATCCCCAACCGTCCGGCAATCTCTTTTGCCGCTGGGTTGCGATGGAGCGTCATGAAAGTTGTATGGTGTGGCGTCTGCTTCCAAACGCCGATTTCCGAAGCATGACACTTTTGGCAGCTCTCGTAGCCCAACACTTGGTGTGGATTCAGGTGCACATCCAAATTTACGTCGCGCGGATCTGCATTCTGTGCAGCATCTTGCGCAGCGACCATCTGAGGCAGCAAACAGCAAAGAAACGAAACTGTGAAGGATAGGCGAATCATATTCTGAGGTTCCATACTAGAAGTTTGAACAGTGAAACCTACTTCACAGTATCGAACTGCTGGACTTAACAGCCCAAGATCTGCCACTACCAGCGAAGCGTGCGTGCGTCACATTCGATACGACCGGTACGAACGAATCTGAGTTGTCCTGCTCCTACTCATGCTCGAATCCGGTCGGCCCCGTTCAGTCGTCTGGTTGGGCAATCCACCGTCTGGCGACAGTGGCTACTTATCCGAGCATGTCGAGCTGGCTTGGCGGTTCATCTGGAAGGGTAGGCGCGGGAAGCATCGCGTCCTGCGGGGCGGCGTCAGCAATAGGCGAGTCCTCTTTGCGATACTTGGCATGGCTTCGCGGCCCCATCCCATCGCCTTGTCCCTGCGCGTCGCGGTCCGGGTTGCTTTGTTCGGAGCCTTCGACATGCGGTGCTTGTATCGTGGGAGCTTCAGTGGCCGCAGTTCGCTCGGCCTTTCCTGTTGTAATTGCAGAGATGCTGGCGGTAATGGCAGATGCTGGAATTTGCATTGAGTGAATCCCTTCAAACTAAAACACTAGTTTCTCCAACGCTGGATCGTGTCACGTAGCGGCTGTCGCTCGGCGACCTCCGGAAACATCTGTTGAAATGTGGCTTCAAGTTGTGGAAACGGACGTCGTTGCATATCGGGACTGTCCATCGTCCCAGTCACTTCGACCATCATGAAGGTCGAGAATCGCGACTCGGGCAGCAGTGGAGAGATGATATTGCCGATCGGGACTCGCCGTCCAACGTACGTATAAAGTTGCAAGTCGATTTCGCGTCGCAAATTGGTCCATCCCTCGCCTCGAAGTCGGAGGACTTCACCGTCAGCCGAGACTTGTAACGGTATTCGGTCGCCATCAAGTCGAAAGCCGATCGTCGCGCGCTGAAATGCCGAGGCATCGTTGGCATTGACCGAGGCGACGCTAAAGAATCGCATCATGAACGGTAGCTCATACAGCTTTGCATCCGTCAAGCGTATCTCGCCGTCACCTTCGTAAGTCTGAGGGTTCCAGGGCACTCCGCGAAACTTTAGATTGGCGTTGCAGGTAGCCTCTGGAGTTTGACTCTGGATACCAATGTCTTTCAGCAACGCACTCAACTGAGCCTCTTCAAGTTTGGCATCCACATCAAACTTGCCAGTATCCAATCGTCCATAGCCGCTCAGTTTGAGTGTACCTGCCAGCGCTGATGCGGTCAGTTCACTTGGGCGATCGCCTGAATTGGGATTGGGAATTGCATCTTGTACAGCAGATCCAAAATACAGTTTGTTTTCCAGAATCACAAACGGACCGCGAAGTTTGGTTACCGGAGTCTTCATCACTCGCATCGCATCCATAGCGACGCTTCCTGTTGCGTTCAGGTTTTGCCGATCGCTGCTCCCGCGAATCCAAACAGTTCCGCACATTGCTGAGATATTCGAACCACCACCCAACCTGCCATCTTCAATGGCCAACTGTACATCCCACGTCGAAGTGATGTCTTCAGGGTCCTGCCCAAAGACCACTTGGCTGGTTCCCAGGACATTGACTGGGCCGTAAAAGGCTAACTTGTTCATCGACTCTTGGATCGACTGTGGAAGTGACTTTACGAATTGACCATCAACCATCAACCGAGTGCTCGGAAGCCATTTGATGTCAGTCTGCCATTTATCGTTGGCAACAGCACTACAATTTCCTGTCACAGCAAGTCGCGTGGCACCGTTCTGTGCGGTGGCATGTTCAATCGTTACAAAGCCGTTGTCATAGACGACTTTTCCGGTAACATCGTCCAACAAGAAAGGCAGCTTCCGCGGACGAAGCCGCAACGACTTTCCGTTAGCTGTGACCGAATCGCGATCTTCGAACAAGACAACCTTAGTGTCGATCTCCGCGTCCACGACAGCGCGTTGAATTGTAGCATTCACGCGGTCGATCGATCCCGAAGGCTGAAGCTCTTCATAGACCTTCTTGGCTCCAGTCGGCAAGGCCCTGAATAGATCGTCCACCATCGGAACAGTATGAGCGACAAATTGAAGATTGAACGGCAATAATCCCTGAGCCACTTGTTGCCAGGCTCCGTTGCAAAGGATGCGAGCGGAATCGTTGCGACCTTCGAAGCTGTCGAGCAGCCATGCGTCGCCTTGGTTAATAATGGTGCCGCGAATGTTGTAGATGGGGAACGGGAACTTTTCGTACTTCAATCGACCGTCGTAAATTCTGGCTTCAAGTGTTCGATTCCAACGCGGCAAGCTGGGATCAGTACGCTCAAAAGTTGCGTTCACGAGTTCAACACTTCCAATCAACTGCAACGATCGAACGAACTTCTCAGCTCCACTCTGCGGCTTACCGGTCGGTGTAAGTGCTGCCACGAGATCTTCATCAATGGCGACAGGACCAAGGCTTCGGGCTTGCAGCGAACCGATCCACTGCATTCCTTGCAATGCAGCACCGTCAGGTTGCATGACAGGAGCCTGCGGTAGCGTTACATGAGTTAAACTCAACGAGGCTTCGACAATCTGGCCGCTAGCTCGACCGAGCAGTCGTGAGCTTTTTAGCAAGCCAGACGCATAGGTGATCTCGCCCTCAACTTGCGAGAACTCATAAGGGAACAACCAAGGCTTGAGGCTAACTTGCTGGCAACGAATGGAGGCAGAGGGCTGCCATTTCTGACCATCGAAATGCAGCTTCAAGCTACCACTGACTCGACCGCTCAATTGGAACTTATCCCACTGTTGTTGGACGGTGGGCGGCAGAGATTGATAGAGCCGCTTGTCAAGCTCTAGATTCTCTACCTCAGCCTCGATCTGCATCGGACTGTCTAGACCTAACCCTTGGATGTCTGCTTGGAAAGACAATGTCGCACTTCCACTTTGCGCATGCATGTTTCGAAGCTGCAACAGAGTATTGCGACAGTAGAAGTCACTACAGATCTCTTCGATCGGATAGGGTAACCGCGAGTCTTGCAATCGGCCCGATTTGAGTTTCCCTTGGCAAACGAACTGCGGTGGCTGATTGGGGGCAAGATTCACTTTGAAGTACTGACTCGATGCCTCGCATTCCAATCCGCGAAACTGCATCAGCTTCTGAGCTAGTTCGGGTGGCAATCGCTCCAACAGTTTAGGACTGAATTGTAGACCCGAGAAATTCCCAACAGCCTGAAAACTCTTGGTGGCTAAGTCGATCTCGCACTCGACATTCACCTTCTCTAACAATCCGCTACTTTGTGCGGCACCTTGAATTCGAACCAGTTTGGTCGCAGACGAACTCGCCTGTCCGAAGTCGGCTGGCGCGTAAACAGTTTCGACGGTTGCTTGAACTCCGTGAACAACAATCTCGCGTGACTGACGAGCGGCGGACTGTCGGACTCGAATCAATGAGTCATTAAGAATGACTTTCGGCGTGCTTTTCGCGTTAGTTTCTTTGGGCTTGAGGCAATCGATCGACCATGTCCCATCCGCAAGTGGCCAAGCATCGATCTGCACTCCAAACAACGAGATCTGTTCGACCTTGATCGTCTGCTTAAGAAAGTCGGCGATATCGAGTTGTCCTTCGATGACAACCTTTTCGGCACCGAAGACTTGAAAGGGCTTGTTGTCAACGACGGTCGCCATCCGTACGACCTCAGCAATGACTCGGCCGCTTCGATCTTTGCTGACTCGTTGGACATGAACTTTCGCGTGCGGAAAAAGATCTGCAAGTTGTTTCTGCACCGCCGTGCGAAGCTCACTGTCGAATCGCTTCAAGAACGCTCGGTAACTCATCACCGAAGCAATCGCGGCCAAGATGATAATCAGAAGGAGTACGGGAGTACTTGTCGAACCTTGTTTCCGCGCGGGCTGCGAGCGCCTGATCGAAGGCTTATGCCTGCCATCAGCCAGTTGAGCGATCTGGCTTTGCAAATTCGACACGCGAAGAGTCTTGAACGGAAGAGTCTTGGGGAAAGAACCATCGAGCAAGTGAACATCCAGCGACTGCCAACAATACGATCACGGCAGGCTCGCGGTAGCGCACCGAGCCAACGAATACCATATGTAGGAGGGTGAAGTAAAGACATGGACTCCAGCAGATTGCTAGCATCAAAGTTTGCGTGCGAAAGAGCTTCCAACTACCGAAGAATGCTAGCAACATTACCGCCAGCATGCTCAGCGAAACAGCCGCTCGAATCAGCGGCGATCCCACATCACCACCATCTGGCCAAACACTCCAGGTCTTCTTGAGCTTTGCGAAAGCTAAGCGTGGAATCTCGAGTGGGTTTTCTAAGCACCAATCGATGGCTTGCTGCTGAGCACGTCGATTGATACGCCATTCGAAAGTGCCGTCCAAAGTGCCTTCTAAGGCTTGTGACTTGCCTTCCCCAACCTGCGCCGAGGCTTGATCGGCTTCGGTCTGCTCAGCTTCGATCCGTCGCATGAAGTTCATGCCTTCGTCGCTTCTGCCACTCGCTCCCGGGTGGAACGAATCGTACAAACTGGGACCGACTTGCAAAGTTGTTAGTACAAACTTTCCTGTCACGTTGTAATTACGCACCCACCAAGGCATCATGGCGATGCTGATTCCCAAACCCATCCAAAGGATCGTCTGAACATAGATTAACCTACGTCGTGTCAAACCTAGGCCCAGGACGGCCACCATCGGAGTGAACAACAACCAACTAGGACGAGTCAGAATTGCCAGACCTCCGACGATGCCTGTTAAGAGCGCTAGTCGAACTCGCTGCTTTAGTGGGATTGCTTGAAGCGTGTCGCTCCACAGCAGCAGGAAGGTAAGCATCAGAGGCACGAACAACATCTCGCTGAGAATGATGATGCTCACGCCGATCGCCGATGGATAGAGGCTGGCTAAAAGTGCGGCGGCCAGAGCGGCCTGTCTTCCTGCTAATCGAAATGCCAACAGCGAAACTAGATAGACCGAAAGCGTCCCCAAGAGAGCGCCGACGATTCTCGCGCAGAAAATGGCCGTGGAGCGATCTTCGATCAACGTCATTGGCGACAACAATAGCGGCATCATCGGCGCGCGAAAGACGCTCGCGTTTTCGCTTCCGTATTGGTAGGGCTCACCCTGGGCAATGTGCGAGGCGAGCACCCAATAACCATCGCTGTCGCCCAGCCTGAGAAAGCCGTTTTCTGGCAATGCTGATCGATGCCAATAGACCGCCGCGCCGACTCGCAGCACAAATGCCAACAAGAGCAGCAACAGCATCCAGCGATTCTTGTTCAGTGTGTTTGCGGCGGATGTCATGTGCTGTGGCTCAAGATGGGGAACAGCACCATCATGATCCGCTCATCGCAGCCCGTCTACTAGCAACTGCCGTCGAAGGCGATTGTCGTGCAAGAGCACCACGTACAAGAGCACCACAGTTCAACGGCAGAGAATTGCGTTGAAGATTCTCGTCGGTGGACTTACAAAGAGCCATACCGACGACGTGACCGCCAAAAGCCAGAGAAAGCTTGAGGGCTCGATTCAACTCCCGTTGAACTCCGCAGTCGGCTAAGCAATCGATTTTTCCCTGAAGTTCAGGGCTAGTCAGATTCATAGTTGGTGGAGCGTACCCGTCTCGCAGAGCCAAAGCAGTAATTGCTAGTTCAACACTTCCAGCCGCGTTGATCAAGTGCCCGAGAACCGCTTTGTTACTGCTCACCACGACGCGATCCGAAAGATCTTCGAGTCCAAGGCGAATTGCGCTCAGCTCGCTAAGGTCGTTCTGAGCCGTTCCTGTTCCGTGCGCGTTGATGTAGTCCGGTCCTAGATAATCCCATCGCGCGCGGTAACAAAGTGTCTTAATCAGGTGGCTGAGCGATTCAGCCGCGCCATCCAAGCCAGTGACGTGCTGAGCGAGTCCAAAGACAGCCGAACCAGCGAGCTCGGCGTAGATTCTGCCACCACGCTGCAAACAATGACTGCGTTTTTCCAAAACCAACATCGCTGCGCCTTCGCCCATCACAAAGCCGTTGCGATTCACGTCGAACGGTCGACAGGCTCGCGTGGCATCTTCGTGATCAGCCAGAACACCCATGCGATGAAACGAAGCTAACGTGAGCGGATGAACCATGTCAGCGGCACCACACAGCGCGAAATCTGCTTGATCATCTTCGATCATTCGCGCTGCGGCCATCGTGCTGATAAGCCCGCTGGCGCATGCTGTGGCGTGACACAATCGTGGACCTTGGAGGCCAAATCGCTCGGCGATAATGCCCGAAGCTGAACTTGGCAAGAACTCATTCCACCAATGCGGTTGATCTTCGGGAAGCGGGTATTGATCGCGTACTTGTGGATCGAGATAAAGGTAGCCGATATCGCCAAACTGAGTCGAAACACTGCTGGCAAACCTTTGTCGATCGACTCGACTCCAGTCGATCTGCGCGTCACCCAGCGCTTCTTCGGCTGCGATTTCACTGAGTTTAACGGACTTCAAGCGACGATCGTGAGGCCCCAGCCAATCCACCATTCCACAGGGAAGGGCAAGACCGTTAAAACCGTCTTGTTCATTGGTGCGACGAATTCCGCTCTGACCCGTTTGAAGAGCTTGCCAAACCGATTCACGGTCTTTGCCAACGCTCGTTGCTAAGCCAATGCCGCTAATGACAATCGGATCATAGTCGATTGAAAAAGCGGGGAATCGATAAATCTGCGGCTCGTCGTGCATCAGTCTGCATGTTCAAAGAGGAAAACGCCAGTAACCGCCCTATCCCAGATTTTCCGTTTTAGTTCAAGAGCAGCTTTTGCAAGTATTCGCAAAGTTCCTTGTTGGTAGGAATTTGACTAGACACGAAAAATCACAAAATGGATGAGGCGTTGGTGTCGCCTCGCCCAACCCCACAGTATGTCCCGGCGGTGGATTGAAGCTTGGCTGGCCGGTCAAGAGTGCGAGAAAATTGGCAAGAGGGAGAGCGGAAGTTGATTTGGCGCGAGTTTTACTCTTATAGAGGGCGCACCCTGCAATCCACTGTACTATCTATCTCCTCGAGTTGAGTGACTCGCGTATCCAGAGTGGCTCACGCCTAAGGTCAAGTATTGCCACGATTGTCACATATTCGTCGGCTAACGTGTAGTAAATACCAAATGGAAAACGTTTCCCCAGAGATCGATGAAATCCGTTTTCAATTTCGTGAATGCCAGCCGTATATGCTAATGATTCGACATCAGCAAAAATGCAAGTGCGAAAATAATCACCCAAACCGATACTTTGACGCTCTTAGAACCAATACCCCTCGGCAATATCAGCTTCTGCGCCAGACGAAATCCCAACAATCATTTGCCCAGCTTCTGCAATCGTTCTTTGGCCTCAGACCAAGGCGACACCGACATGGTCCCATTCTCAATCTGACGCTGACGTTCGTTGAGGATCGCGACATGCCAGTCCGGGGTCGGAATCTCTCCCGATTGTTTACAGAGATCATCCCATACCTGCTCAAAAAGTTGAACTTTCTCGCTAACAGACATGGTACTTAGTGGTAGTTCAATTGGCATCGCCATTCCTTCCTCTTCCTGCGTAACAGACATTTCTCAGTATAACAGCTTCGGTTCCACAATCCAAACTCAGTCGCACGGATGGCAGAGCAAGCAAACGGTTGTGGCGTATAATTCTCCAATGCCCCCAAACGCATGTTTGCAACTGGGACTTTCTGGACTCCTATTTTCTTTTGTGCCCTTTTGTGAGTTTTCGCGGCTAGAACGGTTCCTATAGACTCCATCCAGCCTTCCTCATAATCTTTCAAAAGCCCTAGTTTCGTGATAGTTTATAGGCTTCGAACGACCCCGAGTTCCCCCACGAAACCGCGAAACGAAGTGATGAATTATCAAGTTGCCGCCATCTGTTCAGGTGAATTGCTACTTATTGACGATACTGGCAAGGCAAACTCGATCACTAGTCGCTTTATTGCTGATGCTGAAAAGCGAGAGGAAAAGACCAATCGACTGAACTCATGGAAAGGTGACGCGCAGTCGTGGCAACCTTCGTTGCTGACTCCAGAGTGGAGTCAATTGAATCCGGCCAATCGCATCGACCGCAAGAAGATGTCCTTTACCAATGTAACGTCGGATCGCGGTAACATTGCGTACAGCGTCGGAATGCCCGGTGGTGGTGGCCTGTTTCGATACGATCTTGGCTCCAAAGGCGAAACAAGATTGGTGCACCGCAACGACTTCTACCCACAAGGCTTAAGTGCCAAAGCTGACGATGGACTTTTGGTTTTCAGTACGCCCGAAGCCGGCGGGACGAGTAGTATCGTGGTCGGCAAGCGCGACGGAGTGCATCACGTCAAGCTAACGACCGGCGATTCACGAGACGAAGCTCCTGTGTGGGTTAAGCGTGATGGCAAGGACTACATCTATTTTCATTCGATGGGTCTTGGCCGCAACGCTCAAGGTTTTCTCATGGGTCTTGCTCCCGCAGCCATTTGCCGAATTACGTATGAGGCTGGCGATGTCGAAACTCTTCTTGAATCAAAGCAGTTTGACTATCTTCAGCCACGAGTTAATTCTCAAGGCGAACTAATCTGCGTCAGACGCCCCTATCAAGCAAGTATCGCTAAGCCTCCATCGCCAGTGACGCTTCTCAAGGATATCGTGCTATTCCCGCTACGCTTGGCCAGAGCTGCCTATTACTTTGCCAATTTCATGTCGGTGATGTTTTCGGGAAAGCCCCTGGCCGAAAGTCATCGCGATCCATCTCAGCCAAACATCACGCGTGAGATGATGCTTTGGGGACGAGTCCTAGATACCCAGAAGCAACTTCGCAAGACATCCGATGGACGGACAGTATTGGCTCCAGCCGATTGGGAATTGGTCAAAGCCAATCCAGCAACTGGAGAAGCGGAAGTATTGCATCGCGGCGTATTATGTTTCGACTTAGCCCATGACGGCAAGATTATTTACAGCGATGGAAGTGGCCTTTACGAAATCGATGGCCAAGCAGAACGAAAGCTCAGCGATCAAAAGGGCGTCGTCCAAGTCGCCGCCATTTGCCGCGCAGGATCAGATACCACTAAACTTCACTGATTGGCTCTTATGATTAGTGGAAATTAGTGCTGATTAGTCGTTGAAGATGATTGTTCGGCTGGTTGGATCGGTGTTGATCATTAGTTGTTAACTTCGGTCTGGCCATTTTGACCCTCACCGCTTATGGCTCGCACTACTCGCCACCCGACTCTCCCGCGAATTAGTTGTTCTCTAAACGGCAAACTCAGCTCGCGGGAGAGTTCATTTCTCGTGCCGTCCTAGTCAAATGGTTGCTCAAGTTGGCGTGGCTATTGGTTTGTTGCGAGAATAAGGCCGACTATCACCCAGCCGCAGAAGTGGACGCACCATCGGGCAAACCATCAACGGGCGATTGGGGAGTATCGTTTGGCTCAGACTTTGTAGGTCGCGGCGGTAGACGAACCGTATTGCGCTGCTTAGCTTGGAGATCTGCAACAATGCGGTCCAAATCATTGCCGAACTGGGCTGCCAAACGTCGCTTTATCGCCAAGATTTCATCGTTGATTGTGTCTGGCGGCATGGTTATGCTCCGAGTAGTTCGTCGGGAGAGCAAATTGCGGGCGGTGTGTAGCCTTCTTCGCGGCAGACGCTCTCAATCAACGCCCGAGTTCCCGCATTCGCGATGTGACGAAAATTCCACGTCAACAAGTATTGTAATCCATTTGTTGCGGCGATCGCAATGTGCAAAGCATCTCGTGGCTCACTAGCTGGAACTCCATAGGATTTGATTAATGCTGCGGCGAGGCTTTTTGCTTCGGATGAAACGTCCAGGACTGGAATTCCATCGATTAAACTCATCCGCTCCTGAGATGCAGCTGAATCTCCAGCACAACACTCTTCAATGACAACTTGAGACACAAAGAGAGAATAATCGCCGCGTCGATCCCACCATGTTTGAGAAGACAATTGCCTCGCCGCCACTGTAATGTTCGCTTGTAGTCGAGCAGCGATGTGGCCGATTATTGTCGTTTCAACGTAAACTGTTCGAGTGCTCAATTTCCTAAATGCCCAAACGTTGGCGGTAACCCAAATCGACTGGTTTAACGATTCGAGGATTGTGATTCGTCGCGGTACTTTTTAAGCTCCGCGAGATTGTAGTGTACCGTGCGGTTGGTGAGGTTCAAACAAATTTTTCACTTACTGGCACTATTGATTAATGGAAATTAGTGCTGATTGGTGGTTAGAAAGTTGTAGTGCGCGGCTGGTGGGACCCGTGTTGATCGTTAGTGATCGACTACGGACTGCACTTCTTGCCCTCACCGCTTATGGCTCGCACTACTCACCACGCGACTCTCCCGCGAATAAAGTTGGTACACTAAACGGCTATGTAATGCGAGCGGGAGAGTTCATCGCTCGTGTCGCTTTGGTCATGCGAGCTGCTTAAGCTGACCTGTCAATCGGTCCTTAGCGAGAGGCATAAGGGACCAACCAGGCAAGTCGGGTGGGCTTGAAGACGGAATGCAGCGGACGGCTCATGGGATGTGCCTGCTACGATCTGAATTACGAAGGCAGCGATGGGCGGGGGAGGGGTTGAGCTTGTCGAGTCTCGAACTCTTTGGCTAAGGCCAATATCGTTGCTTCACCAAACAGTTGACCGGTGAATACGACGCTGGAAGGCTTCTTTCCAGCTTGGGCATCGGGAGCTACGTAGGGCATGACGAGCGAAGGATGTCCGGTAAAGTTGGTGTGAACCAAATCGCCTGTGTTGAACAACAGATCCACTTCGTTCATCAACTTTTCAAACTCATTCATCAACTTGCGACGAACGCGTTGCATGCGAAGGTAGTCGATGGCTGTAACGAACTGAGCCGATTGGAACGACTGAGTCCACGTGTTCCAGCCTTCAGTCTTTCCCGCGCGAAGCAGATCGTCAAACACAGCCGCTCCTTCGATGTCGATGATCTTGAAGAGTGCTGAAAGTGGATAGCCGCCGGGAAGCTCGATCTCTTTGATCTGGCAACCAATCTCGCGAAGCACATCAACGGCCGGGTCGGGCTTGTCCTTCTTGACGACTCCTACCGTGATCTTGGAGAAGTCGACTGCCATAGGCCATTGGAATGGGCGGTCAACAACTGTGGGATCCAATCCATCGCTGCCTTGAATCGCCGCAAAGACCAAAGCCAGATCTTCAACGCTACGACCAATCGGTCCAATCTTATCCATCGACCATGATAGCGGCATGCAACCCGATCGACTCACCCGACCAAAGGTCGGTCGCAAGCCGTGCGAAGCGCAGCGTGTTGATGGCGAAAGAATACTTCCCAGCGTTTCACTGCCGAGCGCGAAACCGACTAATCCTGCTGAGGATGCCGAGCATGAACCGGCGCTCGACCCGCTAGAACCTTGCTCGAGGTTCCAAGGATTGCGAGTCATTCCGCGGAACCATTTGTCACCCATGGCAATGGCGCCCAAGCTGAGCTTAGCAACCAGGACCGCACCAGCAGCCGACAAGCGTTGAGCGACCGTGGCAGTCTGCGGGATGATACGATCCTTAAACACCGGTATGCCCCAGGTCGTTGGATAGCCATCGACAGCGATCAAGTCTTTGGCACCCCAAGGAATCCCGTGGAGTGGGCCGAGATACCGCCCTGCGGCGATCTCTTCATCAGCTTTCTTGGCTTGTTCCATCGCCAACGTTTCAGTCAGATTCACCACACACATCAATTGTGGATCGTACTTCTTCAGCCGCTGAAGATAGACCTTGGTGAGATCAGTACTGGTCAGCCGCTTCGATTGAATCAGCGCGGCAAGCTTGTGAACTGGCATGAACGCAAGATCAGCTTCATCCGCAGGAAGCTGAACATCTTTGGGCAACACGTATTCGGCAGGCTTGTTGTTTGTCGACGCGGCTTCAGCGATTTTACTGTTGCTCAGCAAGGGCTGCATGATCAAAGCTGGACCATCGGTCTGCGGGTCAAGCTCGACCTTGCGAAGCGCTGCGAGTTGCGAGTGCAGCGAGTTGATATCCTTAACGAGAGCCTCTTCCTGCTCTTCGGTTAGCTCGATACCGCTAACCCATTCGGCCGCCGCGATCATCTCGCGGGTCACTTCCAGCTTACCTGCGGTCTCTTGTGCCAATGCTCGCGCGAAAACGGCCGAACTGATTCCCAAGGTAGGAACCAGTTGCAAGATCTGACGACGTGTAATCATGAAGTGCGACTTGTTGCTGTTTAAGTTCGTGAGGTGGGCGTTACTTCGAGTTCAACGGTCTTGTCACCTCGACGCACCTTAATCTTCACCGCCTCGCCGACTTTGAGTGCTTCGATAGCGTAGGTGTAGTCGTAGATGTTCTCGATTTTCCGCCCGGCGAGTTCGACGATGATGTCACCACCAAGGATACCAGCCTTTTCCGCAGGTGCACCTTTGGTGACGGCTCCCAGCTTAACGCCTTGGATGTCGGTCTGGCCGTAGTCAGGCACGGTTCCCAAGTAGGCCGTCAAGTTGGCTCGCATTTCAGGCTCAGCGGCTTGCTCTTGATACTCCGGTGGAGCATCGGCCAGCACAAGGTCGCGCGCGATGAGCGCCATCAGCTTAGCAACTTGAGCGGCACCTTCGAAGTTGATCAGTTGAGGCAGATCGCGAGGCGTGTGATACTCATCATGCGAACCGGTGAAAGCCGCTAAGATCGGTACACCTCGCAGGAAGAAGCTAGTCGCGTCGGTTGGCAAGTGACAATCCTGTTGCAGAGTCAGCGAGAGCTTCACCACAGCGTTGCGACGTTCAATCACGTCAGTCCAGTAGGGCGAAGATCCCAGGCCTTGTAAAATCAGGTTCTCTCGCAAGCGGCCCACCATATCCATATTCAAGTAGGCGGCGATTTGCGGGTACAGCTTCATCTTGGCGATGGCTGCGTGCGCATCGCTGGCTGCGTCTGATCCATCTTTGCTTTCAGCAGTCGCAACTTCTGCTTTGGGCACGCGATCGGGGTACAGTTTTGCAAAGTCGTTGGTGAACGACGCTGAACCATGCAAACCAAGCTCTTCGCCACTCCACGCCGCGAACAATAGATCGCGTTTGGGAGACAGCTTTCCTTGCTTCTTTTGATGAGCCAGATATTGAGCAACCTCCAACATGCAACTGACACCCGAAGCGTTGTCGTCCGCTCCGACGTGCATCTGCCCTTGTTCGTTCTCTTTGGCGAGCGACGATCCGGTTCCAGAACCCAAGTGGTCGATGTGAGCTCCAACAGCAACCATCTGCTCGGCAGGTTTGTCGCCGGCTTGAAGGATTGCTAGAACGTTTCGACCGCGATTGGTGACTGGATCAATATCGATGTTGGCCGACATCTTACCCGACTGGAGCGAGAACCCCATCATCATCTCACCTTTGTCAAGCTGCTCTTGAATCGCTCGCAGGTCTTCACCGGCAGCTTTAAACCACGGTGCAGCAACCGAGTCGGTAACGCTGATCGCGGCCAAACTGCTGGCGCCCATCGAGCCATCCATACGCAGCGGAATCAACTGTGACTTGAATTGGCTGGTCGGTCCACTCACAAAGATAATCCCCTTGGCTCCGCGTTCGCGAGCGACCATCGCTTTGTATCGGTCGTGGCTGAAGCCGGAGAAATACTGTCGACGCTCGGGCGAGATATTCATCGGCATGCGTCGTAGCACTACGACCCATTTGTTTTCAACATCCAAGTGAACGTAGCTATCGTACATCGGTTGTCCGTCGCCTTCTGGAGCGACAATTCCGTAGCCCGCAAAGACCAACTCGGAAGGTGCCACTTCGCCTTTTCGCGAAAACGACAACGGACGCCAGTCTTTGTCGACTTGATACTTGGTGTCGCCAAAGGTTAAGTGGTTTTCGTCGCCGACTTTAATATCCGCAATGAATTCAAACTCGTGGAAGAACGTACCATTGTCGCCGGCAGGTTTCAGACCCAGTTGTTCCAGGTAAGCAGCTACGTATGCCGTGGCCAGCTTTTCACCTTTGGTTCCGGTGAGTCGACCACCCAGTTCAGGTCGGCACAAGTAATCGATGTGACGGCCAATATCGACGGCGGTGATGTCGTCATTGGTTGATTGCGCCGATTTGGAAGCTTCGGCAACTGAAGTGTTGCTGGAGGCATCATCCAAACCGAGCAGCTTAAGAGCTTCGTCGTGATTCCAAGCTGCTTCAAAAATCTGGCTTTGAGACGACTGCCCATTGCTGGTCCAAACTAACGACTTTCCGTCTGGAGTGAAAACTGGCAAGCCATCAAAGTTAGCACGATAGGTTACGCGTTTCGGTTCAGTCTTGCCTTCGGCATCGACCATGTAGAGTTCAAAGTTGTTGAAGCCATGCAAGTTAGTCGTGAAGATCAGATATTCGCCTGATGGATGAAAGAACGGCGCCCAGCTCATCGCGCCCAGTTTAGTCACTGCGTGTTGGTTTGAGCCGTCCGAGTTCATCACCATGATCTCAGCGAGAGCACCGTTCTTATTAAAACGTCTCCAGCAGATCTGCTTGCCATCGGGAGAAAAGAATGGTCCACCGTCGTAACCAATGGCATCGGTCAATCGCTTCACGTTCTTGCCATCGGAGTCCATGATGTACAGGTCCATCGCGGAAGCAGGGTCTTGTGCGAAAAGTTCCTTTTCTTCTGTCGTCAATTCGCCACTGTAAGCGCGGCGATTCGAAGCAAAGCAAATCGACTTGCCATCGGGAGAATACGATGCTTCCGCGTCGTAGCCTTGAACATCGGACAGTCGACGATACTCGTGCGTCTTCAAGTCGAACTCGACCAGTTCGTAGGTTGGATCGTAGTCCCAACTGTAGCGTCGCTGCTGGCCCGACTCGCGGAACTCAATCTCAGCTTGCTGTTTGGCTAACGCTTCAGGATCGTATTGTGTAGACGAAAACAGAACGCTCTTACTGTTGGGGTGAATCCATGCACAGGTCGTTTTTCCGACTCCAGGGGAGATGCGATGAATGTCCCCCAGCTCGCGATCCATCAAGTAGATTTGGTAAAACGGATTGCCTGGTTCACGTTCGCTTTGGAAGACCATTAACTTTCCGTCCGCAGAAAAGTAGCCTTCGCCAGCTCGACGTCCGGTCAGCGTGACTTGGCGAATGTCGGACATCAGTCGATTTTGAAGCTTGACCTCTTCGTCGGTAATCTCAGCCGATGCGGGTGGCTTGGATGCATCGGGTTGCTTGACTTCGACTTTCGCAGGTTCGTCAGCAGTCTTTTGTTGAGCGGAGGCGATTGTCGAGAAGGCAGTCCCAGAAAGCAGGACGAGCAAGCAGACCCAAGCGTTATTGCGAACCATGGTAAGGCAATCACAGGTAGGAGGTGTAGCGGGATTTTCAGAGCTATTTTAACGCCGTACCAACCACCCGATAAGCCAAAATGTCCGCCATCTCCGGCCTCTTTGCGAAACAAGGGGGGCTGCCTACCGGTACGGGCGTCCCGCCCGCCTTCGAACGGGAGTTACGGTCGCTACCGAACGGGCGGGACGCCCGGGTACCGTCTTTGACGTAGGGTGTGTGCAGCATGCGTTCTACAAGTGAACAACGCTACAAAAAGAGTAATGCGATAGTTAAGACAAAGTGTCCCGAACTCACCCGCATGCGGAACACACCATCGGCTGTTTGTTGGGTTTCGGTCCTCAACCCAACCTACAAGTTAGGCCAGAAAATAAAGAACAGCTGCGCCAGCGATCAGTCGATAGATGGCGAAAGGCGCGAAACCGTGCTTGTTGACCCAAGCCATAAACCAAGCGATTACAGCCCAAGCAACAAAAAAGCTTACCGTAAAGCCGATGGCCAAGAGTTGCCACTGCGTCGCTGTTACGGAGTTCTCGCCGCTCATCATGAACTTCAGCATCTTGAATCCTGTCGCGCTAACCATCACGGGAATCGAAAGAAAGAAACTGAATTCAAGCGCTGCAGGCCGCGACAATCCCATCAACTGTCCTCCAGCAATGGTCGCCATACTGCGACTCACTCCTGGAAACGTTGCGGCCAAGATTTGAGTAAAGCCAATGACGATAGCTTGTCGAAAGGTCATCGCATCCATCTCCTGTGTCGTTGCGCGACCGCTGTAGACTCGATCGACAATCCACATCACCAAGCCGCCGACGATCAAGGCAATTCCCATCATCGTTAGATTCTCAAGGTGCTCGCCAATTAACTCGTCCATTAGGAAACAAGGCACAGCGGTAATGACAAAGCTCAGGATCACGAGCGAAAGGGGATGCGACATCCAACTTCGCTCACCATTTTTGCCCTTGGGGAAGCTCTTGAGGAACGTGACTATCCGGCTGCGAAAATAGACTAACACCGACAGGATTGCCCCAAGCTGAATCACAATGGCGAACATCTTCCAATAACTGTCGTCCATCGGAATGTTCAGCAGCTCTTGCGAAATGCGAATATGAGCCGTCGAGCTGACTGGCAGAAACTCGGTCAGCCCTTCGACGATGCCGATGATAATAGCTTTGATGGAATCGGACACTGAATTGAATTCCTTAGTTCCGCGGCCAGATTGATTCGGCTCTAGTATCGTCAGAGTATCCAAAGAGCATAGGCCGTCTGAAATATCTAAGCCATCCTTAGCTTCGCAGGACTCTCGCGCGGCTCACCGACCAAGTTGACGGGAAAAGCACCTGCTGAATTTGCTTGGTTTACCGATTTTGTCGATGAATTAGCCGCGGAGCCCCGTTTTGAAGTTGTGGGCAGGGCGATTTCTTGGGAAAAACGACTGCCACAGGGTTGGGGCTGACTAAGCTGAGCCTAGTCCGTTAGGAGCCCATCGGGCTTGCTTTGAACTTTTCCAGATTAAGCTGAGTCGCTCTGAATGAAAGAGACTGTTCTTTACGTTATCGATCTGATTCGCCACATGGATCGTCATTTGGCGGAATTGTCTGCGACTATGGGCGGTTGGTTGTATGGTCTACTAGCCCTAATAATCTTCGCCGAAACAGGTTTGATCGTAACTCCGTTCTTGCCCGGTGACTCGTTGCTTTTTGCTGTGGGTGCCTTGATCGCAATTCCTGAAAGCGGCCTGAGCTTTCCGTTGATGCTTGTAATCTTATTGGCTGCTGCCATTTTCGGCGACGCAGTCAATTATGCCGCCGGTCGAGCGATTGGCCCCAAGGTCTTCAAAAGCGAGACCTCGTGGCTTTTGAACAAAAAGCACCTTCTGAAAGCGCAGAAGTTCTACGAGAAGTATGGCGGTAAAGCGATTTTCTTAGCGAGGTTTGTACCGATCGTCAGAACCTTCGCACCGTTCGTCGCAGGAATTGGAAAGATGAACTATGGCAAGTTCTGGGCTTACAACATCACCGGCGCAGTCTGTTGGGTGTTCAGCTTCTTGTGGGCTGGCTATCTGTTTGGAAACATGCCGTTCGTTAAGACCTATTTCCATTGGGTCATCATCGGAATCATTGTGGTGTCACTAGTGCCGATTGCCATTGAGTGGTATTTGGCGAAGCGCGAGGCTGCTGCTGAAAAGAAGAACGGCCCAACTGCTACCAGCGAACCAGAAGCATAGTCGAAAGCGTCGTCAGTCTCTGCGGGGCAAACTGCCAAGCCAAGAACACTTGCCCAGAGTGTACAATGTGTTGAGTTCGCAAAACTCTTCACCAGAGAAGCTCTGGCTGCGAAAACCCTCAGCTTAGTGATATAAGTCTTCATGAACTGCACAGACATTCAAGCTGCAAAAGTCTGGCAACTACGCACTCGCCGCCTCGCCTTCGATCGAGGCCCGGCGGTGATGGGAATAGTCAACGTAACGCCAGATAGTTTTTCAGATGGCGGGCGTTTCTTTTCTCCGACTCTAGCCATCGATCATGCTTTGCGATTGGAAGACGCCGGAGCCGACATCCTGGATATCGGCGGCGAAAGCACTCGACCTTACAGCATGCCTGTGGATACAGACGACGAGCTTCAGAGAATTGTGCCTGTGATCGAGCGACTGATGGAACGAGTGAGCATTGCGATCTCGATCGATACGTCTAAATCCACTGTCGCCCGCGCAGCCATCGAACTGGGTGTCGAGATCGTCAACGATGTTACCGGGTTGACCGGAGATCCCGCCATGCCCGAACTCGTGCAGGAATCGGAAGTGGGAGTTTGCGCCATGCATATGCAAGGCACGCCACAAACGATGCAAGACAACCCTAGCTACGGCGATGTCGTTGAAGATATCTTTCAATACTTGCAGCAACGCGACCAAGCTCTTTTAGTTGCTGGGATCTCACCAACAAGAATCTGTCTTGATCCTGGAATTGGATTTGGCAAGACGCACGAGCACAACATTTCGCTGCTCCAATCCGCGGAACGATTTTTGGACCTTGGCCGTCCCATTTTGATCGGTCATTCGCGAAAGGGTTTTGTTGGAAAGTTAATCGGCGATAAACAGCGCAATCGCGATGCTGGTACACTGGGCATCAGCCTTGCCATGGCGTCCAAGGGCATTCAAGTGATTCGAGTCCATGAAGTTGCCGCGACCGTTGATGCCATCGCTTGCTTTCGCGCTAGTATTGGATAAGTACTTCTTTAGGCGGGCTTAAGTCTTGATTTAAGTTTTTGCTGATTACCTACGCACCTCGGACGACTCCTCATTCAGTACATTCCCACTATGAAATATCTCAATAGCACCCTGATCTGTTTTCTGGCTCTAGCTACCGCACTCTCACTTTCGCAAATTGGTTGCGATTCGGCCAAGCCCGTAGCCAAGAAGAACGCTGACGGCAAAGAGATGCAAAGCGTCTCGCTGATGTTGAATTGGTTCCCAGAGGCTGAGCATGGTGGCTTCTACGCAGCCAAAGTTCACGGCATTTTCGAGAAGTATGGCTTGGATGTTGAAATCCGCGCAGGTGGCCCAGCAGCTCCGGTAGCTCAAGAGCTATTAACAGGCCGTGTCAACTTTGCGATTGGTAACGGCGACGATGTGATGCTGTTCCGCGAGCAGAAGGCGGACATCATCGCTCTGCTAGCACCTATCCAAGATTCGCCGCGCTGCATCATGGTGCACGCCGATTCGCCCATCACCAATTTGAATCAGTTGTCCGGATACACCTTGCTGGCGGGAGCTGGACAACCGTTTCGAACCTACATGGAGCACAAAGGCTTGCTTAAGGATGTTCGAATCGTTCCCTACGACGGCAAGCTGGCGAACTTCATCGCAGATAAGAAAGTGATCACTCAAGGCTACTCGTTTAGCGAGCCGCTGGTGGCCAAACAAGAAGGCGCGGAGACGCGATCGCTGATGGTCTCGGAGATCGGATTCAATCCCTACGTATCATGTCTGATCGCCACACGAGGCTACGTCGATAAGAACCAAGACTTGGTTGGTCGCATGGTAATTGCCTGTCGCGAAGGCTGGCAAAAGTACTTGGAAGATCCCAAGGCTACCAACGAGTTGATTTTGAAATTGAATCCTCAAGGCATGACCGCCGAGGCTCTAGAATTTGGAGCTCAGGCCATCAAGCCTCTTTGCCTACCGCAAGGAATGCCCGAGAGCAAGCTGGGCTCGATGACTCTCGAACGCTGGAAGACTCTTTCGGAACAGTTCGTAGAGATGAAGCTGGCTGAACCTGCGAATGTTCAAGCCGACAAAGTCTTCGCGGACGAGTTCGTTAAGCGTAGCGGCAACGAGTGATTCATCGATCGCCCTTCCAGATATCTAAAGCGATGCGGATCAATGTGTCCTCGGGCGTAACCGACTTGGCGTTGGCGACACATTAATCCGCGATCGCAGAGACTAAAAAGCATCGAGTGCCTTGTGACTCAGAGCGATTGCACTACGCTCGACGAATTCGCTTCTGCTGGAGCTCGATAAGATCCATCAGCGCTGAATCGACAGCCATCGCTTGAAGTGCGTCTTGAGTACTCAACGATGTGTTGGTTGGCAGTTCATTACTTGCCTCGCCCTCGCCACTGCTGCGAGCGTTTAAGTGGTTGATGATCGCCAATGCGTCGCTTCCCGAGACTCGATTGTCTCCATTGACATCCAAGAACGAAGGACGACTGGTGCTGTTCACGGGAATAGCAAAGCCACCAGTTGAATTCAGGCGATCGATAATCTGCAATGCATCGCTTGGGGTGACGGTTCCGTTTCCTGAAACGTCTAATGCGTTCGATCTATTCTTCCATGGATTCTGGTTGAAATTGACTTTGACCTGAAGCGGAATGTTGGTCGAAAGCCGCGGAGACCCACTATCCGTGGCAACGACACTCAAACTAATTATTCCCGCTTGAGGATTCCATGGAGTGCCGCTGAGTGTTCGAGTCGTCGTGTTGTACGTTAGCCACGACGGCAAACTACCGCCTCCCGACGCAGTGATCGCATAGGTGATGGACTGCCCAGCATCAGGATCACTCGCGGCGCTCAGGGGAACCACGTAGCTTAGCGAGTACCCTGCAAGCACCTCGGTCGTTCCCAAGTCGCCACCGGAAACGGGAGCATCGTTGCTATTGGTAATGGTAATGGCAACCGAACCGTTGACTGACGAATTGACACCATCAGTCGCTTGAACCGAAAGGGTATAGCTCTTCACCGTTTCAAAATCGAACGTTGCCCCTGGAGCGACTCGCAGAATTCCAGTGGTTGGTTCAATCGTAAATAGACTTGAGTTGGGGCCTTCAATTAATTTTATCGTAGCCGATTCACCTGAATCGGGATCGCCAAAAGTAACCTTACCAACAGAGGCCCCGCTCACAGCAGCTTCTGCCAAACTGAAGCTCGCGTCGAAAACGACGGGCGGCTCATTCACATTCTTTACGCTCACTGTAAACGTACGCACACTCGACTTTGCAGGAGTGCCCGAGTCGGTAGCCTGAACAATGACCTGCTGAGTCGGCTGGGTTTCGAAGTTGAAGGTCGTGCCTGAATTGCTTCGAATCACACCTGAACTTGAATCGATCGAGAACAGGTTCCCTCCGCCAAGCAAACTGTATGTGAAAGTTTGTCCGACATCGACATCCGAAGCGGTTATCGTTCCAACTTCGGTGTCTCCCGCCGAGTTTTCAAAGATCTCGAGCGTTGCATTGTTGAGAGTAGGCGCGTTGTTCTCATCCAAAACTCGAATGGTCACGTCCTTTGTTGCCGAAAAAGGCAAAGGAGTACGATCAACAACGGTGACTGGAAGGGTATAGAGCGGTTTATTTAAGAAGCTGAGTAAAGCACCCTCTCGCAACGAGATCTCACCGGTATTGTCATTCATGACGAACTCTTGGCTTGTGAAGCCGTCCGCCCATTTGTACGTATAGGTTTGATCAGCATCAGGATCTGCCACCAGGATCTTGCCAAGCGATGTACCAGAGAGGGCAAGTTCGCCGATCGTTAGTTCGTCAGTAGCAATTGAGTGAGATTCATTCACATTGGTCAAGTTGACTGTTACGATGGCTCGCTTGGTCAGCGATGGATTTCCACCGTCAAAGGTCTCAACGGTAGCGATGACTTTGGTGCGTGCGTCGAAGTCAAAAAACGCAGAATTCGCAACGCTCAACTGTCCTGTTTGTTCATCTATGGCTAAAGGGACATCCAATGGCTGCGAGACGATACGGTAACTAAGCTTACCGTTGTCTCCAGCATCGATATCGGCTCCGGTAATCGTTCCGATCACGGTATTGGCGCTGGAATTTTCAACAATGGTAAACTGCTTATCCACCAGCGTTGGTGCTTCATTGACATCGGCAACGTTAACTACGAAGTCCGTTTCGGTCGACAGCGGCTTGGGCGCGTTATCCGTGGCGCGAATGCGAAGCGTGTAGCTGCTCTTATTCTCGAAATTCAGATTCACACCTGGCTTGAGCTGAATAATTCCCGTGGAAGCGTTGATAGAGAACTCGGCTGACGTCCCTACCATGCTGTAGGACACAGTTTGACCCACGCGATCCGTGGCTCGGACCGCTCCAGACGAAGTACCCGCGGATGAATTTTCAGCAATGGTTAGGTTTGCGGTTTCAAAGACTGGACCTACGTTCACAGCGCCCGGAACTTTAGTCGAGACGTTCTCGCTATTGGTGACTCCAAAGGTTGGAAGATTCAGCAGAAGATCTCCTGCTGAAGCAGCATCGTTGCGGAGAAAGTACGAGCCAGGGCTAAGGTAATTGAACGTGGCAAGTCCATTGGTATCGGTCGTGTCCGCAGGCTCAGGTACGGAAAAAGCGAACCGATCCAATCGACCGAATGGCGACGAGTTCAGAAAATTGTCGTCAGCGTAAGCCACCACATATGCGATACGATCTGTCGTGAAGGCAACAGTCAGTCGTTGAACGTGGCCTAGACCAAGAGCGTTGGTCCGGGCCATCTGAATCGATCTACCGGTCGAGTCATAAGCTTCCAGTCGGCCGTAGACATCCGAAAGAGTACTTGTGCCAATAAAGTCTACCGAAACACTCTGTGCTGGATTGTAAAAGTCGGCTCGCAAACGTCCTCCAGAACTAAACCAGGGGATGCCACTAGATGCAAACACGGCAGCGCCGGTCGAACGATTGGAATCCAGCACTGATTGAACCGGAAAGCCGACAATCGTATTGTCGGATCTGGCCGTGGATAAAGTCACACCTAGCGTCAAATTGTCCAGCTCGCGATTCTGCGCGAAATCATCGGGCTCTATAATGGTCTCAATTAGGTCTCGCGTTGAATTGCCATCCTGTTCAGCACTTAACTTAATACCCGCTGCTGGCTGTTCACTACTGTCCCAAACTCCATTGTCATTGTCGTCTTTAAAAATCTGAATACGAGCAGCGGCCGTGAAGTTCTCACTTCCGACGTGATCCAACGCTCTACCATTCATGTGGATCGGCATCGGAAATCCAAAGACACCACTGACAAATCGGAACCCATATTCATCGCCCGAAGCATCTTCCACTTCACTTCCGACCCAATCACTAGCCTCCCAGCCAGTTGAATTGCCGATTCGTCCTGCGTAACCGTAGCCGTCTGGGCGGACAACGACAGTGCCTGGAGCGGTGGTTACAGTTGGAAAGTGAACCGTGTTCGTCGATACAAAGGCGATCTTGCCGTAAGCGTGACCGTTACCCAAACTGTTCATCATGGTCACTGAATCCATGATATTCCAATTAGCAGCGATGCCGCCCGCGTCGATCAATCCATCGCTGTTGATATCGATGTCATCGCCCAGTTCTGGCTTTGTAGAAGTCTGTATCAAAAAGAAGGTTGACTGCCACATCGTCAATTGGTTTGATGTGCTGCTGGTATCCGAGTAGATTCCCCCGGGCAAGCCGCCAAAGCCAGGCAAAGTACTTTGCAAGAGGTTGGCTGATGGATGAACACTCAACGGACTACCTTGCTGAAGCAAAACTAACATTCCATTGCTGCCGAAGCCTAGATTGGAAAGGTCGAAGATGTTGTTGATCTTGCCTTCAGCGTTCCCAAAAGTATCCGCACTATCGACGGCAACGAGATAGCTACCCGCGGGCAAAACGGCCCCGGGATCGCTTCGAAGTTCAATGTACTGTTCCTTGCTGTTATCACCGAAGAGTCGTTCCACTAAGATCTCATTGATGTAAGCAGCTAGAAGATTTCGCTTTTCAAGTCTTTCGGGAGAGTTAAGTCGGCGACGCATTGAGAATCTCGCTCGTAAGTTGATACTAAATCTGTACCGGCGGGGGTGGATAGATTAAGGGTTGGAGGGGTATTCTAAACAGCCTGTAAAACCTTTACAACAATTAGTCTTACACCGCTGGCGGGTTATTCTGACACTAAAGCCAAACGGATATCCCAGATTTGTGGAAAGCCGTCAATTCGTAGCTGATCCCGGCAAGATTCAGCTCAGTCTGTTTCGTAGCTGAGCCAGGCAGCGTTCAGTCTTGCTCGCAAGAATTGCCTTAGAATTGGGGAAGATTAAGCGAGATGGGGAGGTTTCGACAAAACCAAAGCCCCTGAACCGTGGCCGGGACAGAAACGGAAAACCGGCCCACCGCGTCAAAAATCCCTGAACCGTGGCCGGTCCAGCTACGGATATCCGGCGATGCTTGGTGGGTTTCTACCGAAGAAAGACTACGACAGCCTAGCCTTCCAGCCGGAAGCCGTCGTGCAGCACAGCTTCCTTGCAGAGGATCGGAATGCCATCGCGAATCAAGCAAGGTGCCTGAGCGTCGCTGTTCTCAGTCTTGTTAAGGTTCTGGATAAAGACGTTCTTGCCAACTTGCGAGTTCTTGTCCAAGATTGCCCCAACGATGTGTGAGCCGTCGCCGATTCCCAACGGCGGTCGTCCAGAGGATGCATGCTGTACCAGATCGTTTTCGCCATCCATGAAGTCGGCCCCCATGATGATACTGTCCTTGATCGTGACGTTATCGCCAATCATGCATCGTAGTCCGATCACGCTGTTTTCGATCACTGTGCCTCGTCCAATGCGACAACCATCGGCGATCAGGCTGCTGGATACGGTAGCACCGTCGATCAATGTTGGCGGCAAGAATCGAGCGCGTGAAAAGATCGGATGATCTGGAGCCAGAAAATCAAACGGAGCATTGCGCTTGGTTAACTGCAAATTGGCATCGTAGAACGCCTTGATTGTTCCGATATCTTCCCAGTAGCCATCGAACAGGTGAACCTGAACCTTGCGACTGCGAATTGCAGCTGGAAAAACTTCCTTACCAAAGTCTTGATAGTTAGTCTTCGCCAACACTTCCAAAAGCAGGCTTCGATTAAAGATGTACAGACCCATGCTGGCCAAGCACTCGCGACCATTGGCCTGAAGCCCCTGAGCTTCCAACCACGTTGGGTCCATCTTGACCATATCGATCTCGGCGTCGGTCTTTGGCTTCTCCAAGAATCCATTGACTCGCCCGGTTGCATCACATCGCATAACGCCCAAGGCGCTGGCCATGCTGCGCTGGACGGGAATTGCGGCGATCGTCACATCGGCTTTGTTGAGGATATGCGTACGAAGCATGTCCAAGTAGTTCATCCGGTAAAGTTGGTCACCGGAGAGAATCAAAATGTACTCGACGCCCTTTTGATCCAAGTGTCGCAAGTTCTTGCGCACTGCATCCGCCGTACCTTCGTACCAATCGGTGCCACCTTCCATGGTTTGCTGAGCGGCTAGCAGTTCGACAAAGCCTCCCGAGAAATGGTCAAATCGATAGGTTTGCCGAATATGTCGGTGCAACGAATTGGAAAGAAACTGCGTAAGGACAAAGATCTTATTGATGTTGCTGTGGATGCAATTCGAGATCGGAATATCGATCAATCGATACTTAGCTGCCAGCGGTACGGCTGGCTTGGCGCGGAATTGTGTCAGTGGATAAAGTCGCGTTCCTCGACCGCCCCCAAGAATCAAGGCAGTGACTTTTCGTGGATCAACTTCAAGCATCGAACACCCCATCTCACAAAGCGGCGGAAAAGTACTAGATAGAACGCATCTAAGCAGCCAATTTGGACAACACGCTCCATCGGATGTGATTGTGGCCGGAACTCTAAGCGCTCGCAAGCCACCCTAGCCAAGGAATTAGGCTGACTGTGACGCCAAGTCGCAGCAATTGTTTGCGATACGCCAAAAGACATTTTATGTTCAGCCTCGGAGAGACACTTGGGCGATTCGTTAGGATTCGATGTTGATTGGATGAAGTTGTTAACAGCCAGCCGAAATTCGGGTAGGATAGCCAGGAATAACCATCCTTTTCGAATTCAGCGACTTTTTCGCGCACGATAGCAACCCCATGAATCCAATCTCGCTAGCTCAAGATCTGATTCGCTGCGATTCGGTGACGCACAGTTGCAACTCGGCTTGTACCGAAGTGATTGAAAAATCCTTAGCGAGCCTTGGATTTGAAGTCTCACGGCAATCGTATCGCGATGTCCATGGAATCGAGAAGCAGCTCCTTTCCTGCCTCCGCAAAGGACGCTCGACCAGCGATCAAGGCATCGCATTTTTTGCCCACAATGACGTCGTATCGGTGGACGGATGGCGAGCCGAAAACAAATGCGGCCCTTTTGACGGAATTGTGGAGGCAGGGCGACTGTGGGGCCGTGGAGCTTGCGATATGAAAGGCCCGATTGCTGCTGCGATATCTGCCATCGCTGCCATCGACGAAGCAACGCAAATCGCACCCATCTACTTCTTTGTTACTGGCGACGAAGAATGCGGAATGGTAGGAGCAAGGACCTTAGTTCAGCAATGCCCCGTATATCGCAAAATGGTGGAAGCCAATTCAGTTGGCATCATCACCGAGCCCACTCAACTGCGAGTCGTCAATTCACACAAAGGCGGCTGTCAATTCACTGTCACCGCACATGGTATCGCCGCTCACAGCAGCACCAGCGAAGGTCTGAATGCCAACTGGCAGCTCATTCCCTTTTTGACCTATCTCCGCGAGGTCTGCTCGCGCATAGAAACCGAACCTTCGCTTCGCAATGAAGCATTCAATCCACCAACGCTCAGCTTGAATATTGTCCTCAAGAATCAACCAACAGCGTACAACATCACCGTCGGCCTAGCCAGTTGCTGCGTCTTTCTTCGAACCATGCCGCAAACCAATTGGCAACGCTTGGTGGAAGAATTAACGCAACGAGCCAGAGATATGGAGCTGGATGTTAGTGCGATTTCGTCACTTTCGCCGGTTCACACGCCTGCGGACTTTCCCTTTGTTCAGACTGCGCTCGAAATAGCCGGACAAACTCAACCCGATGCTGTCAGCTATGCCACCGATGGATGCCGCTACAGCGACTTAACCAACCTGATCGTTCTAGGCCCAGGTAATATCGCTCAAGCTCATCGCTGCGACGAGTGGATCGAGCTTGAGCAATTGCATCGCGGCACCGAAATCTACCGAAGCTTGATTGAACGATTTGCGGTGCACGGTCAGTAATCTTTTCACACTAGGTACTCTTTGGAGAGCTCAATTGTCCGATTCGACTCACAAGTCGTTACCCGAAGGTTATTCCATTCGGCCCGCTTTGCCCGAAGACTTGGCGGCTGTTCACGGTCTTCTAAAAACCTTCGTTGATCAAAAAATGATTCTGCGTCGTACGAAAGCTGAGTTACTGGCCCTGATGACGACTGGTTTTGTAGCCGTTTTTCATGGCGAGGTGATCGGATTTTCATCGGTAGAAATTTACTCGAAGAAGCTCTCCGAAATTCAATGCTTAGCCGTAAGCGAACTTCATCAAGGCAAGGGGCTCGGCGGCTTCTTAGTAGCAAACTGTGTCGAGCTCGCAAGGAAGCGAGGCGTCATGGAGGTCATGGCCATTAGCTCGTCGGATAAGTTCTTGATCAACCAAGGCTTTGATTATTCCCTTCCCAACCAGAAAAAGGCTCTTTTCATCCAATTGCGAACCAGGGAAGAGGTCTACGCGGAACAGGACGAGTCCTCGGAAGAGTAACATCGCCTTGATATTTTTCGGTTTGAGCTGAAAAAGCTCGCGTTTTTCTCCACTCTTCCATGACTTGGAATAGAATCTCTGCGGCTGAGTTGGCCTTTTGCAATTCAACTTTTTGCGTAAATTGCACCACGAAATCGCAAATCGTTTCCGAAGTGGGAAACCTACGCTACGGGTGCCAGACTAAGATCACTTTGAATTTATGCAGACTAATTAGGGACAGGACGTGGAGTCGATTGAAGAAATCCTGATCAACCAATTGAGCGAGAAGTTTGGGGCAAAACCCGAGCTTACCGATAGCTTGATTTTCCTAGGGATCGACTCCGTTGGAATGGCCGAGTTGACGTTTGATATTGAACAACGCTTCAAAATAAGCGTTGATGATACTCTACTGAACGTAGAAACTGTCCAAGATCTAGCAGATTACATTCGCGAGCGTTTGAAGCCTTAGATTGGGTTTTGCTCTAAGTCCACAAGTTCTTGTGCACTCGAGACGCTTCGTTCGCCGGATTTTCGTGCTCGTGCTCGTGCTCGTGCTCAGTCGAAGACGGTGCTCGTGCTCTTGCTCGGCTCTTTCGAGTACGATTGCGAGCACCATTTTATTGAGCACGAGCACGATTTCTTAGCCGTGCGTCCAAATTGCACAAATTCAATCTGCGTCGTCGAGGGATTCTCGCGCTCTGCCACTCACACCCTCTCGCTGCTTATTCCGATGTTAGCGAAAGTCGGTATGATAGATGTTCTCGGCATTTGGACATTGCTGATTCATCGGGGAGGACTTGAACTTGATCGGGCTTAAAGAACTTTTGATCCGGTATAAGGGTCGCTGCGTTGCAGTTCAGTCCCACGGCTACCGACGCTTTATCGGTAAACTTTCCATCGTGTCTGACGACTATGTTGTTCTGCAAAACGCCTCGGTCTTCGACGATTTCGAAGGCGGTCGATGGCAAGATGAAGCCACTCATTGGAATGTCAAAGAGGGCATCGAAGTTGGATTTGCGGAGACGGTCATCTCCTTCGCTTCAATCAGCGCCATAACCAGCAGCGACAACGAAGGCCTAGCTCCCCTGGATCAGTTCGTGTCTGCTGAAAGCGAAGTGCCCTTTGCCGAGCCTACCCCCGTTTCCGTCGCGCCCTGCGATGCCATTCAAGTTCAGGTCGGGACTCGGCTTGCACACCATTTCAAAAACGCCTTTGGCATTTTCACGGAAAAGACCGCTTCGCTTCGTCCAAAAATGAAGGCTGACTATTGCTTTGACATACCGAAGATTCACCTCCGCGATTTGGTAACACTAAGCGACCAACAATACAGCATCGCAATTTCTGGAACTCCACGAGCCGGTGGAGAGTTGCAAGTCGGAAAGTTCCTTGCCATAGGTCCAAGTCATACGCTAAGACAGTTTAGCGAAACAATCATTGCTGAACCGATCTCGGGGGCACCTGCCGCATGGATCGATCCGCAGCAAGTTACCCAAGCCGAAGTCGCTGGGCTGCGATGTTTCGAAGCTGTTGCCGTTTTGGTTGGCCACCTTCGTGAGGTGCTAATTCAAAATGTCGGCGAACTAGTCAACTTCGATTCCACTTTGGAGATCGTTCGCAGTCTGACTACCTCCGCGCCGGGAATTAGCTACGACTTCTTGAGCGGATTTTCCAACCGACTGCGGTTCCACGAGGTTCTTATCAGCTTACTCGACGAAGGACTCAAACTTAGCGCGATCGATCGCATCGCGGAAGCCTCGGTCCTTGCATCTGGCGATACTATCAGCGAAGTCGTGGATCAAGTGCGAGCCAAGCTGATCAACAGCTTCCTCAAGCCAGCTGTTAACTTCCAGGGTCACGCGACGCGAGTTGAGTTGAGCGACGAACTATTGCAAGAGTTGCCACAAATTGTGGAATCGGAAGAACTGATTTCGCGATTTCGCGATTCGCTCAGAGATCTTGCCAACGATCTAGCCACAAGTAAGTCGACTGAGCAGACTTCAGGGCAAACTCTGGTCCTTGTGGTGCCACAGGAATTGCGACGTCAAATCGCGATCGCTCTACGCAGCTTGTGGACACGTTGGATGGTGATTTCGTCAAGCGAATTGAAACAATCCAGCATCGCTTGGCAAACCGTTCGCTTCAGCGTCGACTCTTTTTGCGGAGTCCCCCGATCTGCTGCGTTACCACTTCCGCAATGCGAAAACCAATCCGCAGCCTTGGAATAGGGTAGTGGACGAGGTGACGAGTCCCCCGCAAATCGTCGTGTAACCGGACTCGTTACCTCGTCCACTACCGTAAAGACAAAAGGGAACAAAGCACTAGCTCGTTCTCGCTTTAGAAAGTCGAGAATCTTACCAAACGTCTTACCTCGGGTCGTTTCTGGCTACAATGATGGTCTTCTCATCTAGGTAGGATACTCCGTAAGCAACCTTAGCGGCGGAGACTTTAGCCCTGACAGCGTTTCCCTCCTGGCCGGTTTTCCCGCAAGACTAATTCCCACAAGACTATTCCTGGTTCGGAACTGATTGATGACAGACTTTGCTCTCGAACCTCTCCATTTATCCGGTCCAGATTGCCCGCGTTACTTGGCAGACTTTTCGTTCAAGCGGATCGCACACTACTTTACCGACATCTTGATCATCGGTGGTGGGCTGGCCGGACTGCGAGCCGCCTTAGCAGTCGATCCTAGCTTAGACACGATCGTTGTCACCAAAGGTCAGCTTCAAGAGAGCAACAGTACCTACGCGCAAGGCGGCATTGCCAGTGTTTGGGATCCCGAAGATCGCTTCGAAGATCACGTTCGCGATACGTTAACCGCCGGCGGTGACTTCTGTGATCCTTCCGTCGTCAACATGGTGGTGCGAGAAGCTCCAGAGCATATCGCCGAGCTGATTCGCTGGGGCACAAACTTCGATAACCACGATGGACAGTTGATGCTGGGCCAAGAAGGCGGCCACAGCCATCAGCGTATTCTTCACGCGCTGGGCGATGCCACAGGCAAAGAGATCATGCGTGCTGTTATCCAGCGAGTGCACGACCAGCCCAACATTCGCATATGGGAACAAGCTTTCACGATCGATCTGCTGAGCAACGGTCAGCAGTGCTTCGGCGCGATTATCGCTCGCGAGAATTCCGAACCGATCTTGGTTTGGGCTCGTCAGACCATCTTGTGCACTGGCGGATGCGGACAAGTCTATCGCGAAACCACCAACCCACGCGTCGCTACTGGTGATGGTCATGCGTTGGCCTATCGCGCTGGAGCTAGACTGCGCGACATGGAGTTCATGCAGTTCCATCCAACGGTTCTTTACATCGCTGGAAGTTCGCGAACATTGATCACAGAAGCAATTCGTGGTGCCGGTGCCCATTTGGTCGACTGCAATCAATATCGTTTTATGCCCGATTACGATGCACGATTAGAGCTTGCACCGCGCGACGTGGTCAGCCAATCGATCGTCACGCAAATGGGCAAGACGGAGCACCCCTGCGTCTACCTCTCGCTCAGACATTTGGACCCAGATCGCGTCCACAATGAATTCCCAGGTTTCACTGCAGCGTGCAAGAAGTTTGCTCTCGATCCTTGCAAGGATTTGATTCCAGTTCGCCCCGGTGCGCACTACATGGTTGGCGGCGTAGAAGTCGATCAACATGGACAAAGTAGCTTAACAGGACTTTGGGCAGCGGGCGAAGTGACAAGCTCTGGCCTGCACGGCGCGAATCGCTTAGCCTCGAACAGCTTGCTCGAAGGTTTGGTGTTCGGCGCGCGAGCCGGTATCGCTTCCAGCGCTGCGGCAATGGCCATGCCTGACGATGCGCTGCGACCACAGAGTCTAAACAGTCCTTCGCGGCAACCGTCGCAAACGGTCTTGGATTTAGCTGACATCCGCAACTCGGTGCAAAGCTTGATGTGGCGACTGGTTGGTGTTCAGCGCACCGAAAAACGACTTTGTGAAGCACTCGACGAACTACGAACCTATTCGCGTTACGTACTGCAACACGCCTTCGATAACCACGAAGGCTGGGAACTCCAAAACTTGCTGACCACCGCACTGATGATGACCGAAGCCGCGTTGGAGCGAAAGGAATCTCGTGGAGTTCATTTCCGCATGGACTATCCTACTGCCGACCCCAATTGGCGAAGACATCTTCTGTTTCAAAAATAGTTGATTGATATGGACAGCGACGCACTTCCCGATCAAGCCGAGATCATTCAATCGTTAGAGCGAGATCGTGAGCAAGCCCTCGCTCAGTTCTTCCAAATAGTTCGCCCACGGCTCAAGCGAATTGTCAACTTTCGCTTGGACTATCGGCTCAGCGGAAGGGTTTCCGAGTCGGACGTGATTCAAGAGGCCTACGTTCGCGCTTCGAAGCACTTGGACAACTTCTTGAGCAAACAAGAGCTGCCTTTCTTCATCTGGCTACGCATGGAATTGCATCAGATGCTACTGGATTTGCATCGTCATCACTTGGATGCCGATAAGCGTGATGCGCGTCGCGAGAAGCTGTTTGGGCCAACGGGAACGGGCTGTGACACGTCGATGGCCATCGCAGCACAAATCGTCGGTCAGGTATCAACACCCAGTCGCTTGGTCGAAAAAGCCGAACAGATTGCCATGCTGCAACAGACTTTGGAGCAACTACCCGAACTAGATCGCGAGATCATCGCGCTTCGGCACTTCGAAGAACTATCCAATCTAGAGACCGCTGAATATCTTGGAATTGAGCCTTCTGCGGCCAGCAAGCGATACTTGCGAGCCCTCAAGCGGTTAAAAGAGATCATGGATATGGTGAACGGCGATGGCAACTGAACCTTCGGATGACGAACTTCTCGAGTCGATCATCCACGAATTCACGACGGCGATCCGCGCGGGTCAACATCCCACGATTCAGCAGTACCAGGACCGCTATCCTCACTTGGCGGACGAAATCGCCGACGTGCTTTCATCGATCTCCATGATTGAACAGTTAAAATCAGCCAGCGCCTCCACTACCGGATCGCGACAAAAGCTGGACAGCGTCAGCAAGCTAACGCAGATTGGCCCCTACAAGATTGTGAAGGAGATTGGCCGCGGTGGAATGGGGGTCGTCTTTGCCGCGATTCACGAATCGCTCGGACGGCAGGTTGCGATCAAAGTCATGCCCACGCCGCTGATGGATGGCGAAACGCATGTACAGCGATTTCGCCGCGAAGCACAAGCCGCCGCGCGTCTGCACCATACGAACATTGTGAGCGTCTTCGAAGCAGGTGAAGGGCAGGGCTACCACTACTATGTCATGGACTTTGTCGACGGCGAAAGCCTCAATCAAGTTATCGATAGACTTCGAAGCATGAATGTTGGCGGCGCGCTGTCGAGCAACCTTATCGGCCTAAGTCGTCCCGCCAAGTCCAGTACTTCGAGTAACTCCGATGGTGCCAACCGTTCTACCTCAGCCTCAAACACTCACGCACCAGAGTTGCAACCTGCGCCGATCTCCCACAGCTCCAGCAATCTAGAGAAAAATCGTTTTCGTTGGGCAGCCAAACTTGCAGCGCAAATGGCCGACGCACTCTCTCACGCGCACTCGGCAGGGATTCTGCATCGCGACATCAAGCCATCGAATATGATTCTGGATAGCACGGGACGAATTTGGATCACCGACTTCGGCTTAGCTAAAGATGTTTCGCAAGAGACTGCGCTCACGCGAACCGGCGATGTAGTCGGCACGCCGCAATATCTGCCTCCGGAATCGTTGGAACTTAAGTACGATGTTCGTAGCGAAATCTATGGTATCGGCTTGGTCCTCTACGAGATGTTGGCGCTGAAGCCTGCGTACACGGGCTCGTCACCAGCCGAGCTGATCGCGGCCATCGCGTCAAAATCCCCGACGCCCATCCACAAACTCTTGTCCGACATTCCTCGAGATTTGGCCACTATTGTCGACAAAGCTATCGCTCGAGAACCGGCGGTCCGTTATGCAACAGCGGGCAGTTTGCATCGTGATCTCGTAGCCTTTCTCGAAGATCGAACGATCGCCGCGCGAAGGCCATCGGCCGTTGAGTCCGCGTGGCGCTGGGCGAGACGCAATCCGTTAGCGGCAACACTCTCGGCAACATCAGCCGTACTCCTAGCGCTGGTCGCTATATCAGCTTCGGTAGGCTATCTACTGACCACTTCAGCCCTTCGCAAGTTGCGGACTCAACAGTCGGCAACATCGCTGGCGCTTGAACAATCCGAGCAGAATTTTCAGCTAATGAAGTCGCAGTATGATCGCGCCGAGTCGAATGTGGCACTGTCGATCGAGGCGTTTGACGAGATGTTCATGCACATGATCTCTCGTGGGACCAAGAGCTCTGTGGATCTGGAAGTTGAAGGATTGCGAGAGATCTCTGGCGTTGAACCTTCGCTTACGACTGAAGACGCGGCCTTTCTAGATCGGATGGTCAAATTTTACGAACAGTTCGCAATGCTAAATGCAGAGAATGTTCAACTGGAGGCCGAATCGGCGAAAGCCTATCGCCGTGTGGGCAACATCTATCAAATCGTGGGACAGCCTCAAAAGGCTATCGAAGCTTACGAGAAATCGCTGAATCTTCTTCCGACATACAACAAGGCTGAGTCGGGTAGATTGAGCAAGGAAGAGCTGCTCACGCGAGTCCGAACGCAGAACGAACTCAGTTCAGCGCACAGAATGGGCGGCGCGCTTATCTTGGCTCAAGAGTGGAGCAACAAGTCGATCCGGCTGTTAGAAGGCAGCCCGCTGATCAAGGAAAATCGAGAAGTGCGACTCGAACTCGCGCGCACCAAGAGCGCGTTAGGCTTCGACGTTCTTCGAGCCTTTGCCAGCGCTGGAAGAATGCAGGCCAATCGACCACTCACCGGAGATCGCAGTTCAGTCGAACCTGTTCCCGGTGGGCAACGTCCCTTCACCGGAGATCGGCTGGGGCAAGGCGATCGTCCCAATCTTGAAGCCGGGAAGCGACTTTGGGAACGCGTCAACAAGCCGCTGATCTTTGATGCGATCAAGATCCTTGACGAACTTGTCGCCGAAGATCCAGACAACGGCGAGTACATTGCATTGCGAGCCTCATGCTATTGGTGTTTGGCCGCGGCGGATCTCGAGCGAGATCAAGCTAATCAATTCGAAAATCGCAACAAGGCCATCTCGGCCCTAGATGAACTTGTCAAGAAGCATCCGCAGAACTCGGAGTATCAATATCTACTAGCCTTGGCTTGTAGCCTCACCTTACCCGGTGCTGACAAGGAAGAGCAGAAGCTTATAGAGCGTGGCGCGGCAATCGCTAAGGAACTGGTCGATGAACATCCGAACCTGCTAGATTACCATCACCTGCACGCCAAGCTGCGAATCAAACTTGCCAGTATCGCCATACAGCAGAAGGAACGCGAGCGAGCCTATGAAGGGCTGCAATCTGCTAAACGCTCCATCATGACGCTCGTTAGTCGAGCCTCCTCGGATCGCTCATTCGCTCTAACCATGAACGCACTCATTCGCGAGTTAGTTCAGCTCGAGAAGCTCTACCGCGACGAAGGCAACATCCGTGTCGCCAACGAAATCAGCCAAATCCTCCGCCAAATCCACCAAACCCGCCGCCCCCAGTAGCCCGCGGTAGTCAACAGAAAACAGCCACTGATTTTTCTATCCACAAAAAGGCACAAGAAACAAAAAATGAGCTCGATGAGATTTGCTCCACTCTTATCTGATGTTGTTTCGTCCTAACTAACTCTTCTTTTTTGTGGCTTTTGTGCCCTTTCGTGGCCAGTCTTTTTTGGACGAAGGAAATCACTCTCCTGGGAAAGAACCACGAGCCCCGCTTGATCGTAGTTTGGGCGGAGGACGTTCTCTACATGGATAGCGATGTTCAAGAAAACAGCAAATACAGGTTCTCGATAGCCAGATTAATCGTGTGCACCACGGTAATTGCCTGCGCCGTCGCTGTGGGAAAAAATGTACATGATGGGCTACAGAACCATCAGCGAAATAGCTTGACAGCAATCAACCTTGGGTTGGGAATACTATTCTTCACGCTTCCGATCGTTATCGCATACGCCGCTTCAACGTTGAGCAGAATACTGCGACTCGATTCAGCTCCGATTCGGATACTATTCTGCTGCGTGCTTGGGTTTCTCTTGACAATTAGTTTTGCCGTGGGATTTTCATTCGTGACGGAAGCTATCGAACCTAACCGCACTCTCTTCTATTGGTACTAGCACAACCCTTTCGGTATTTAAGGCAATTCAAATGAACGCTGTCTAATAGTACTGTCGAATGTAGCCATTGGCGCGGTTGAACAGCTCTTGGTCAGTGTGGAGTTTGTACTTCAACAACTGGCCAATTTAGCACGAGCGTATTTCACGGCATCATGGAGCTTGCGCTGTAGCAGTTCTCGCGAAGGCAATTCGGTGAAGTAAGCTGCCACGCGGATGCCGCTACTAGCCAACTGCAGCAGCTCGATCTGTTCGTCCGATTTGCCAGCGCATAGGATCAGGCTCGATTCGATTCCACACTGCCAAATCCTTTGAGTCCAGATATGCCGCTTGAGCGGAGATAGGACGGTCGAGCCATTCCAGTTCGGCGATCGAAAGACGCGAATAATTGAGCAATGGTACCAGCGGCGACCAGTCAGGAGATAAACCGGAGTTTAGTATCAGGTTGTTGACTTTATCTTCGGACTCTCGATCTTTGAGGTCGTCTTTGAAGATCCAAGTACCCTGCCGAAACTGCCACGCGGCTGGCCGTGGATCGAAACGTTTGGTGATGATGATTTCCCGTCGTTGTCCGTCGTACTCTCGTGAGTCGAAGCTCGCTTGGAATGTAAAGAATTCGCTCCCGAAGTAAGCAACGACGGGGCCCAGCAACACAGAAACGACTATTGCTGTTTGAGTGCTGAACCGACGGATTGACCTACGTAAGAGCCGATTGGCATCCTCAGACCGCTTCCGTTTTGAAACTCCGCACTGAATGCTTAGCCATTGCCATGGCGTGAGTGAATGTCTGGGATTCTCGTTGTCTCGCAGCCAATCTGCCGTTCGCTCTTCTATCAAGATTCTTGCACGGCCGCTCCACGATTCCCGGTCCGTGGCGGTTAGCCAGTCTCTCAGCGACGGAACGAGATAATCGTGAATCAGCTGGAAGCTGGGCTCAGGGCGTTCCTCGGTAGCGTCTTCGTCAAGAGCAGCAGGTGCAATTAATTTTAAGTCATTCTGCAGTATCTGTATCAGCTCGTCGAAGTCCTGTAGTCGCGCCGTGTATTCTGTAGCAGCGATCAGTTGTGAGCGGGTACGGCTTGTCCCCTTGATCTCGGCTCCGCGTGGAGGCAACAATTCCTTGAGAATAGCGATGGCGGCTTTGCGATGACGCTTGTGCGTCGGGTTCGCCATCTTGCTGTCAAACTTCTCTTCCAGGTAAGCTCGACCGACTCCCGTCGCACCACCGAGTTTCTTCAGAATTTCGCCGGTCCACGGCTTGTCTTTCATCAGGTCGGCGAACAACGCCAACTGCACCGCGATTAACCGCTGGTCCTTGTCCTGCAGTTGATCTAGCACCTCGGTCAGGAACGAAGGCTCTTCTGCTGTCAGTTTTCCGGGATCAGCAATGCGATCGTAAGCCCGACCAAACTCTAGCAGTACTTTGCTCGCGTGGTTGCGGTCGAAGAGGTCCACCAACTGCGTGTTGATGCCATCCTGAATCTTGACACCATCAAATTGCTTAAAGAAACGGTACGTCTCCAAGTGATAGTCGACGCGTACCATCACAACTGCTTGCAGCACGCGACCGTCGCAATAGCGCAGAGCCTGCACCAACGGCGTTGAGTCGTCGATCCGTTTAGCGTGCAGCCATTGCTCAAACTGATCCAGTATCAAAGCCACTTTGCTGCCACTTGCCAACTGCGGATTCTCACGCAGGGTTTGCAACGTAGCCGGCAGATCAAGATCCACAGGCAACTCGGGGAACTGTTTCCGCAACTTGGCCAGTAATTGCGATTCAGTGTCGTCAGGAGTAGCTTCTAAATAGATCGCATGCACATACTCCGCCAATCGAGGCAATAAGCCTGCCTTTACCAGTGACGATTTTCCGCAACCACTGGGGCCATGCAATAAGCCGATGCGAAAGGTTTTGTCGGGATCTACTTCCTCCAACTTTTCCTTCCAAAACGAAATGCTAAGTGGCAAACCTTTCTCGCGAGGTCCAGGAAGAAGTCGCAGAAAGTAACTGCTATCCCTGTCCGTGAAACTTCGTAAGCCACGCGGAACAATCTGCTGGTTGCTGTCGATGATTTCGTTAGACATGCGATGCTGGAATTTACCGGGCTTTTCGCCACGGATTCCGCAGACCAACAAGTGCAGGGCTTCCTCATCAAGCGGATTGATCGACTTAAACACGACCCAAGTCGGATCGCGAAGCAAAAGCGGCACGGACTCCTTCGGTTGCTCGATTCCAGGCAAAAGCACTGGAATGATTGTCACCAGACCGCGCGAGTCACGTTCATGAAATAGAGCCGCACGACGTTCGATTTGATGCCACGGTCCAAGTCCGGCAGGCCCCAGAAATAGAACAAACGTAAGGCTTTGCTTAATGCCATCTTCAATGCCCTCAACAGAAGAACGTCCAGGGATAAGTTCCCACTCATCGAGCCAAACTTTAATCGGGCTGTCGAGACGTCTTAGTCGATCGGCAACGACTTTAACAGCATCCTTTTCCTGGCTGTTGTGCGACAGGAATGCATCGAATTGGAATTGGTCACTCATGACTTCGGCTTCCCTCTACGCATTGACTTTCAACTTCATCCAACCCTCGCGCAAACATTCGAGTGTAGCGAGTCAGTTGCTACTGTACAGCATTCGATTCGTCTTGGAATAAGTTGATTGTAAGCGGCGAAATCCTCGATTGTCATGTGTAGTGAAATACCTAAGGCACTTCGATTCGACCTAAAATGGGAATGGTTGTGAAGATTGACATTTCAATAAACTACTCAATCGCAGGTTAGCATTATACTGTTTTTAGGCTCTTTATTCTGTGCACTCAAGGAATCAAAAAATGTCGTTTCAAGAATCGTTGCGACGCATCAAGCAAGCGGCCTTGTCAGATGTGAGCTCACTGGATCTGTCAGACTTGGGGCTGGTGCAGATTCCGTTTGAGTTGGCTGAGTTGAAAAGTTTGACGCATCTGGACTTGAGCGGGAATCTGTTTCGACATCTACCCGGCCCGGTGACGTCTTTGTCGGAGTTGCAGTCGCTCGATTTGTCGAGCAATCGAATCAGAGATTTGGTCGATGTGGAGTTCCTGGCCAATCTTAAGTCGCTACGTCTACGCAATAATGAACTGATGGAAATGCCTCGAGCGTTATCCGAATTGACGCTGCTGGAAGAGTTGGATGTTGGTGTTAATCAGCTTGCATCGTTGCCCGATCAATTAGTACTTACAGCTCTACGTAAGTTCCGCGGCGATGCAAATCGATTTGATCGCTGGCCAGAGTTGATTGCCAAGTGGCCAATTCTGGAAGAGCTAACTTTGTCGGGGAATGACTTTACAGAGATCGGTGCGTCCATCGGTTCGCTGGTGAATTTGAAGGTGCTGCGAGTAGCTCGATGTCGATTGACCTCCGTGCCTAAGGAAATTGGCAGTCTTACCAAGACTACGGAGTTGGACCTGTCGGAGAATGTGCTTGCCTCCTTGCCGGACGAGATCGGGAAGTTGGCGGCGCTGACTGAACTGCTGGTGGATGGAAATCGACTAACGCGACTTCCAAAATCAATCGGCCAGCTCTCCGCATTAGAGATACTCTCCATTCGCCGCAATCGATTTTCAGAATTGCCCACTGAGATTGGTGGGCTGACGAAGCTGCGCGAATTGCGAGCAGCAAACAATTCGCTCACTACTTTGCCAACGACGGTTGGCGACTGCACCAAGCTCGAACTCTTGGAGTTGCCGATGAATCAGTTGGCGAGCTTACCTGCGGAGATTGGCAAGCTTACCGAATTGAAAAAGGTACACCTGGGCCGAGTTTCAGATGCCTGCTTTGATCTTGATGGTGGCGATACGATTATCGTGTCGGTAATACGCGACGACCTAGCTCCACTGCCCGGCAATAAACTCACCGCCTTGCCGCCAGAGATTGGGCAATGGACCAAATTGGAATCACTGGATCTTTCGGTAAATCAACTGACCGAGCTTCCTGATACGCTCGGAAATCTTACGGCGCTCAAGACGCTCGCTCTGGACAACAATCAACTGAAGGCTTTGCCAATAACGCTCGGATCGCTGACGAACTTGATTAAATTGCGTCTTGGGCAAAACCAATTGACGACAATTCCTGGTGAAATCGGCGGACTTTCGAATCTGCAAGATCTAGACATTGACGGCAATCAGCTTGCTTCGTTGCCAACGGAAATCGGAAAACTAGCGCAGTTGCAAGTCTTAAGAGCGAGCAGTAACGCATTGACTGAGTTACCCACAGAAGTCTCTGGTTTAACCGCCTTGAATGAGGCTGACTTTTCCAGCAACCAGCTCACTGCTCTACCCGCCGCGTTTGGAACATTAGGATCTCTACGATCACTATTCCTGGCTGGCAATCGATTTACTGTCTTCCCAAGCGAGATCACTTCGCTGACTCGGCTCGTTGAGTTAAACGTGGCCAGTAATCAAATCGAGACTCTTCCTGCCGAGATCGGACAATTGGCCGCTTTACAGTCGCTTGTACTCACGGGGAACGGGCTCACTGGCTTGCCTAACGAGCTTGAGCAACTGGCAAGCCTGCGAGTCCTCCGTGTCGATCACTGCGCGCTTCAGCAGTTGCCCGATGTCATTGGTAAGCTGTCGAACCTACAGGAACTCTATGTCACTGGAAATCAACTGACGAACCTTCCTGTTGGTCTGTTCAATCTGGTTCAATTGAAGATCGCTCGCTTGGATGGGAACAGCATCGACCAACTTCCTCTAGAAATTGCGGGTTGGCGGTCGCTGCGGGAACTCTCCGTTTCGGATAATCCGCTTCTATCTTTGCCGGACGCGATCGGTCAGTTGCTGGAATTGCGAGACCTCCTATGCGCCGACACTCCGCTAGAGAGCTTGCCTGCAACTATTGGAGAACTGCGTCGCTTGGAAGGGTTGGTATTGAATCGCGCTAAGGTGACAAAACTCCCGCCAGAAATCGGCAAGCTGGTCGCGTTGCGAAATTTGTCTCTCCATCGAAACAAGGTTAGCGAATTACCGGACCAAATCGGTGACTTGGTTAATCTCGAATCACTGAATTTGCAGGGAAGTCATCTGTTGGTACTGCCAGCCGCAATTGGTCGGCTGAGTTCCTTGCGCGAGTTGCGTTTGGATGACAGCAACTTTGTTGATTCAGAAACCAATGAAGTTCACGGATTGACGGCGTTGCCCGCGGAGATCGGACAACTCTCGCGGTTGGAGGTTTTGGAAGTTTCGAACTGCTTGCTCTCAAGCATGCCCGTCGAAATTGGGCAGCTCAAGAATCTTAAGGAGTTGAACTTTGACACGAATCGGCTCACTGAGGTACCTGTCGAGATTGGCCGTCTGTCGAAACTCCGCCGATTGAACGTCGCTCAGAATTCACTTACGGTTTTGCCGGACGCGATCGGTCAACTAACGTCTCTCATTGAGCTCGAAGTGACGTTCAATTCATTGACGACTCTTCCTGCGGCCATCGGAAATTGTAGCAACCTGCGAATCCTGAGCGCTTCCATGAATCAATTCGGACAACTACCGGACGCCTTGGGTGGATTGAAGAACTTAACCTTTCTCGACTTGAGTGCTAATCAACTGACGAGCGTACCGTCGTTGAGCGGGCTAGTTGAACTTGAGCAACTAAACTTAAGTAGCAACCGATTAACAAAGCTCCCAGACAATGCCCTAAAGTTGCCTCGCCTGGGCGAATTAGAACTCGGTGGAAATCAGTTGACCGCGCTGCCTGAGGACTTGGGTTCCATGCGCGAGCTGCGGGTGTTTGGGATTGCCGGAAACGCAATTGAGAAGCTGCCCATTGCAATCGGGCAACTTGGCAAGCTGCGATCGCTCGACTGCCGCGATTGTAAGTTAACCAATCTGCCGAGTGAAATTGGCGGTCTTCGTGAACTTCGACATCTGTTCTTGACGGGAAATCCTCTAACGGTACTTCCAGATGGGGTTGGTAATTTGCAGCAGTTGACGCGAGCTGAATTGAGCGATTGCAAGCTGACCTCGCTCCCAGAAACTGTCTCTGGCTGGAGTCGCTTGGAAGATCTGCGCATCGAGCGAACGCCGATCGCAAGTTTGCCTGCGGGTGTGAGCGGATGGAAAGCGTTGGTGAAATTGATACTTGCTGACAACGCTTTGACGGCACTGCCACAGGAAGTCAGCGCATGGATCGAACTGCAAGATTTTGCCTGTACACGGAATCATCTGACGACACTTCCGTCAGCAGTTGGGCAATGGATGAAGCTGTCGAACGTCAATCTTTCAGAGAACCTGCTAATGTCGTTGCCAGATGAAGTGGGTCAGTGGCTCGTACTGGCCACTCTTGATCTTTCAAGAAACCAGTTGCCCGCTCTTACCATTACGATTGGCCAGCTTGCTGCGCTGAAAAGCCTGAATCTAAGCTCCAATCGTTTGACTGCGCTCCCAGTAGAAGTTAAAGGACTCACCGCGCTCAGCACATTCGATGCATCCAGTAATGGACTAGCGAGTCTGCCGTCGGAGATCGGTGCGATGACTCAGCTAGGTACAATAAAGATGAACAACAATCGGCTGGTGAAACTTACTGTGGAAGTCGGTAGATTATCGAACCTGCTTGAGCTCGATGCGTCAGATAACTTACTAGAGAGCCTGCCCGATGAATTGGGGAACTGTACGAAGCTCGGGACACTCAATGTTGCTGGCAACCGACTCACCGCGCTGCCCAGTTCGTTGGTGACCTTAGCAGATCTTGGCTCCTTGAACGCAGCCTTTAATGCGTTGACAGACTTGCCCAACGGAATGGACCAACTTGTGCGATTGCGGACTCTCAAGCTGTCCAATAACGCACTCACGAAGATTCCCGATTCGTTGTCCTCTGCACGAAGTCTCTCCACGATAGATGTCGAGCACAACCAGTTGACCGATCTTCCCGACCTAACAGCTGTAACGACGCTTGAACGCCTGAACGTCGGGAACAACCAACTCGCGAACCCGCCCAAGCTACTCGCCTCAGGTGAAAAGTTCAGGCACTTGGCCGTCCACAACAATCCGTTTTCAATTCCTGTTAGCGTTCTTGAAGAGTGGAAGAACGTCAAAACGCTTTCCGTATCCACCAGTCAGTCTGTCCACTTTGCTCAAGCCTATTCCAATGTAGCCGAACAGTTTGGAGACGCTGGTGAGTTTGCCTTACCCGATGTGCTCGACGCCCTATCCACCGAACTCAACACCCTCATCCTCTTCGCCACCGGCCGCGAACTTCCCCCACCGGCATTAACCCGCTTGCAGCAATCCCGCGAGAGCACCAAAACTCAATACCGCGTCTTCGCCCCCAGTGGAATAGCGGTCTTTTCAAGAGTAGATGCGGACGTAGACCGTCATTGAGTCATTAGGAGTGCTAAATGGTTAGCGTAGCGTTTGCCCCTTCGAAAAACTTACAAAGTGGAAGAAATCATTGCAGTCGTTTTCGGTTTGTAAACTCAATCGTTTTGGTAAGTAGCGGATGGGACTGTTAAACCAAATCGGTAACTTTACGGGAGTTCCGCAGTGGAAGGAGATGAAATCCCAGCACCGTCAAGGGGCGCGAGTTCGACTCGTTCCCAGCACAGAATGTGTTCCTAAAGAACTGAGAAGCAACAGTCACCGATCCTCGCATCCACGGTACGACGAAACGACATGTTGGCGAACACTTTGAACAAGTGGAGAAGCAAACGCTCGGACCGTTGCTTGCAGAGCGCTTTCAAAACTAGCGGGAAGGAAGAAGTAACGTGTCGCGAGACGGACATATCGAAGTCAAGAAGGCCTTCTATTCGTTGCTGCCAGAGTATCTTGGTCGACAAGTCTCGGCGCGATTGAACAGTCGATTCCACAGGAGATCTGCTCTACAATGAAGAACAGTTTGAATGCTACCGAGCCTTGGGGGTGCAAATTGCTCAGGGCATTGTTGATTTTGCTGGCGGCCGCACCGCTGGATACTTAGTCGCCCTATTCGAATCGCTCCAGAATAAGCTCTACGACCCCGCAAAGAACTAGAAAGACATCTTCTCCCATATTCGAAAGTCCGTCTCGTTTATACGTTATTTTTTTCGTCTAAGCATTATTAGACCAAAGTACTTCAAACTCTTGAGACAACGTCAAGTAGAGTTTTGAGTCTTTGCCGGTTTTCCACAAAGGGCCAAAGCCCCAACTTTGAGAATTGGCATAGGTAACCATGATCGCCTGTTGGTCCACTCTGGTTAGAAAGAAATGTGGATAGCCAATCCGTATTTGGCGGACTTCAAAATTGGCTGCAGTGGAAATACTCTTAAAGAATTGCAGGTTCGCATCGATCTGGCTCTTGATGTCCGAGATGCTTCGATCCATAGTTCCAAATGTTTCAGGAGAGATAGCTGGATTGTCGGGATGCATCAAGAGTATCCGAATGGAGCACTGCTTTGCAACCTGCTCGGTAACTAACTCGGCAAAGCGGTTAGTGTTTCGCCAGCCCGAAAGAGTTATGCCCATAATATCGAACGATTGAGTGGTTCCTTTCAGAATCCTGCCCCAATCATTGTCTGTACCAAAATCGCTAGAACTTTCGAAGTATTGTGGCTGATGGCCCGCGCCAGCTAGTCGCAGATTCTCGATACTATTGAAAAGCGCCTCTAATGTCCATGCTGTCAGATTACCCTTGAACTGAGGCGGCAGTGATTCGTCGGTCAGGTCGGGGTCGATGACGAAGATCACGACCGGCTTCCCAGTCCCCCAGAATGCTCCTAGCTCAGCCAAACACCACTTAGATTCAACGGCACTCTTCGTCGCAAGAAACACACAAATCTCGCACTGGGCAATCGCGTCGTTCAACTGGCTAGCTAGGCCACCGCCAGCAGTCATGGACTTCACGTCAAAGCAGAAACAGCCATTAGCTTCCATGGCCATTCGAACTGTAGAATAAACTGCTTGATCACGATGACTATGACTAATGAAAATCATTCTCGCGTTTGTTTCCTACTAAACTAGCCCTTAATCATGGCGACATTTCTTGCACTTACTGCTTGCCAATGCTCTTGCGCCCGAACTATCGTATCGTCATTGAATCCGTGGTCCTGAAAGTGAGAACTGTTTGCGAAGTTCGACAGTCCTTGAAAATCTGCAATTGGGTGCTTTAATTCTCGGAAGCTTAACATATCGGCTAATTCGGCCGCTAAAGTCGCGTGCGATTCCGCTTCGTACATTTTGTCAAAGTTACTTTCGACTAAATGTAGAGCGCTTTTCATTCTCCAATTCGTATTGTACGACTCGGAAATTGCCAAGCTCCAGCTTCTGTGAACAATATCTTGAAATTGTGCTGTCAGATTTGAGGTCACCGCCGATTGAGATTCTTCAACTAAGACACCCATGTACTTCAGCGCAAGAAGATTAGCTCCAAAGAGAACATGTCTATCGTCTGAGCGTTCAGGTAACTCAATGTGTAGTTTACGATCTTCTCTTAACGTTGCAGCAATCTCTTCTCCAACTCCTATTTCCACTAGCGGAGCAACGCGATTTGCAGGCGCAAGTAATAGATCAGAAGGCGGATTCGTGACCTGCAAATTGAAAGTCGTCGGAATTCGGCAGCGGTTGAACACCCAGTCAGAATTCGGCTTAAAGAACAATTCGACGGTCAAACCTGGAGTTTGCTCCGCTGTTTCTGGCTGGAGCCAAGAATTCGCTCCAAGTAGAATTTCCCTACGCCACTGAATCGATTCCTTGGAGTGCTGCCATAGTTTATCTTTTCTGTGTTGCGGAATACTCTCGCATCGCGTTAGGGCTTCATCATGAAGATTTACTACGCTGTGCCAAGCTATGTCAGGCCGATACATTCCCAACGCGAACTCGTAAGCCAACGTCAAGGCAGCCATTCGCGTATGTAGGCAATATACTAAATAGTCAGCCGTGGATTGCGTTGCTCGTCTTGCTTGGTCTACTGTATCGCTGACCTTCTTTCGACCTCGCTCGGTGTAGAACGATCTAACGGGCAGGTCGCCTCGGACTATCAGATTTTTATCGAATACCTCGGCCCAAGTTTCAATCAGGAGCAGAATCTCATTGGACCTCAGCCTGGCCGCTCGGAATCGATCAACGACATTTCGATCGGACTGACGACTGCTAAAGGCCAGAGACGACTGCGACAATTCCTCTTCAAGTTCCCTTGTCAATAAATTGAGTTGAATGGCGAACGGTAAGTGAAGATTACGCCATCGAGCCTTCTTCGTTTCCGCTAAGCAACCAGGGTCAAGAATAAAAGCACTGTTGCCATCCAACTTTAGGCATGAAGCGACAACAGACTCAGATGCAAATGCTAGCGTTTGGATGTGTTCAACGACATCCAGGAAAAGTGGAAGCTTCTGATCTTTCCAAACTCTATAAACGAATGGCGCAGGGTAGAACTCTCTTCGCAACAATGACGAGAAAGTGTGTACGAAGGATGCACTACGCTTTAGTGTATTCAGAAGTGCACTGTCTATCGATTCCATCCATGAAAGTTCGCTCATTGCCTTCCTCTCGGACTCGTTCCATTGAGGTGTGTCTTGGGCTTGCATTTGGGTAGACTCGGCAAAAGTTATTTCCAAACAATCCTCGAATTGTATCAAATTTCGTGGAATCAAGCTATCAGCGCTGGACGATAGCGATTAACCTGCCTTGGCACTACCCCAACCGGCTACTCTACCTGGGGGGCCGTAAATCTTGCTTCTAAGCTCACCTCGGCTCTGCGCTTGAGGTAATTCATTGCTAGATCGGATGTCACCCCTGCGGAGACGAGTGCTTCGAGTAACAAAGAATACTCTTGGGGTAGACCGGTAGCAAATGAACTCGGATCGTCACTACCAATCACTAACTCGACTCCTCCGTCTTCGGCGGGCAGCAACCCACTAAGGCGCAGTATGGGGTGGTATTTCAGGTTTTCCAAATTAGCGACCGACAGGTTGGAGGATGGGTTCACTTCCACAATGATGCGACGCTTCGCAACTCGTGAACGCAAGTGTGATTGGATTCGCTCGAGAATTTCGCATTCCTTCGTCACGTCGACAGTCATCGATGACCGACATCGCGCAAAAACAATTTCATCTGTAAGGTAACGCCTTAACAGTTGCGAAACAGATGCAACTGAGAAATCTCGCCCTTGCCCATCGGGAAAGCCAGCAGCGGCGAGTCTTTCGGCAGAATACAAACTCTGATAGAGCTCTATTACGTTGTCAGGCGTTTTTTCGTCCAAAAGCTCCTTGGACAATTGGGCGATGCAGTACTCGACATACTTGACGCGACCTGCATCGCAACCGATATCATTCCGTTGGTACAGCTCAAGCTCCCAGATCAAATCCCACAACCGATCTTCCTTGGACATACATATCACCGGGTGCTGGGTGATCCATCTTGGTATTTGAATTCCCAAAGCGATAGCATGCCCCAGTCGGTCCGTTTCTCCCAACTGCAGATGGTCTAGCACCTCTCCTATTCTCCTTAGTCCAGTAGACAGGTGGACAAAGTCTTCACCGACATGAATGGTTTTTCTAAGTGGACGCAAGTTCGAATGTCCGTTTGAACTGCACATAGATAAGATGGCAAGCGTTGCATTGCAGAGATCATTCATATGCGGCACAACCACCCACAGTGGGATTGCATTTTCGTCGTTGCAGGCGTCGACACCACGTATGACATTGAGCAGTTGTGGATGGTTTTGCAACAATGCAATGGCATTCTGCGTTTCGGCTCGGAATTGCTTGAATAATCGGCCAAATCTGTATCCGTTGGATATTGGATCACTGTTGGTACCGCCCCCCAATTCCCTGGCATAGCCATCTTCAAATTGGCGTCCGCGACTGCGGATAAAGTGAAAAACTAATCCAATTTCGGAAAGTGATTTTGACGTTCTTGACATTTGTGAATTGCAGGTTGTCAATTCGCGAATTACTTGCTGATACTCTCTACCGATCGCCCGATAGTTTGTGCCGTTAACGCTAGGTGACAGGCGTACTTCGAGTGAAGACAAACCTTCATCTTTACCGGAGATCCACGCGGCGCTCTGAAATTTGGCGCGATCGCTCATTAGGCCAAGAGTGGGATAGATACGATTGTAGGACCGGATAAAGCTGGTGAGTCCAGGCGTGGTTGGATCGTGGACAATGTGACGGTAGAAGATGTTTCGTAATCGAAAATACTGCCAAAAGCACGCCTCAAACTTGCAATCAATGGCACAACTCGTGTCTATATGGCCGAAGCAATGAGCAACCATTTGCATTTCGCTGGAAAGCCATTGCTGCGGCTGGAAAAAAGCAGCAATCGGGTCGCTTCTTCGAAATCCTACAAGAGACTCTGATCGAGCCCAGGTCTGTAAAATCTCGGGTGAAGGGTGTTCGACTTCAAAACCAGCCACGAAAGGCGACTTAAAATGCAGGCCTACAACCAATTGACGATACAATTGTTGCAGGTCTCGGAAGATCAAATCCTGCTTTCGACTTTCTGTCGAATGTAACTTTCCTTGAATCAGTTCGTCGACGCAGCCATTCAAGAGCTGCCCGCACCAAAGTCCACGCCGTTGGACAATTCTCTCCAGAGCGGAAACAAGAAATTCATCGAAGTTATGCTTTCCTTCACAAACAAACTGCGAGAGAAGCAGCCTAACAATCATGGCACGGATCAGCCAATCGGCAAGGTTCTCTCCATTGTGGAATGCACCGCAGGGCGTTTGAAAGCTGCTTCGATTTATGCTTGTAGTACCAATCTGTCGACTTGTGCCGATCCAGATGTCAGGAAATGAAACGCTTGCGCCTAGGTGTAGGTGAATCTCTGCAAAGCCGCTTCGCTTCAAAACTTCGGTAAGTTGATGTGGCAGTGAACGAACCTCAGTCGGTCTAGCATTCTTCCCCCATAAGCCGATAAGTAGCGAGTCTTCGGGCAGTAGAAAGCTGAGCCATCGCCAGTGTGATCTAGCACCCAGTGAATCGTTATCTGAGCTATTTTTCCCAAGTTGATTTAGAAGGCCACAATACCTTGGCAAAGCAAAGTCACCCTGACTATTAAGGAATTTTTCACAAAGCCTTCGCCACAGAAATAAGTTAGTACGTGGGGTAGCGGAATCATTTAGCTTTACTGAGTCTTTCGATGTGGCTTGATTCACTGGCTCTGCCCAAAACCAGTCCCTTATATACAGTAATTCATCCAAAATGTACCGCGAATTCCGCTGCAGCAGGTCCCGCTCAATTGTACGCCAGATTGTTTCGGAAAAACCAATCCGCGCACAGTCGCTTCGACTGGCCCCAAGCTCAAAGACTTGCTCCGAATTGAACGGCGACGAACCGATCGAAGCTAACAAATACTCGTAGGGTAACATGGGGTTCATTCAATTTCTAACAGGGACGCGACCTGAAGATCGCTCTTCGGAACACCCTGAGCGACCAAGTGATCAATCGACAGATCAAGTATTCGGAGCAAAGGACTCAGGCTTCCACTCTTCTTGTGAATTCGAAACCACGCCGTAACGCACTCGCAATTCCTTCTTTGGCTCCAGTAATATGCAGTTCGCAGTTGGGATACGAACTTTATCAATTGCTTGACCCTAAAAGATATTGGCTTAGTTATGTTGCTACGCTCAATCTTGGCAAACATGACCTTCAGATCTTCAAAGGGAATCATCCTATTAGACAATAACTTCTTTACCTCATTCTTGTCCTGGCGCCGTGGCAATATCTCACCAAGCAATTCCACACTTTCTTGCCACAACTCGCGATGAATCACAAAGGGATAAACCGTTCTTAACAGATACTTTTTGTTCTTCGATGCTTTGTGGAAGTCTGCCAGAAACTTACCTCTGTAAGCCTGCATTTGCTCTTTGTGATCTAACAATTTCGACCGAATTAAATCGTCATTTAGGGCCTGTGCAATAAACTCAGGAACACTCCAAAGTCGAAATTCTGGTGCAAGCACAGTCAGTGTCCCAAGATCGAAACGGTCTTCCCCGATAGCTTTAGAAAGGGCTTTAACTGCTAACGATACTATACCATCCGTATGAGGCATTGAAATCTCTGAAAATTCGCGTTCTCGAATATCCAAAGGTAAGTTGAAGGTACTGAGGTGAACGATCCACCACAATAGAGATTGTTGCTCACCTTCAGACTCTGCGATGGCGTTCGCTTGAAACCAACCATCATTCTCCTCCGCTATCTGCCGCCATCGTTCCACTAGAAAATCGAGTTCGACAAAGGTATTTACTTTAGGTAACGGCCAGGGTAGGCGTAAACTGCTATCGGCTGTTGTAAAATTTGCTCCATGTTCTATCTGTCCTGGTATTTCGTTTAACCTAGAACTAACCGGCCTGGCGAAGAATGCCGCTTGATTAGGAATCAATCCCCTTGAATGGACTTCAACTGGTTGGTGGGTGATTGCAAGGTCATGCAGAAGTGCTAGTGTCGGCGTTGATTCCATGGGAAAGAGTTCACGTTTGCGTTTCGATTCTGGAGCTATTGGATCTATAGGATTGCTGAATGAGATCTCCCAATTGCCACCAGTCACGATTTCAATCGAATTGCCAATCAATCGCGATTGATATCCAACCAACTTAAGCGAGCAAGAGGCTGCATTCACCGCCCAAGACTTTTGTCCATCATGGGGATATGACTCAATCAACCTTTCTGCTAAGTTAGCTCCGTCAAATTCGCCCACTTGAATTCCTAAGGACTCCTCCAGCAAACTCTTCGCTAACTCGATAGCCTCTCCATTGGTAATATTTTCTGAGGCAAGCTTATTGAGCTGGAACCACAAATCTGAGAGTTCTCTCGGGGCGGCGACCAATACGCCAGCCGACGTGGTAAGTTGCTTGGGTACTCGATTTCTGCCGGAACAACCCAAGAAGAACACGCTCAACGGAACAGAATCTCGTTCGCTGAATACCGGACGACTAAGATTCAGCTTGATGGCGTCCAAGAGCTCCAGCAATGTTCTGAGCTTCGGTGCCTGTGAAGCCTGCTGAGAAAAGGGAAGGAACTGCAGGGCCTCCTCTTTATGCATTTTCCGCAATTCAATTCTTTGATGCAGAGGAACAAGCTTTCGAAGCGATTCTGAGGCTAGCTTTCGGTGTTTCTGATGAATTTTCCCAGCTAGGTCTTTGGCCTCCAATCTAATCTTTGCAACACCTGCAAAATCGCCAGTCATCTTGACTTGAAGAATCTCACTGGTCATGTGAATGCTTCCAAGGACTATCGTAAACAATTGAGGCACATTCAGCATTCGAACTAAACGCAGAAGCTCGAGACAACGTGTCGGACTCATATCAAAGTCATCAATAGGTAGTACATATAGCTTGTGCTTGATTGGCCCACTCGGTTTCAGGTTTTTCAAAACCTTTGCTACTCTGTCGGGTATTGAAACTCTGGCTCGCTCGGCCCGAATGACTTCGCTCGCATAGGTGTCGGGATCAACATGTTCGCCACGCTCTGGCATGTTTCCGTCCCAGGCTAACGTGACATCCTGCATTAGCTCTCGCAAGTCGAACAGCGGTACTCTCAAAACGGATTCGCTTCCAAGGTCGTGCTTTACCTGCTCTTCTATTCGACACAAGATGGCTGCAAGCAAGTTACTCGGCCCCGGAAGAACCTCCATATCGATGGGATCAAGCCACCCAAGACGGCTCTTCAGTTTTTGTATTGACTCGGCAAGTTCGCTTACCTTGCGATCACTATGTATCTCTTCCCCGAAGAACTCATTTAGAACGTCCGTATTTTGTGTAATTCGGAATAGCGTCTTAAGAACGCTCGTCTTTCCAGTTCCTCTTTCTCCCGAAAGTAAGCAAGTGCGATTGACAACCGCGTCTTCGTAGAATGAATGAATAGCATTAAGATCGTTGGGATTCGCAATATGTTCATCTAATTCGCAAAGAGCGCTTGTCAAAAAATTCACTAGCCGATGAATTGCTTCTTTTTGGGACTCATCGCAACGCGTCCAAACAAGCGATTTAGACTCTGGTCTTAAAACTCCTCGGCTCATGCGATACACCCCTGCTCAATAGATGAAACGTCAAAGATTTCGATTGTTCTATCTTGCGATCTAGAAATAGGCAACATGGCTATTATTGCAAAGCATAAACATTTACATTGAAACTTAGCAGAGCTAAGGTCGTAGCTCTGCAGAGGGGACTTACTGTGGTCCATCCGGGATTACCGTGGGTAAAGATCTAGGCCGCCACAGTAGAAAAAGATTGCTGTCTTGAAGTTTTCTCTGTTACGAAAGCCACCGACCCTTCGCTTTATCGACATGATCTTGCTGTTGATTCCCTCGGCAA
>CAUJKA010000274.1 GCA_963204965.1 Planctomycetota bacterium | reverse complement strand
GAAAGTTGCTCAATCTTGCCAGCTTGTTTTGACCAAAGTCCTGTTCGGCTTGTAATCGTCCCGCAAACCGTTGGCTCGGACACACCGCTCAGTTGCTTGCAGAACTCCTTATAACAGTTTGGATCGACGGCCAACAAGAGTTCGAAATCTTCACCGTCACCCAAGGCATGTTCGACCGGCGTCTTGCCGCTTGTTTCAGACATCTTCAACGCAGCCGCTGAAACTGGGATCTTATCAAGCTCAAGAATGGCTCCGCATCTCGATGCATCACACATGCGCAGAAGGTCAACGCTTAGTCCGTCACTGATATCCATCGCAGCATGCACTCCCGATAGTTGCCGAATTTGTCGAACGACATCTAATCGCGGCGTAAAGTCCAGGTGCTTTCCGGACAAGCTTCCACCCAATGGCCCGGTAACAACGATCAAGTCATCTTGCTTTGCTCCCGAGCGTGTCCAGGCAACTCCATCGACTACCCGTCCAATCGCTGTTAGATGCAGGACCAACGGGCCATTCCAGCAATTGGTATCGCCGCCAGCAATCGCGACTCCGTTTTTTGCACACTCGTCGCAAATCGCTTCGTACAGTTCAGCGGCCAAGGCATCTTGAGCCAATCCATTGGGGCCTTGAGGCGGCAAGCAAAACGACAGGAAGATCGCAACGGGCTCGGCTGCCATCGCTGCCAAGTCGCTCAAGTTGACATTCACTAACTTGCGACCAACGCGAGCCGGACCGGCTTCGTCGAGTTTAAAATGGACTCCATCGAGCAGCGAATCGGTGGTCACAACCATGTCGGCCGCATCTGCTGCTAAAATGGCTGCGTCGTCACCGATGCCAAGCTTGACTTGCGGTAGTCGTCGCGTTCGCACTTTGGCCCAAGCCACAAATGACTGTTCCATATTGTTCCTATGATAAGTCGGATTACCTTCCTCAAACCTTGCAGAAGTCGCTCCATGTTGTATCGAGTTTCTTTATTGCTGCTAGTCATTTGCTTCGTATCTTTGCCTATGCGATCGGGATTGGCCGGCGATCCAACCACAGGTAATGCAGTCCCGGTCGAAGCAGCCGATAGTGAGACCGCCCAACGTCCAAACATCGTTTTTATCCTCTCCGACGACCAAGCTTGGACGGACTACGGGTTCATGGGGCATCCCGTAATCAAGACTCCCCATCTGGATCGATTGGCTTCGCAGAGTGCGGTCTTCAAACGAGGCTACGTGACTACTGCGCTGTGTCGACCATCGTTGGCAACGCTGATAACCGGGCTCTATCCTCACCAGCATGGCATCACAGGAAACGACCCATCGCCTGAGTTAGCCCCTGTGAATTCGCCCGAGTACGCCAAGCTTCGCGAGCAATTAATTAGCAAGATCGACCGAGTGCCTACGCTGCCGAAAATGCTAGGTGAAGCGGGCTATTTGAGTCATCAGTCGGGCAAATGGTGGGAAGGCTCCTTCCAGCGCGGTGGTTTTACGCACGGGATGACCAAGGGCTTTCCCAATCACCCCAATGGCCGGCATGGCGATGAGGGGCTGACTATCGGTCGTGACGGGTTGCAGCCCGTGCTTGACTTTATTGACACAGCGACTGCTGAAAAGAAGCCGTTCTACATTTGGTACTCGCCATTCCTGCCACACACGCCTCACAATCCGCCCGAGCGAATTCTCAGCAAGTACCGCGACAAGGTCGAATCTCCGTTTGTTGCCAAGTACTATGCGATGTGCGAGTGGTTCGATGAGACGGTTGGGCAGCTTGTCAGCCGCCTGGAAGAGAAGGGGTTAGCTAGCAATACACTCTTCGTTTACATCTGTGACAACGGTTGGATCCAGCAGCCCGACGCCGCTGGTTATGCGCTTCGGTCAAAGCAATCTCCGAACGAAGGCGGCGTTCGCCAACCCATTCTTCTGAGGTGGGACGGCGTAATCAAACCTGCCCAATACGATCAGCTTGCCAGCTCGATCGACATAGTTCCTACGATTCTCAGCGCCGCGGGCTGCCATGCACCTGAAAACCTGCCGGGATTGGACCTGCTGCATTTGGTAAGGGACGGCAAGCCAATAGAGCGTGACACAATTTTCGGCGAGGGCTACTCGCACGACGTCCTGGACCTGGAGAATCCCAACAAAACCCTGCTTTACCGTTGGGCAATCCGTGGAAAATGGAAGCTAATCCTCACTTACGATGGTGAAGTCGGTAAACGTTATGCTAGCAGCCACCCAAGAGCCGAGAGGGGGCCACAACTCTACGATTTGGAAGCAGATCCTAATGAAAGCAAAAACCAGGCTACCCGATTTCCTGAAGTTGTATCGAATCTGAAAGAAGTACTGGTTCGTGCGGCGGTTCCTTCACCGCAAAAGCAACGATGAGTCCCTTTTCCACCCCTACAGTTAACGAAAAACATCGAAACCACCCGTTTAGAACAATTGACAAAGGTTTTCCATCCGTTAAGCTAGGGGAGTTATGCCCATTAGACCGGTTGCAAAAACTTTTTGGAAATTGCAAGTCAACATGATTAACCGACGAATTCCTGTTGCTGTAGCGTTATTGGTTTGCTTCCTGTGTACTGCTTCTCAGGCACAACAGTTAACTTTCGATGCGTTCACTGAGGTGGAGAACATTCAGAACAATGTTGGAGTTTTGAATACATGGGATGTAAACACTACCAGCAATTGGATTCTCCCAACCAATGCACAAGCCAAGTTCAAGTTTGGCGATAGCGTAACATTTGGGAGCCCGGACGGAGGAATAGATTTACTGAATCCATTGTTTGCAGTGAATGTTGAAGCAAATTTCACAGCAGTAGACAAAGTTAATCAAATGACTTTGGGACAGACTCCAGTCGGCCTTAGATATTCGTTTCAAGGAAACGCAATTCAAGGCAATAGTCTTGTCGTAAATAATTCTCTAGGCGGAGCGTTTGACAATGGAACCAACATTTTCGGTTCCGTGGTAATGTCCTCGACGTTTATTGGTACGCTAGATGGGACTGGAACTATTTCCGCATCGTCCTTTAACGCTAAGTCGGGAATAATAGCAGTAAACTTGGCCGGAAGCGGCGGTTTTACAATGGACAACGTTGGGTCAAGTGCGATTTCGGTCACGCTCAGCGGAACTGGGAATACGTTTAGCGGTGGAACGAACGTCAACGTCGGAACGCTTAATGCCAACTCAGCGGGCTCACTTGGTACAGGGAGCGTTTCAGTTGCTTCAGGTGCGACACTTAATTTTGGTGCATCAAATGTTGTCAGTGATAGTGCTACACTTAGTGTTTCGGGCACCCTGAACGTATCCAGCTTTAGTGATAGTGTTGGAGTGGTTACTCTGTCTGGAGGGACAATTAATGGTACCGGTACCCTAAATGCAACTAGCTTAGCGCTGCAATCCGGGACGATCTCTGCAAATCTTGCTGGTTCAGCAGCCCTAACAAAGACTGGTGCTGGAACTGTTACGCTTACAGGAACCAACACCTACTCAGGCGGAACGACGGTTAGCGAAGGAACTTTGATCGCTAGTTCCATCGGAACAGGGAATGTTTCTGTGACCAACGGTGCATTCCTTCAAACTGATTTGACGTTGGGCGCAGGTCAGGTTCTAGGTGGTTCAGGCACACTAACTGGCAACTTGGTGTTCAATTCAGGGGCGATCCTGAATCTAGATCCGGGTTTGACAAACATAATGACAATCACTGGGACTATGAGCTTCACCAACTTTAAGCTTACAAGCCTGACTGGATTTGATTGGCAAAATGCAACTGCAGGAACTTACCGGTTGCTAAATGGCGGTTCTGCTACGTTTGATGCGACCTCGAACACTTTCGATAACCAGTTTAATCTTGGAGGCGGTAGATTCGGTTACTTCCAGTCTGGTAGCCTGGACCTGATCATTACAGCGGTGCCAGAACCCTCGTCACTAGCTCTTCTGCTAGTCGGTGGCCTTGGCCTAACGATTCGCCGTCGAGTGCGACTCTAGAGTTAAGTGCATTGACGTCAGCAGTGTTCAAGCACTGGCTCTCTGAAAAGTGAACCAGCGCTAATGACGCGGGAATTGCTGACGGCGACGCCCCTACCAAAAAAAAGGCTTTAGCAAGCGTACCGCTTAGGCCGATTTTGTATTTTCCAGACCGGCGGAAATCCGTTCGGCTTTTTTTTTTCGCCTTGCCAGTTAACGAGGTCGTTTCAAAAACAAAGACTTGTGGCGAATCACTCAACGACTAGAAAACCGCAAACGCGGTTCCGGCTAGTTTCCTAAGCGGGACTACTAAGCTTTTATACAGGCACGTCGCACATGGCCAATGGCATCTCGTCGTCGGGACGCTGGACCCACAAAGTCTTCTTCCCGCAGTAGATTTCAAACAAGGGCTTGCCGACCATCTCGGCTCGCCATCCCCGCAGTAGATCTGGAAACTCGGGATCAGAAGGATCTAGCTCGGTCTTGGAAAGCCAATACGAAGCCAATCTGCCAACATCTTCAGTAGTGGCGACGATCGCCGGCGATATATTGTGGCTGCGACAGATGTAGGCTGTAGCTGCGGCAAGGAACTGCTGCAATAAAGCAGGTGGCCGAGGCAACTTAGAAGCTGTGACCCAAGGTGCAACCGGCGGTTCGCCTTGTAATCCTCTAGCGATACAATCGGCGATCTCAGGAATGAACCTTTGGAATCCAGGATGATGCAAGCCACGGATATGAGCGATCCGCTTGTGATCCGGTGATCCTCGCTTGGCCAATTCGATGATTAGGTCGTCGCGTAGAACCCGACGGGCCGGCATGTTTTTGTAAATGGCTCGTTGATTTCGCCAATTCCATAGCTCGCGGACCACGCCCAACTGCTTTCCGTACAGGGTTTGGACGCCGGAAAGACGCCACCAACCCTCGGATTGCTCGGACTTGATCAACGATTGCTGCCGCTGTTCAATCTCGTCGGTTAACCACTGAGTCCGCCCAACAGCCTTCAACTCTGCCGACAGCTTTTCGTAGATTTGGGGCAAATGCAGCACATCCAAGGCTGCGTAGTCAAGCTGAGCCGTTGTCAGCGGACGCTTACGCCAATCCGTGCGAGTTTCACCCTTGCTGGCGTTGACTCCCAGAACTTTTTGCAACAACTTGCCATAGGAAGCTGGGTATTCTCCGCCAAGCATTCCCAGAGCAACCTGCACATCAAACATCTGGCTGCAGGGACGACCTAAAGCCCGATAGCCGAACAGGAACTCCTCGCGCCCCGCGTGGACTACTACCACATGCTTGGGGTCGAGCAAACACTCCCAAATAGTATTAACCGAAGTTATTCTCTGGGGGTCTACGACAAAGACTTCGTCGGGAGTCGAGATCTGGATCAAGCAGAGTTCGGGGCGATAGCAGTCCTCCGCCACAAATTCGGTATCCAAACCCAATATATTGGCCCTAGACATCGCCTCAAACAACGCGGGCAGATGATCATCCGTTTCAATTAGCTTATAATTCACGCTCGATGCAACCTTGCTATGCTCGGGTCAAATTCGCCATGGTGAGTTCTTCAACGAACCACAATTTCGAAGGAGACGAAGCGACTTCATACCATACACGATTATTGGCTACTACGCCACCTATAACATGTCTTCAATCATGCCCAAATTGACGCGATTGCTGGTCAGCGTTCGCAGCGTTTTCGAAGCCGAGATCTGCCGACGGCTGGGCGTAGATTGGATCGACTTGAAGGAACCATCCGCTGGGTCGCTAGGTGCGCCGGCGATGTCCACGGCCCTGGCAGTTTCCGCCTATCTAGAGGATTTTCCACATCGCAGCGTCGCATTGGGAGAACTCGTAAACCTGGATCTAGCTACCGCGAAAACTCTGGCAAACCTTTTCCCAGTTGCCAAAGTCGGCCTGTCACAACTGGGAGGCAGCAATCGATGGCGTCAACAACTGGACACCCTCTCCGAAACGATCCAAAGCGACCTGGTTCCCGTGATCTATGCGGATTGGAAAGACTGTCAAAGCCCAAGCCCCAAAGCAGTGCTCGACTGGGCCTGCAGTAAGCCTAGTCGCTTTGTGCTGATCGACACATTTCAGAAGGACGGCCGAGGTCTTCTCGACCATTTTTCAGTCGCTCAACTGGAGGAATTTGTCGGCAACGCCAACGACTCTTGTGTCGGTGTCGTGCTAGCTGGAAGTCTCAAGCTAAATAACGTTGCTCAGCTATCGCACATTCCCTGTGCAGCGATCGCGATCCGCGGAGCCGCTTGCCAAAACGGTCGAGACAATGCCATCGACGAACTACTCGTCCGCCAATGGGTCAACTCAGGTTCCTGGTCCCAGTCCAACAAGCAATCCGCCTAACGCTCTTCAATGTCCTGAATCCCGTACAGCATGGTGTAGTCTCCAATCGAAACGGATCGGCTATTTTCCTCAAGAAACGCTCGGTACTGTTCAGAGGCGTTGTCACGAATATTGTTGAGTAGCGACATGTGTTTACATTGGGAATAGAGTGTTTTCCTAATCGAAGTCGCTTTGATCTTGGACAGAACTACTCAATGCAAATTCGCCTTTTACGGTCATAGTTGTCCTCGGCGAACGACCGTGATCAGAGGTTTAAGGCCGTTGAGATTTCGGGCGCACCACAACTCCGCTGCAGCATTTTGCTAGCCACTTCGCGACGCGGCTAATTGCTGCGTCAATGTCCGCTGGGATTGTAGGAATAAGATTTATCTTAGCGACTCCGCGATCTTGAGCCAACGCGTGAATCTGTTTTTCTTTTACCCAGAAGTTTGCGCGGAAGCCAAATGGATATGTGCCGCAATGTCTGTAGATCTGTGCTGCATGTGCTAACGCCTCGTTGGACTTGTCGACGTAATGCTTACCCATGTGTGCTGCTGCGATCGCATAACTGTGAAACACTTTTTGCGGCGTTCCATGCCGTGATAGCAATTGGTTTGATTCTATCGCTGGCCGTAAACACCGATTTGACGAAACGCTCGTGAAGTGGCTCAAGTAGCTCGACGGCCCCTTTGCATTCTCCGGATGATAGGCAACCCCACGTGTTTTGAAACTTCGAGAAAATTCAAAAGTTGCGATCTCGTCCTTCACTTTCACCTTGGGATTAAGCAATACCGTCGCATTCACCTTGGGATTAAGCAATACCGTCGCATCGGTTCTGATGTTCCTTGGTAAGATCGTACGGGAGGTTGAGCGTTATAGAGGGCATGACGTTGAGCTGGCTGTTTCCGATATGGCGTTAATTGGCTGAGGTCATTGCTGAAGAACGACCGGCATCAGCGAGCCCGAGCAGTTGACACAACGCAAGCCAAAACGGCCGATCGAGGGCTTCGTTGCATGCCATCGTTATTTGCGATTCTTGGCAGCGAAAATTTACGGTCCAACGTATCGTCCGAATCGTTCAGCAAACCCAAACAACATCCAAAACGACCACCATATTCCAATTTGCAATTGTACTAGCAGTTGATATTGAGCGGGGCGGCTTTGCTTGGCAGCTTGAACGGAGATAACCGCCACGGGAACTACGATCCAGTAGAGCAAGTTTATCGGTGGAAGCCACGGTCCCCAAACCATGCATATGGACAACCCAACAACCCACGGAATATCTCCCGGAGAGGAAATCTCATGCCTATTGCCAGCTAAGAAACAGCCGACGACAATTGCGCTGATTGCGTGCCAACGAAATCGCTTCAATTGTTGCCGATAAACCATGGTTCGGCCGTCCAATTGCGGAGATGCTTCGTATGGATTGGTCATGTGGTCGAGGTATAGGAGACGTACGCAAATAACGCTATGGATCACCAAGTCGCCGAGATGATCTCTGCATTGCTAAATCGCACCGATCGGCGACTTTTGTGCATCCGATTGTTCGTCACGATTATGTACGAGCCAAGTTGTCGCGAATTCGTTGATAGTAGGGCGGAACATCGCCGTTCGAACGTTCTATCATAGTATTGATCGTTGCGATCGCACGATCCCGAGCATCCTTGGTTAGTATAACGCATTGAGATGACAAATAGGCATCTTGGCCGCGAAAAACGCATGCCAAATAATGAGAGATGTTTATTTCGCCGCCCCGTTCGAGCAATTGTGATGCAAGACAAGAGACGAATTGGTGATGCACGCCGAAAGAAGCCTTCGAGTACGATGTTTCAGCATCGTAAAGATCGCGGATCAAATCGTCATTAGCACTTTCGGGAGACTGAATCAGGGATTTCGCGATTTCCGTTCGGAACGTTCTATTATCGTCACGAAGTTCTGTTCCGACCTTGCCATTGGAGGCAAAGGCGATTCGATGGCGAGCGGCCGGTGAATAGGCAGCAATGAATGACTCTTCGTTGGGCATTCTGATTCAGTGACGAACGACGGCAATCACCCGGTTGCCGCCAAGTA
>CAUJKA010000273.1 GCA_963204965.1 Planctomycetota bacterium | reverse complement strand
TGTCGCTGATCCCGCCTGGTTTCATATCCAAAGACGGGGCGGGACGCCCGTGCACCCGCTACTTTCGCGGGAGCGAAAGGCGACTATCCTGAATAGCGGGACGCCCGCGCACCGGATTCTTTAGGTTCTCGAAAATCGCTCTGACGCCAGGCAAGCAATTTTGATACAGTCGGCCGCCGAACGGTTCGCGCCAGTCCAGGCTAGCTGAATCAAACTCCATTGAAAACCTGTTTGCAACGCAACTTAAATTCGCGTCACGGAAGATGCTCATGTTTAGCACTATCAGAAATCGTCGATCCTTTCGTTGGGCCCTGGTCGCTGCTCTTTGTGCTTCGCCCGTGATGGCTCAGCAAACTGGGCTGAGCGGTCGCCCCGGCGCACCCAACAACACACAAAACAATCAAGGCTTTCAACAGCCTGCCAATCAAGGGAATCAGCAGTCGGGGACACAGCAGCAACTCGGTACGCAGCAAGGTGGACTTCGCCCCACAAATCAGGCTCCTGCCAACCAGCCTGGAATGGCCAACAATCAACTTCAACAGAACTCCAATGCTAGACCCCAAGCTAGCAATCAGCAATTTGGTGCCCAGCAGCCAGGGATGCAACCTCAACAAGCTTTGCCGGCTCGCGACGCTCTTGGAAATCGAATGCAGCAACAGCCTCAGGGTAACGCTCAGGCTGGCAATGCCCAAGTAAATCAACAAGGTGTCAATCAACCTGGCGCGAACCAACCCGGTGCCAACCAGCAGATCCCGGTTGTTCAGGTAGAGCAAGCTGTCAATGCCGGGCTAGCCAACGTGGTTCAACAGCCCTTTCCGAATTTGAACGCTGAGGAACAGAAGTACATTGATACAGTTCTGAACATTTGGGAAAAGAGAACTGCAGCCATCAACACGTTCGAGTGCAAGTTCAAACGTTTTGTAGTCACAACGGCGGTCGACCCGGTCAATCCATCTTCGATTTCCGAGGGCTTCATCCGCTTCAAGAACCCAGATAAGGGCGTCTTCTACGAAGAAGGATGTTCGACTTTGGCTGGAAAGAAACCCGATGGATCGCCTGACTACAAAGTGGACCCCAATCGCCCCAACGGTGATTGGTGGGTTTGCGATGGTGAATGGGTTCACAATTTGGATCGCAACCAGAAGAAAGCCGTTCGAGTCCAGTTGCCACCAGAGCTGCGCGGCAACAACATTCCTTTGAGCCCACTGCCATTTCTATTTGGAGTCAAAGCTCTTGAAGTGAAAGGTCGCTACTTTGTTCGGCCTTTGCCACCTCCAGCTGGAAACAACGATATTTGGATCGAAGCTTGGCCGAAACGAGCCGATGACGCGGGCAACTACTCACGAGTCCAAATTTCCTTGGATCGAAAAGACTCGTTGCCAAACGCAATGGTCATGTTCATGCCCAACTGGACACCGCAAAATCCTGATCGAGAGGTGTTCAATTTTAGCGGACGTGAAGTCAACAGCAGCAATCTGTTGGATAAGATCAAAGAGAACGTTTTCATGAAGGCGTTCATCGAGACCAAGGTCGGCGCGGATTGGGAAGTCATTCAAGAACCTTGGATTCCACCCCAGCAAATGCAGCAAGCAGCACCCAACGGCCAGCCAGCACCTAACGGCGGACAACCCTCCGGTGGCAATCAACCAGCGGGTCGCGTTGCCGCACCACCTACTCAGCCGCCTCGATAAATCCATTCCGTGGATCCCAGCGAGCCGCCGAAAAAGTCACGAATAGCCATCAAGATCCGAGCGCAATTAGTTTTGTGCTTGGATCTTTTTCTTTGTAAATGCAGCTAGTGCTTTGATCCAATCGAGAATTAGGGCTGCCGTAGTGGACGAGGTGACGAGTCCCCGCAAATCACCGTGTGACCGGACTCGTTACCTCGTCCACTACCCTAAAAACAAAAGGGAACAAAGTGCTTTACGCCAATTTCTTGTCCCCGTACACTAGGGAGCAGACAATTGATGTTACTGAGTAAATCAACACTGTCACATCCACAATCCAAGCTGGAGTATGTTATGGCTCGCCAGAACAAGTCGCGTCGTTTGCTGGTTGAATCGCTGGAAGGTCGAAGCCTAATGGCCGCCGATTGCCATAACCTATTCGCGCCGTTCGACGTGAACGATGATTCGATCGTGACTCCTGCGGACGCTCTGAAGGTGATCAACCAACTCAATCGAGGAGCGAATGCAGCCATTTCCAACCCAATCGACGCTGGTTTCGTCGATGTCACTGACGATGGCAACATCACCCCTAGCGATGCATTGAGAGTCATCAACTGGTTGAACCAACGCGATCCGGCCAGCAATGGCAATGAATCCACCTGGACAAAAGTTGATGGAAGCGGTGACGAGCGTGTTGGCGTTCGGTTGATCAAAAACGAAGATGGAAGCACCGATTTAGAAGTCCGTATTCAAAATGCGGCAGCCAATGATTCGCACGAAGTCTTGTTGCAGGACAAGTGGATCGGAACGATTCAGACAGACGATCGTGGACGTGGAGTCTTAAAGCTAGACGGCAATAATGATCTCGTCAGTCGAATTCCAGAGCTGCTTATGGAAGGCCAAGTCGGTAGCACTTTAGTCGTTGAATCGGTCGCGGAGGTTTCGCTGACTGGCGAAGGTGAACGAACAACGGCACGAGCGGCCGAGAATCGTAAATTAATTGCCAATAGCGTCTTTAGCTCGCCACTGACTTTTAATGGCGAACGTCGCGGAGAAGTACTTTACGCATCGCACGGCAACGTTAGCTTCCTAGGTGTTTACGCTCGCGGACTTACGGCAGATCAATCGTACGACGTAACAATCGCTGGGACTGTGGTCGCCAGCTTTACGGCAAATTCGGCTGGGGTGATCGCCAAGCGTATCGACGTCAAATCCATCGAGAACTTTCCAACCATCGAGTCCAATACAACAATTACTGTTGGTGAATACACTGGCGCATTTCAGACACTCAAGGATCGCGCACAGATCCCAGACAGTGTTTACCTTGCCAATCTAAGCGGCAATCGGATGCTTGGCGGAGCTCAACTGGGTATCGGCGAAGATCGAACCGTAATTCGCTTGTTGCTGGGGCGAGTCGAAAAGAACTCGACCTTTGATCTGAAGATCGACGGCATCAAGATTGCCGAGGTGACTTCCAATCGTCGTGGCTTGATCGAATACCATTTTGATAGCCGCAACGGTGGTACACTGCTGGCCGAACTGCCACCGCTGACAGCAGACTCGGTGATCAGCGTAGGCAACATCGCTAGCGGCAAGCTGGTTAAACTTGGCCGCAAGTAGGTCAAGCTGCAACCGCTCTACGACTCGATCGATCGTGTTAGCGACCAAAGCCATTCGCCAAACTCGCTAACTTCTTCTACGTTTTCAAAGAGCCTGTTGCTGTTGTCGATGATTCGTTGACTGAACGATTGTCGAGCGGACTCATTAGTGGCGAGGTTAATGGCGGACTTAACGTACTCCGTTACATTGCTTACGATCCCATCTTCAATTCCCAACAGCCGGTACAAAGCTAACGTAATCCGACTGCGAAGGAATTCGCCGGGCAGGGTCACTATCGGTGCGGCCATGCCAAGCGCTTCGTAGCTTGAGTGACCGCCGCCAAAGTGCAGCGGATCCAGGACGACGTCTGACGCCGCGAGTAAGCGAAGGTAATCAGGCCGAGGCAATGGCTTGAGCCATGCGATACGATCGTGCATTCCACCAAGCGATTCCGCAAATCTCTCTTTCAATCGACTGGTCCACGTTACTTCGCGACCTTCGATCAAGACGATCTGGGCTTGATGGTCTGTGCTAAGAATTCCGTGGAGCACTTTATCAAAATCGGGATGAAGTTTGTAAAGCGTTTGGGGACAGACATAGTGATTCGCGGCACGGGCCAAGCCAAAACCCTCGGATCTCTCACGGCGTTGAGCCCGTGTAAGCACTTGCACACTCTCTGTTGTAGGTCGCTCGAAGTAGGTGGCCAGTCGATTGAATCGGATTAGTTTTTCGGTGTAATGCGCATCGGCATTTCCTTGCTCAAGCAACTTGCTGGATAGAAAGAAGTCCACGTGAGGGCTCCCCGTCGTTTCTGGATGTCCCCAGGTCGCACACTGTATCGGCGCCATTCGCGACCAGCTCAGCGTGGACGTTAACGCATCCATTCCGATATCGGCAAAGACAAGCACATCGAGATCTTGATCCACGATTCGTTCACGGGCTCGCTGCACATGCCGTTCAAGATTCATGTAGCGATCTGCGGCATTTCGAAATTGAGCCGTTACGGGGTCATTTCGATTGGAAGTTGCAAGCACCGTGACTTCGAATCGCGAACGATCAAGCCGCTGAATTCGTCCAAGGTTCAGTCGACCGATGGTATGATCACGAAAGTAAGCCGAGATGAAGCCCACTCGCAATCGACCATCCGAGCGAGGCTCAAGTCGAGTGGTCGCAGGCTGTACCAATTGCGGGCCATGATAGATTTTACCGAGCTGGCGCATCACATCGACGTTGTTCTTTCCTTGATAGGCAAGAAAAAATGACGTGGGGACAAGCATGTTGCTTGTGTCGATTTTGGCTTGCTGGGCGACCAAAGCATCTAGTCGACTGGTCATACGATTTCGCCAGTATTCCAAATCCTTGTGGGACTTGTAGATCACTGGCAAGATACCTGCATCAAGAATTCGATTGAGCGGTGTGGGCTGAAGTTCGACCAAGCGTTGATAGATCGAAGTTGCCTCTTCGGGTCTACAATGCGCGTTGTAGAGATAACCCAGATTCTGCAATGCGGGAATCAGATTGGGATCGAGCTTGAGAGCCGCTTGATAACACTCCAAGGCCTGATGTTGGTCCTCTAAATCTTGCCACAAGTTTCCCAGATTGCACAACGTCGTAGGCTGATTCGCGTCGAGCTCCAGTGATCGGCGGAATGCCAGTAGAGCTTCCTGGAGCCTTCCTTGCGAATGAAGTTCTTCGGCATGCACTGCTTGTTGTTGAGCGAGAGTCGATGAATCGACCTCGGGAGTCATTCGAGCCTCGGGCTGGCTTTGACCAGCAGCTCGAACAGTTTCTGGCAGAATCCAGATCTCCTTCTCAGCGCCCTGCGTATCGTTTTGGGCGACTAAAAATGGTCGTCGAGAAATGGGGATCACGGCAACCGAGAAGATTTCATCTACGCCGGAATGAAACTGCAGCGATGCAACTGTCTTTCCTGAAACCAAGTCAAACACACCAACGCCGCATCGCAAATTGGCGCGATCTCGTTCGATGGGCATGTTTCCAAAGACGGACTTTTCACGAATTTTCGAAAGTCCCACAAAGGCAAATTGCCCCGCGAAATCGAGACCTCGAACATAGCCCGGAAAGTCCGCTACGGGTTGTACCTTGCCGGTGCCCAACTCTATCTGCGCCAACTGTCCTGCGCCGGAGTGCAGGACCCAAAGTCGTTGAAGAGCCCAACGTGTCGAGTGTGGCATCGCGAGGCCCGTTGCAACCGTCTCACCGGTTTCCACTGCGAGTACAGCGCCACCATGAGATTTGTTGGGACGCCATCCGCCTGGTTCATCAGATTGTCCATGACACGTCACGTATGCGGGCTTGCCATCTTTCATTGCCAATCCGTTTAGATGACATCTATCGTTGGGTTCGAGAACGGAGATGAACGGCGGCTTCCAAACAGGATTGAAGCTATGGCGGTCGTCGATCGTGCAAATGCAAGAGAAGAGAGTGTTGATGTAGTACAGCCCCTCCGCCCCCCAAGCCATTTCATGCGATTGGATGGCACCCGTAATGAACGAACTTCGAGCGATCCAAGCGGAGTCGTAAGTTCCCGCGGGGGCGATTCGACGAGCGATATCGTGCGAGCCTCGCAGCAAATGCAGCTCGCGATGGCTTCCGACTGCGATGCAGTCAGGGCTGACCGCGATACCCATGGGCTGTCGAAAGCTATGAAATGAAAACTCCAGCTTGCCACCAGCTACACCGACCAGCACCAATTGGCCAGCTTGATAGGTTGAGATGGCCAGCGACGCCCCTAGGTGCTCAAGTATTCCTGGAAAATCCGAGCTATACTCATACCGAACCGCAGTTTGAGGAACTGACTCGCCCAAGCTTGGTTGAACTGGGTTAAACGACTCCATGAGGCTCGAATCTCTTCAGGGTTGTAAGAAGTAGTAACTGGCTCTTATTGCTCCAGCTCTGAGAGTCGCTCGCTCAGTTGTTCAACCATAGAACGCAGTTCTCGAACTTCGGATCGAAGTTGTTCGATCTCAATAGCTGTAGAGCTGGACGAAGAACGAGTGCTGGATGAACCACTGCTAGAGTGGCCGGCGGGCTCTTCGCCTGTGTATCCGCTCAGTGATGCCTTGAGCTGCTCGAGTTCATGCGGCTCATACAGGTTGTGCGAGATCAGTTGACCGCGGCCTGGAGGTGTCAAATAGATGACTAAGCCGCGTTGCATCAGGTTTTCCAAAATTTGATTCATTGCAGCCAAGTCAGCGATTGGATCAAATCGACTAGCTCGTGTTCGCAACTCTCCAACGGTTTGTTCACCGCGAAGCAACAGTTCGGTCATGACTGCCGCCTCGACGCCCTTAACTCCCATGTAGTCGTAGCCATAGTGACGAAACTTGGGGACGCGGCCTCCTCCATGAACTTCTGCTACCAACTGTTTCTGACGCATGTCGGTGATCGCATCTTCAATCTGCTGTTCCGATAAATTCATTAGCGGCGCGCGGTTGCTTTTTTGATTACAGCCGGTTACCAATCCATTCAGCGACAGTGGATAAACATCGGGAGTGGTTCGAGCCTTCTCCATCAGCACTCCAAGTATCCTTCGATGAATGGCAGTTAGCGGAGCAGTGGCCTTGGGGCTGGTCGATGCGGCCTCGGTTGTTGTTTCCGTTTCCGTCATGATTCTTCCTAGTTGTTAACGCTGGGGCTAAAGGAGATGTAAGTTATACCGGAATTGGACTTATTTGGGCAAAATTGATTTGTCTTGAGCTTGAACTTGTACTCCAACAACCGCTGATTGCCCAGGATTGATCGACAATTCATCAGGATGAACGTTGGCGGTCTCAATACAGCACATTTGCAAGTACTCGTCGTCGGCGAAGTCATTCAAACGCTTCGATTTTTCAATCCAAGGATTCCAGACAACAGTGGATTGCGAGTTTTCAGGCCTAATTTGAATGATTCGATTCCAAGCAGGGTCATGAAGCTCAATCTCCGCAACCTTACCCATATAAACACGATCGGTTTCGGCAGTAAACGCAATTGGGATTCCTGCGGCGGGTTCAATTGTACCGGTCAGTTTGTCTCGAAATGCAATCGATTCGAGACCAGTGATGGAAACTTTGGACAACTCGCCAATTTGAAAGTAAGTGTGAAGAGCCAATTCACACTGCTGTGTTTGATCGCTTGTGTTGGTGATGCTCATTTGCATCTTGAGCGACGCACCAAATTCAATCCGATAGTCGAGCCGATAGTTGGGCAATTCTCTCTGCAAGCGGACTACGATCGAAGCGCCGGTTTGTTTTGCTTCGACAACGTCCCAAAGTTCAGTTCGCACGAGCCCATGCGCTGGAGCGGTTGCGTCGGATGCGTTTGGTCCAAACCAAGGAAAGCAGACCGGAACTCCACCGCGAATCGGCTTTCCAACAGTGTAGATTGCGTCGCGACTCATGAACAAAACGGGATGCTGTTGCGACTTCGGCTGATAGGCGGAAACATGGCCTCCCAGCAAAAAGAAACTGCCCGTACAAATTGGCGTTTCAATGATCCCTTGAATGAGTCCATCAGCGTGTGGAAGAAATTTGAGCGAGTTACCGATGGCGAACTTTTGGTTCAGTTGTTCGATCATAGTTTGCTATGCTGCTAGCCGCTTAGGTTGAGAGTTCGGGAGAATCTGAATGAGCTGCTGGACAGTTCGCGCAATCGCGCCTTGTTGGCTTCGAACCAATTGTTGAGCGCGAAGACCCTGAGCTTTGCCAGATTGAGGATCTGTCAGTTGTTGCATGAGCCAGGATTCGATCTGATCCAACGATTCAATTTGCGTTGCTGCATCGGCCTGTAGTAGCAATTCTACAATGGCTCGAAAGTTTAGAGTCTTGGGACCAAACGCTACGTTGGCTCCGTAGGCTGCAGGTTCAAGCATGTTTTGGCCGTTGCGAGAGCCGAAGCTGCCTCCAACCAAAGCCAGATCCGCCAAGCCCCACCACCAACGAAGCTCGCCAATCGTATCGACCAACAGTACATCCCAATCATCGCCATCCAAGTCGCGTCCATCCAAATCGCTGCCTTCTATAGGTGATTTGAGGCTTAAACGACGCAGCGATCGAAGCGGGAAGGATTGAATTGTTTGATCGACTTCGTCAAACCGTTCGCGATGCCGCGGAACGATGATCAACTTCAGGTTTGGAAACTGCTTCTTGGCTTCAATTAATGCAGTGCAACAGGTCGACTCTTCTGGATCTTGGGAGCTTCCTAAAACCCAAACCGTGTGCTGTTCGTTAAGTCCAACTAGATTCTTTAGGTCGTTTACTTGCTTACAGTTCGCATCGAAGCTCACGTTATCAAACTTAAACGAACCGCTAACAATAACGCAATCGCTGGCGACTCCACATTGCACAAATCGTTCGGCATATTCATGTGTCTGTGCAACCACCAATCGCAACTTGGCGAACATTGGTCGAGTCAACCAAGCGAACCGCTGGTAGCCCTTGAAGCTTCGGGGACTCAGCCGTCCATTCACAACAACAACGGGTAGTTTCAATTCAACGGCAATGTCAAGCAAGTTTGGCCACACTTCTAACTCGCCGAGGATCAACATGTCTGCTTGGACATTCTCGATCGTCCGACGAACTGCCCAGGAGAGATCGAGAGGGAAGTAGATTAACTGCGTGTCGTTGAGTGAACCGTAGAGCTTTTGAGCCAAATCCATGCCGGTGTCAGTGGTCGTTGATACTACGAACTCGACTTCACCTAGACTGCTGCGAAGCTCGCCCATCAAGGGTGCAAGCAATTGAATTTCACCAACGCTGACGCCATGCAGCCAGATTCGCTTAGCGGAATCAGGCTTGGTGGACAGCTTTTCGCAGCCCCGTAACTTGGCTCGCAGCCCGTTGCGATATCTACCGGTACGTAGACTGCGCCAAAGAATCCATGGAACCAGCAGAGTTATCAAGCTCAGGTAGACCGCATTTCGCAGCAGCAAGCTGATGGTCGGCGTCCTTGCCAAAATGCGCTCCTTTGAAGTTCGTCTCGATCTCCGCATGACAAACGCCCAAAGGCACTCATCACGCAGAGATTCAACTTGAGAAAAGGCTATGCAACCCTTTAGTTACGTCCGTGGCAAGACTTGTATTTCTTTCCACTACCACAAGGGCAGGGATCGTTACGTCCAACCTTACTTCCCGAATTGCGAATTGGATCGAGCCGACTATCGATGTCAGCACCTGCTCGATCGGCCGCGGCTAGGTCAGCGGATTGTTGAGCTGAAATGCCCGGGTTCCGCAGCGCCGAAGGAGCCGCATCGTGTCGAGCCACAGTCTCGGGCATCGTGCTAGCGATAAAGTCTTCGTCCAAGCCTTCCATGCGGAAGATCAGGTCGGTCATGCGTTCGCCGATCGAGAACCACATGTCGCCATACATGCGCATACCTTCGCGCTTGTACTCGACCTTGGGGTCCATCTGAGCGTAGCCCTTGAGGCTGATCGCACTTCGCAAGTGGTCCATGGCAAGCAAGTGATCTTTCCAAGCTGCATCAACGATTTGCAGCAAGACCTGTCGCTCCATGCGTCGTACTTCAGGATGGAAACGATCATCAATGGCTTGCATCACATAACGGCTCACAGCCTTTTCATCCATGTCAGCAAGTTTGTCGGCTTCCAAGTGTGCATTCAGCTTGGTTGCCATCCATTGTCGGAATGCTTCAAGAGCCGATTCACTACCCGCGGCATACTTTGCGGACGTGGCTGGTTCGGCATCCCCAAACAGCTCGCGAACTTGAGCCATGGCTTCATCGATGGCTGCTTCGCTGGCGATGCTATTGCCTTGGCTGAGCTCGTTCAACTTGTCCATCAGTTCGTTCAAGGAGCCAACGCTGAGGTCGGCCTCTGTAAGTTCTTTGCCAAAGCGTTCACTAGCCCAAGATGCCAAAGCAGCGCCGTTGACTTCAAAGGATGTCTCTGACGTTCGCTTGCCAAAGCGAGACAGACCAGCCAAAACCGGATAGTGAGATTCCTTCTTGCGATAGGCTTCTTCGGCAGTTTTGGTTAGCTCCTCTGTAATGTCCTTGGGTTCGCGTTGTCGCAGGTCTTGCAAGTCGATCTCGACACCGAACTTCATTCGCATCCAATCGACCAACATGTTGGGACCGTAGTCGCCATTCAAGAAGACCGAGCCTTCTTGCAGATCGGTCGCGGCCAGTCGTTCGTAAACTCTAGCGATTAGCTTTTCGGACATATCCTCGCGCGGAATTCGCTTGAGGTCGCTGACGCTGTAGTTCGTGCCGTAACGCGAGTTGACGGCTGTTGCCAACGCGCTCCAGTTCCAGTCTTCCTCGGTATCGCCTTCAGGTAGGTTTTCTTCAATCGAGTCGAGTATCTGAGTTTCAGCCGCTCGCTCGGCAGCATCGATGGCATAAACAGAAGCTGTTCCGGGATCGACGTTGCGGAAATCACGAGGCTCAAGTTCGCAAGCCAGGATTTTGCTGGCCCACTTTGCGTATGATTCAGGTCCAAACATTGGATCGGTATACATCTTTACCGAATGCTGAATCTGCTGTTCCATTTGCTGCAGAACCATGTGTCGGCAGGAAACTCCGTCCAGAATCTCTTGACGATAGGAATAGACTCGCTTGCGCTGCTGGTCCATCACTTCGTCATACTCAAGCAGATTCTTACGAATCTCAAAGTTGCGTTCTTCAACCTTCTTTTGAGCAGCCGTGATTCGACGACTAACGAAGCTATTTTCAATAGGCTCGCCTTCGCCCATCCCCAGTTTGCTCATCATATTGCGAACAAAATCGCCAGCGAAGATCCGCATCAGATCGTCTTCAAGCGATAGATAGAAGCGACTGCTGCCGGGGTCCCCTTGGCGACCGCAACGACCACGTAACTGCAAGTCAATGCGTCGCGACTCGTGACGCTCGGTGCCAAGCACATACAAGCCGCCGATCTTCCGAACAAACTCGCCAGACTTTTTCATCTGCTCGCGTTGTTCAATTTCATGTACCAGGCTTTCCCATTCCTCTCGCGGAACATCCAAGCGAGTCTTGTAGGTGCCCTGAAGTTGAGCCCAAGCCATCGTTTCTGGATTACCGCCCAAGATAATGTCGGTACCACGACCAGCCATGTTAGTAGCGATCGTTACCGCTCCGAGTCTACCAGCTTGAGCAACGATTTCGGCTTCTCGACCGTGGTGTTTGGCATTCAAAACTTGGTGCTTAATTCCGCGCTGGTCCAACATTCGGCTAAGCAATTCGCTCTTCTCAATCGACACAGTTCCAATCAGAACTGGGCGGCCTTTGCGTCCGATATCGTCGATCTTCGACATGTCGATCCGCTGTTCGTCGCGATCGCGAGTGCGAATGGTAACTTCCGTGTCGGACTCTTTGATAATCTCACCGACGATTTCGGTACTGTCCTTCAAATAAAGCGTGTCGTACTTGCTGGACTGTTCGACTTCGTTAGCAACCGCTTGAAACTTCTCTTTTTCGGTCAGGTAGATCGTGTCGGTGAATTCGATGCGCTGCATCCCGCGATTGGTTGGGATGGCGATCACATCCAGCTTGTAGATCTTCCAGAATTCGTTGGCTTCTGTCATCGCTGTACCGGTCATACCGGAGACTTTGTTGTACAGCTTGAAGAAGTTCTGCAGGGTGATTGTCGCTAACGTCTGCGTCTCTTCCTTGATCTTCACGCCTTCTTTGGCTTCGACAGCTTGGTGCAATCCGTCGCTCCATTGGCGGCCTTCCATGAGTCGACCTGTAAAGTCATCGACGATGATGATCGAGCCATCTTTGACTACGTAGCTCACATCGACCTTGTACAGATGGTGAGCCTTTAGGGCGTTGTCGATCATGTGCGGCCATTCCATGTTGCCCGCAGTGTAAAAACTCTCGACGCCAGCCAGCTTTTCAGCCGTTCGCACACCTTCGTCAGTCAAGTTTACGGTGTGATCTTTTTCATTGACGACGAAGTGTTGTTCTTTCTTGAGTTGGCGGGCAACGCGATCGGCTTCCGAGTACTTGCCCAGGTCGACGTGCGCAGGACCGGAGATAATCAACGGAGTTCGCGCTTCGTCGATCAGAATGTTGTCCACTTCGTCAATGATCGCAAATGCCAAGGGCCCCTGCACCTGTTGCAGATGCTTGGGAAAACGATCGTCGTTACGAGCTGCCAGGCGCATGTTGTCGCGCAGGTAGTCGAACCCTAGTTCATTGTTGGTTGCGTAGGTAATGTCTTTAGCGTAAGCCTCTTGGCGTTCGTCGTTGTTCATTCCGCCTTGAATCGCACCAACGGTGAGCCCCAAACCCATGTAGAGCGGTGCCATCCACTCCATATCGCGACGCGCCAAGTAGTCGTTGACTGTTACGACGTGGCAACCGCGACCAGCTAGTGCATTCAAGTAGGCTGGCAGGGTCGCGACCAGGGTCTTACCTTCCCCAGTCACCATTTCGGCAATCATTCCATTGTGCAATACGATGCCACCGATCATTTGCACATCGTAGTGTCGCATTTTGAGGAATCGCTTGCCACCTTCACGGCAAACCGCAAACGCTTCGATGAGAATGTCATTGAGCGTTTGGCCATCTTTGAGCCGCTGCTTGAACTCCTCGGTCTTTGCACGCAGTTCGTCTTCGGTAAGCTGCGAGAAACGCTCTTCGAGTGCGTTAACCTTTTGAACGATCGATTCAAATCGTTTGATCTGGCGGGCGTTGGACGAGCCGAAAAGGCTAGTGACACTGCGCTCAATTCCCTGAAGGGCACTGGAGAAAAATGTTCCGGTACCTTCCCAAACGCGTTCCAATAGTTCCATGGCCAATAGTTTTCGTAGAAGTCGGTTAATAAATAAGCCAAAACGCAATTGTACGCCCTTCGACGCAACTGCCGAGTGGTTCAGGCCTCATCTTTAGGGCCTGAATCCCAAGGAAACTGGACGGTTTGTCGCGATTGTCACCGAAACCATCGAGGGAGGCTACGATTGCCCACAACGCCCAGTTAAATTGTCAGCACTTTGTGCAGTAAGATGACTGGTTACACTGAGCCATCCAATGCAGTCTTGTAAGATTAGGGTTTTCCTCCCGATGGGTCAACGCCGAAGCACACGGCTGCAACCCCCTAGGCTGCAAAGACTTACAGCAATTTTACCGCCAAGCAAGGCAACCCCGAGTCGCCGAGCGGGAGCGTTTTGACGTCGAGATACCCGAAAAAGAATTGCCCAAGTGATTAAATCCACACCACAATTGGCCGAAGATCGACGAGCCCTGCAGGGCGTTCTCCTGTTGTTGGTCTCATTGGGAGTGTTCTTTTTCGGCAGTCTGTTACTTTACGCAATCTACGTAATGCTCCGCATTGCCCCTGAAGTGGGCGAAATCATACCGTTCTACCTTCCACGCGGTTTCATCCTTACAACAGCCATTTTGGTGGCGATCAGCATCCTTTTGCATTTGTCTGTCAGTGCAATTCGTGAGGAGCGTCGCACCGATTTTCTTCGCTATATCGTCCTCGCTTTCGTGCTTTCCCTGGTCTTTTTTGGCACTCAGGGTAGCGGACTTTTCTGGATGATCGGTCAGTTGCTACAGCCGCATCCGACGATGGTAAACCTGTACGGCTTTACCATGTTCCTCATCGTAGTTCACGCGTTGCATGTGATCGGCGGTGTCGCGGGACTAGTATTCGTAATGTTCGGTATCCATCGAAAAACTTACGATCACGAACGACACTTCCCCGTTCGTTTCTGCGCACTGTACTGGCACTTCTTGGATGTTGTCTGGGTAGTGATGTTGATTTGTTTTGGCTTAGCGGCCTATGTCACTAAGGCTACGTAATCAAGGCGGGCAATTAGGTCCACGAACAATGTCTGACCGAACAAACCGACGCCCAGCAGCGATTCGGCAAGGTTTGAAAGCCGCCTAGAAGTTATTTGCTTGACCTCGCTATCTGAAACGTCTAGCATGATGCTATGGTTCAATTGCTTGGAAAGTATCAATTCTTGAGGCAAGTAGTCGTCGCATTGTTAAGCTTGTGCTTAGCAGTGCCCATGCCGCTTTTCAGCCGTTGCGCCTGTGGATTCGGGGCATCCCCTTGTTGTTCAGTGCACGAGGCCTCTGCAAAGGCAGACCGGCAATTGCCGTCGCAGGCGAAGCACTGCTGCGAGCACTGTAAGCCGCAACCAACTCCGGCGCGATCTAATTGCTGTTCTGATTTGAAGTCAGAAAACGCTCCCAATTCGCCGTGCCATTGTTTACTAGAACGTGTCCCCGATCTTAGTTTGACGAACTCGACCGATTCCCTTGGGCTGAGTTTAAAGTCTCTCGCGAACGAGTTCACGATTCCCGCCTACGATCTTCCTGTGTTGGTCGAGTCGACTTCATCGATCGAACGCCTTCCAACGCGTCATCCGCCTTCACATCAACAAAGGCTAGCTCTGCTTGGAACTTGGCTGAATTGATTCTCCAGTGTGTTTCTTAGGCTTTGCAATTGTCGAACAGTTCGTCAGTTGCATCAATTTCACACACAAGTTTTTTGGAGTTTCCAAATGATAACCAAGTTATTAGCTATTAGCGTCCTACCCATCGCAATCCTCGCCGGTGCTGTCACTTTCGTAGCATCCGCCGGAAAATGTGATTCGACCAAGTCAAGTGCCTCAACATCTTCTTGCTGCAGTTGCTGTGTTGATTGCACCAACGCCGATTGCGCATGTGAGCTGTTGGATTGCAAGTGCGACCAAGGTGGTGCGTGCTTGTGCGATTCTGCAGTGACCACCACTGCGGCATCGACCACAGTTTCTACAACTGCTGCTGGTCAAACAGCCGCTTGTGATTGCTGTGACAACTGCACCAACCCAGATTGCGTCTGCGAGTCTGTTGGATGCCAATGCGACGCCGGTGGCCCATGCGCATGCGATGTTGCTGCAAAGCCTTCGTGTTCATCAGAGGGCGCGAAGAGTTGCTGCGGTCGCGGTTGCTGCGATAAGTAATCGCAACAGGTAGCTACGACCAAAAGTCCTAGCAGAAGACGCCCATGGATATGGGATTTCGGGCCGAAGGTCCAGCAATTTACCATCACCCAGCCCATCGGGCTGGGTGATGGAGCCTAAGCACGGTAAGGGCCAACGGCCCGACGGTTTGAGCTCAAACCGTCGGGCCGTTGACCCTTTGTTTTTCTCGCGAATTTCGTATCCAGCCCTGCTGCAGGCTAGGCTAGGTAAACGGGCTTCGCCCCTAAAACCAAAAAATGCAACATCTAGAGAAGCATCACTCATCACTCTAAGTTGCATTGTGCTCCACTAAAAGCACCTTTGCGGACAACTGTTGCGCCGGGTGGCTTGATGGACTTGAATTATCACCATTTTCTTGCCATACAATCGATCTCTTTTGATATCGATGTTATTCGATGAATCACCAGAGAAGTGCAATTGCACGCTAAGTCAGTGATTGACACTGTCAACTGTAGCTGACACTATAGTGCCTTGCACAAGCGAGAAAGTGGTATGGCATTCGAAAATTACAACACAGAAAAAATTCCCGACGAACTCATTCAAGAGAACGGCTCACCACGTATGGGGGCCAAATTGCTCATTGATCAGCTCAATAGCATGTCGATGGATGAGATTCGCAATCGTCAGCAGGCGATGGATCGGTCTTTGCTGCACATGGGCATCACATTCACCGTTTACGGTGATGATAGTGGTACCGAGAAGATCTTTCCGTTCGACTTAGTGCCACGCATTGTCGAAGCATTTGAGTGGAGCCACATTGAGGCCGGTCTCAAGCAGCGGATCAAGGCTCTCAACGAGTTCATCAACGACATCTATCACAAGCAAGAGATCGTGGGCGACGAGGTTTTGCCGCGAGATTTGCTGGAAAAGGCCAAGTCTTTCCGGCATCAATGCGTTGGACTAAACCCTCCAGGTGGCATTTGGTGCCACGTGACTGGAACCGACTTAGTTCGCCACAGTGACGGTGCAATTTACGTTTTGGAGGACAACTTGCGATGTCCTTCAGGCGTCTCCTACGTGCTGCAAAATCGCATGATCATGAAACGCACGTTTCCGCAGGTTTTTGCCGCGTCGAATGTGCGTCCGGTGATCGACTATCCGAGCCGTCTGTATTCAACTTTGTCGCAATTGGCTCCTGAACACGTGAAAGATCCGGTGGTCGTTGTGTTGACGCCGGGCATCTACAACTCGGCCTACTACGAACATTCGTTCCTGGCTCAACAGATGGGCGTAGAACTAGTTGAAGGTCGTGATTTAGTCGTTCAGGATGGATCGGTCTTCATGCGCACAACCGATGGCTTCCGTCGAGTCGACGTGATCTATCGAAGAATTGACGACGACTTTATCGATCCTCAAGCCTTCCGCGCTGATTCGATGCTGGGAGTTCCTGGCCTGTTCGATGCCTACAAGAATGGCCGAGTCGCTCTGGCCAACGCTCCCGGTACGGGCGTCGCCGATGACAAAGTGATCTACGCCTTTGTGCCCGATATGATTCGATATTATCTGGGTGAAGAGCCAATTTTGCCCAACGTTCCAACCTATGTTTGTGCGCGTGATGTTGACCAGAAGTATGTGCTAAGCAACTTGGACAAGCTGGTCGTGAAAGCGGCCAACGAGGCTGGTGGTTATGGCATGTTGATCGGACCTCATTCCACGGCTGAGCAACAAGCCGAGTTTGCAGAGAAGATTAAGGAAGACCCTCGCAACTATATCGCTCAGCCAACTTTGATGCTCTCGCGAGTACCAACGTTGATTGAGGATCACTTCGAAGGCCGTCACGTCGATCTTCGGCCTTATGTCCTGTACGGCAAAGAAGGCGTTTGGGTCTTACCCGGTGGACTGACGCGTGTGGCCCTGCGAAAGGGTTCGCTCGTGGTCAACTCGTCACAAGGTGGTGGCAGTAAAGATACTTGGGTCATGGCTCGAAACGCTGCGGAAGCTGCTGAAAATGAAACCACTATGTAGTCCCATAGCGTCAGTACTCGCGTCGCACTAATTCCGAGCAAGTCGCTACAGAATCCAACCAGAAAAGTTTCTCGAGAAGTCGTTATCCATGTTAAGCCGCGTTGCCAACTCAATTTACTGGATGGCTCGATACGTCGAGCGAGCCGAGAACTTAGCACGCTACATCGAAGTGACTCTAAATGTCATTCTGGATCAGCCCGATTCGGCCCATCATCAATGGGCACCGCTGATTCTGGCAACCGGCGATGAAAAGACATTTACCGAACGGCATGGCAAGCCCAACTCGCAAAACGTGATTCACTTTTTGACGTTTGACCCGGATTATTCCAATTCGATCAAGTCTTGTTTGACTCATGCTCGCGAGAACGCAAGAACTATTCGCGAGACCATTTCGCCGGAAGCCTGGGAGCAGATCAACGAGTTTTATCACTGGCTACGTTCGCATTCCAATCAAAAGATGACTCTAGAGCAGTTGACCGATTTTTATCAACGCGCTCGGATGCATAGCCATCTCTTTAGCGGTATTCTCGATGCGACGATGTTGCACGGTGAGGGATGGCATTTTGCGAATCTTGGCCGGTTGATCGAGCGTGCGGATAAGACCAGCCGCATTCTTGATGTGAAGTACTTTACGTTACTGCCAACGCTCTCTGACGTAGGCACGACGATCGACGACTTGCAGTGGTCAGCCGTCTTGCGATCGGTCAGCGGTTTCGAAATCTATCGCAAGCGATTCCGCGCGATCACCGTTCCGCGCGTAGTCGAGTTCCTGATTCTCGAGCGGGAATTCCCTCGAGCAGTTCGATTCTGTTTGGAAGGTGCTGATCGATCGTTGCACGCGATTTCGGGTTCTCCGGAAGGCGTCTTTCGGAACCTCGCCGAGCAACGACTGGGGCAGCTTCGAGCGAACCTGGCCTACGCAGACGTTCAACAAGTCATCAACAATGGCTTACACGAATTTGTAGATGAACTGCAAGTTAAGCTCAACGATGTTGACGAAGCGATCTACGAGACGTTCTTCGCGATTCGCTCCCCCGTTCAATCGCAATCGCAATCGCAATCTCAAACTCAATCTAGTCGATAACAATGTCTATTCGTGTTGCCCTGAATCACGTCACGCACTACCGCTATGATCGCCTTGCCTCTCTCGGTCCTCAGGTAATTAGACTCAGGCCAGCTCCGCATTGCCGGACTCCGATCCTCAGCTACTCACTCAAAGTTCAACCGGAAGAGCACTTTCTCAACTGGCAGCAAGATCCACACGCTAACTACTCGGCGCGTTGTGTGTTCCCAAAGCCATCCAAGCAATTGCGTGTCGAAGTTGATCTGATTTGCGACATGACAGTGATCAATCCCTTCGACTTTTTCGTCGAAGATAGCGCGCAAGAATTCCCTTTCGCGTACGAAGGCGAGCTCGCTCACGATCTGATTCCCTACTTGGAAAAGTTGTCACCAACACCGCTTTTCACCAACTTTGTGAAGTCGTTGGATGTGCACAGCCAACACATTACCGGCTTGCTAGTCAGTTTGAATCAAGCCGTACAGCGCGAGGTCAGTTATCTGATTCGCCTTGAGCCCGGCGTGCAAACTCCCGAAGAGACACTCACAAATCGATCGGGTTCCTGTCGCGACTCAGCTTGGTTGCTAGTGCAGGTCATGAGAAATTTGGGACTGGCCGCGAGATTTGTATCTGGCTATCTGATTCAATTGGCACCCGATGTGAAGTCGCTGGATGGGCCAAGTGGACCGACAGAAGACTTCACCGACTTGCATGCCTGGGCCGAAGTGTTCGTTCCCGGCGCAGGATGGATTGGACTGGACCCAACTTCAGGCTTGTTGGCCGGCGAAGGTCACATCCCTTTGGCAGCAACGCCTAACCCAAGCTCCGCGGCACCAATCACCGGCACGCTGGGATTGTGCGAAGTCGAATTTGATTTCGCAATGTCGATCTCTCGCATCCACGAAGACCCGCGAGTCACACTGCCTTACACTCCCGAGCAATGGCAAGCCATCAATACGCTTGGCAAAGAGGTCGACCGTCGCTTAGCACAAGATGATGTGCGATTGACGATTGGTGGCGAGCCGACCTTTGTCTCGATTGATGACATGGACGGTCCCGAGTGGAATTCGGCGGCGGTTGGACCTGACAAGCGCAAGCTATCGGAAGCTCTGATCAAACGCTTGCGTCAACGGATGGCCCCAGGAGGCTTGCTTCACTACGGTCAAGGCAAATGGTATCCCGGTGAGTCGTTACCGCGTTGGGCTCTGGCGTGTTACTGGCGAAAAGATGGCGTTCCAATTTGGCAAGATTCATCGTTGATTGCCAACGATGATCAGCCAACCAGTTATGGAGTTGTTGAAGCGAAAAAGTTCGCCAAGGCATTGGCGCGTGAGCTCGAGCTACCCACAAGATGCATCGTTCCGGCATGGGAGGACGTCGCGTACTACTTGCTTCAAGAGCGAAAGCTTCCAGTCAAGGTCGATCCGCGCGATCCACAATTGAAGGACCCCGAGGCTCGTGCACGCATGGTTCGAGTGTTTGGACGTGGGCTCGACCAACCCGTGGGCTTTGTCATTCCGCTGCGATGTCAACAATGGCAAGCTCAAGCCGCGAAATGGGTTACCGGACGTTGGCCAGTCCGCGATGACAAGCTGTTCTTGTTACCAGGCGATTCGCCCGTTGGCCTAAGGCTGCCGATTGAATCGTTGCCTCCGGTTACCAACAACGAAATACCGCTGATCACGGCTGATCCATCCGCACCTTTGGCTCCGCTGCCCGATCCACGCACGCTTCGTGGATCGCAAAAACAGTCCTTTATTGAAAAGCCTGCCAAACACACTTTTGGAATGCCGGTCAATGAGCAGCATTTGCCGGTTGGCAACATTGCTGCACCGCTGCATGCCGTAGGCAAGACCAAGGACGAGTTGGACGACGACATCGATGACGATCTAGACG
>CAUJKA010000272.1 GCA_963204965.1 Planctomycetota bacterium | reverse complement strand
ATTCAATAGCCGACTTGATCTCTTGCGCCTTTTGTCGAAGCGTTTCAAGGTCGTCGCCATAGAGCTTAATTGCGATTTGAGCCGTGACACCCGAAAGCAGGTGGCTAATGAGGTGGGCGATAGGCTGCTCAACTTCTGTTTCAACACCAGGTACGTGCTCAACCGCTTCGTGTAATCGCTCGATCAACTGCTCGCGGCTCAGTCCACTATCTGGATTCAGCGTCATTACGTATTCGCTGATGTTGACGCCCATCACGTGTTCGTCTTGCTCGGCTCGTCCGGTTCGGCATGTAAACCACAGCAGTGGTGCTTTCGGATCTTGTTCTGATTTGACCAGCTTTTCCAAGTTGCGATCGGCAATGCGGCTAATCTCACGACTTGCATCCAGCGAGGTTCCAGGTGGTGCAAAGAGGTTGACTTGCGCCGCCCCTTCATCAAAGGGAGGCAAGAAATCGCGGCCCATCGTATAGGCCAATACGCCACCAAAGACGCAACCTACGCCTAGTAAAGTCAAGCCTACAAGAAGACCTTTGGGCTTCATGCTGAACAGAATTACTGGCTTCATTACTTGTTTGAGAGTCCCCAGTACAATTCCGTCGCGTTGATGTGCGATCACATTGGAATTGGGAAGCAGATAATAGGCTAGAGCGGGCGTGAAGGTCAGCGAGACAAGCATCGAAGCACAAATCGAAACAATGTAAGCTACGCCCAGCGGTGTGAATAAACGTCCTTCAATTCCCGTCAATGCAAACAGCGGCGCGAAGATAATCACAACGATGATGGTACTGACGATGATCGCACTGCGGACTTCGATGCTTGCCGTGTAGATCACCTGCAATACAGGTAGCGGATTTTCACGCTGGCGATTTTGACGAAGCCTGCGAAAGATGTTTTCTACGTCGACAATAGCATCATCGACCAATTCACCTAAGGCAACAGCAAGTCCACCCAGGGTCATTACATTGATCGATTGACCAAACCACCAGAATACTAAGGCTGTCACCAAAACGGAAAGTGGAATCGCCGTCAACGTAATAAAGGTCGTTCGGAAGTTCAGTAGGAAGAGAAACAGTACCACTGCAACCAAAACAACTCCATCACGTAGAGCTTCGACAACGTTGCGAATACTGTGATCGATGAACTCGCGTTGCTGGTAAGTCGTCTTGAGCACGACATCGCTAGGCATCGATGCTTGCAGTTCTTGCAATGCAGCATCGATCGCCTCAGTAACTTGTCGAGTGTCTGCGGTGGGTTGCTTTTGAATGGTAAGGACTACTGCTGCGCGCCCATTGATCGAAGCATCACCGCGTTTGGCTTGCGCTACCTCTTCGACTGTAGCTACGTTTTCAAGAAGCAAAGATCGCTGCGAATTGCCCCGAACCACGGTTTTACGAATTTCGTCGGCATTGCTAAAACGTCCCAGTCCGCGAATTAGAAACTCTTTGCCATCGCGGCCCATGAATCCGCCCGTGACGTTTTCGTTACTGTCTCGTAACGCTTGTTCGATCTGTTCCAGGCTTACGTCGAACTTCTGGAGCAGGTTGTAATCAACCAGGACATGGAACTGCTTGCGTTGGCCGCCCATGGCAATCACTTGAGAGACTCCAGGAATCTTACGCAGACGTTGGCGGACAACCCAGTCGGCTAGCGTTCGCAATTCCATTGGCGTAGTTTTATCGTCGCTACTCCACATTCCTACCAAGGCGATTTGCCCGAGGAGGGATGCAATTGGCCCCATCTGAGGTTTCACTTCGGGTGGCAATTGGTCTGCGACAATACTCATTCGCTCTTGGACAATTTGCCGAGCAATATGGACGTCGGTTCCCCAGTCAAACTCGATATTGATCACCGAAAGTCCGATATCCGACGAACTGTAAACCGCGATGACTCCTGAGGCTCCGTTAATAGTGGACTCGAGAGGAGCGGTAACTCGCTGTTCAACTTCTTCGGGGGCTAACCCTTCACATTCGGAGACAATGACGACACGAGGCCGTGAAAGGCTGGGCAAAACATCAATGGGTAACTTGTTGGCTAAGTAGGTACCCAGAATCGTTACGGCAATCGCGCTGCAGATGACCAGCATGCGATAGCGCAAAGAGAATTCAATGATCGCGTTTAACATGTTTATGTTCTTAGTGCTCGTGGTCGTGATGGTGTCCACCGCCACCAGAATTCATCTTCATCGCCAAGTACAGTGCCTGAGCATTGTTCATGGCAATTCTCATGTTAGGGCTTAGTTGTCCATCATCGGCCAGCACTACGGCTCGATCATCTCGATACAGCATGCGAACCGGAACAGGCTCGAGTTCGATATCGGCATTCACTGCTTCCACTTGGTGAAGCACCGGTACAACGCCCGAGTTCATCGAAGTCGAACTGTTGGGATCGACCTGTGCAAACTCTCGCTGACGCAGTTTGCTGAATGGGCTCACTTCGGTTGAATGAGAATGATCGTGTTCAGCAAATACAATGACGTTGGGACCATCGACGACCACAGCGGAGGCGGGAAGAATCAATTGCTTCTTCCATTGCTCGACTGGCAACCGAAGGTGTAAACGTTGGCCGGGACGAAACATCCACTGCTCGAAAGTCCGCTCGCGTTCGTTTTGATTTCGGGTGACTCGATTTGGAATTCTCGCGAAAAAATTGACTGTCTGAGCCGATTCCGAAACGTGATTGTCAACTCGCAATAACTTGACGGTTCCCAATGCGGCTCCGTCACTGTTCTGAAGATCGCTTTGAGGTAACTCCAAAGCAATCTCCCAGTCGTTTTCAGCGATTCGGTTAAGTATCGGTAGGTCAGCTTCAAAGGCAGTCCCCATCACATACAGTTCGGCATGGTAGGCTACGTTGCAAAGAAGTGCACCGCGTTCGACTGTCATGCCTGGATGGACATTGAGGTTTTCAACGGAATAGCCCGTTGAGTTGTTCAAGCCCGACTGTTCAATGACAAATCCAGGGGAGTATACCGTGAGCGCAGTAGCTAGCTCGCGTTTTGAAACGATGCCGTCAATCGTGCTCTTGGGAAGTCCGCGGCCGAGCAGCTCTTGTATCAGCACTGCTTGTTGCGCTACCAATTGCTTAAGCTCATATTCCAATTCTCGAGACTTGATGCCCGACACTGCGCCAGTCTGGATTAGCGGTCGTAATCGATCGAGTTCTTGTTTGGCAACTTCTTGTGCAGTAAGCGCAGTCAGCAGTTTAGATTGAGCGTCCGTCAAAGCCTCGTCGGTCAATTGGATCTCAAACAAGGTCTGATTCACCTTCAGTGACTGACCTGGCAAAACATCGACACGGCTAACAACTCCTGTCACAGGGGCAGAAACAGCCAAGTCACTTTGGCCCGGTATTTCGACAACTTGAGCCGGCAATAGAATCGACTTCCAATAGTCGCCTTGTTGCACTCGTCCAAGCTTAAGTTGCAGGTTCTCGGCCGCCTGTCGAGTTAAATCAAGGATTTCGCCTTCTTCGTGAGCATGAGCTGCAGGTTCTTCTGTCGGACTCTCCGCGGTTTGGTTAGTTTCGTTTGGGAAGATTCGCGGATAGAAGAACAGTCCAGTACCAATGCCCGCAGCAAAAAGGATGGTGAGGATGGCTGAAGCACTGAGTACTTGCGTTGCCGAAGTCAGAAAAGCCCTCTGAGCCATGAATCGTTCTTTCTGGTTGCTAGAAGTGGTCTGTTACAATGTCTGAGAATGGCACTGTACAGTCAAGACAGCTTTGCTGCGATTCAGTTGTTCACAAACAATTGGCCGCAAGGTTTAGCACTGCTCGGCGATCTTGTGACCATACTGACCAACAATACAGAATCTGGTCTAACATGAACGAATCGTTAAATGAGACTGCGGCGTCCGAAATAAGCGAGTCGACTAATCGCCTAGGCTCTTGTGTGCCACTGGCTTGCCAGTGATCGACGGCGTTAAGGTTGGTGAGCAATTGAGCTTCCCAGCAATTCGGTACTTTTTGCTGAAGAGGCCGAAGTGGTCAAGCATTTTTTTCTCACTGGTTCAATTTGATGCCAACCGACTTCATACTATCGGTTAGTTAGAGTGCACAAGTCATGGGGAATCTCTGAGGGTTTGCTTATGTCATCACCAACACACCGAAAGCGGATCAAGCACTTTCATCAGCCAGGCGACTTGCACGAACTGACGTTTTCGTGCTATCGGCGATGCCCTTGTTAACGAACGATCTTTGGAGAAGTGAGCTTTCAAAGTGCATAGATCTAGCCAATCGAGATTCTAAGTTCGAGCTAGTTGCATTTGTGTTCATGCCGGAACATGTACACTTACTTGTGTTTCCACTCCACAATGAACCAGACATCGGCAAGTATTTGTCTTCTCTAAAGATGGGACTCTCTCAATTCGTTCGCCAGCAACTTGAAAGTTCAAAATCAAAGCTCTTGCAAACATTGATGATACGTGAACGACCTGGAAAAACTTGCTTCCGGTTTTGGCAAGAAGGTCCGGGGTTTGACAGGAATCTCTATTCGCCGCGAGCGATTCAGGCTTCTATCGACTACATCCACCGTAATCCGATCGAAAGAAGACTTTGCAAGAAGACTTTGCAAGAAGGCTGTTGACTGGAAGTGGTCTAGTGCCAGGTACTATCTCGATCTCCCTGGTAGGCAGCAGCACGGAGAATTACCTTGGATCGACGGAGTGAGACCAGAAATGCTGGAGCATGACATCCGGAATTGATCCGATATAGAGAACTGCTTCACGATACGATGTTACGCTGTACTATTTGTTCTTTGGCATCAACCAAAAGTGTGCTGGGAGTTGAATACTTCGGCAGTTTTCGATCAAAGTGTTGTACATTAGTTAGAAACTTGTCCTGAAAGTCGATTGCTTCGAAAACACTGGCAAGCCAGTGGCACACGACGTAATTCAAGGGTGCTTTTGCGATCTCCCGATTTTTAGACTCGCAAGAAGATTTTGTGCCTGAAAAGAACCGCTAGGAAAACAAGTTTGCCGATAAGCGTTCCGGCTAACAGTACACATGGACCATAGCTGCCGCTGATTCTTGCGACGCCGGTTAGGAAGAACTGAGACATGAACTTGAAGTCGATGAATCTCTGTGCGATGTAAATCGTGATCGCGTTGACTCCGATAATCACGAACACAGTAGCCCACATTTTGAAGCCGATGACATCGATCACAGCATAAAAAGCCGCAAGCAAAATCAAGCTCCATCCGGTGGTTACCAAAACAAAAGAACTGGTCCACAAGTTCTTGATGATGGGAAACCAACCATTCCAAAGGTACCCTGCATAGACGCAGGCAACGCCCGCGCAAGCTAAGTAAGCTACCTTCTGCCAGTTGCCAATGGATGATCTAAGGACATGGGATGCTAGGATTCCAGATAGCACCGTGGCGATTGCCGGAAGCGTCGAGAGAATGCCTTCGTTATCTCCGTAGCCGTAATACTGCGGCATGATCTTTCCAGGCAGTAGTTTGCGATCAAGCCAGCCCGACAAATTGCCTTCGATCGAAAGATCGCCCGCGATACCACCGGGCGCCGGAATGAAGCGAAGAATTGCCCAGTAGCCTATCAGTATGACGACTAGTGCAATCAACTGTCCACGCAATTGAGTGTTCAAGTAGATGAACGCTCCGATTCCGTAGCAAATTCCAATTCGCTGTAGGACACCGGCGTAGCGCAAGTCCTGAAACTCAAACTTCAAAAGACCATTGGCAATCAGTCCAAGTAAAACCAGTGCCGCAACACGTCGAGCAATTCTGGCGTACGCGTTAGTTGGACTCTGACGATGTTTCTCCAGTGAGAACGGCAACGAGCAACCGACGAGAAATAGGAACAGCGGGAAGATTAGATCGTAGAAGCGGAACCCGACCCACTGCACATGCTCGAACTGCTCGGCCAATTTTGCTGCTCGGGTTGTTCCCATTAAGCCCAAGAGAGATCGCGCTACCGCATCTGCACCGATAATCCAAAACATGTCGAAGCCGCGAAGTGCGTCGATTGCCAGAACTCGCTGCGTCGTTGTACTTGTAGCCATCGCTTGTCGATTCATGATTCTGTGGAGCTCAAAAGTTCACGCCGAAGATGGTACCGCGCAAGCTCAAACAAGAACAGCCAGAAGTTACTTCTGAAAAGTTACCAGTTGCGCTCGTCTAGTTGACGACCTCAACAACAGCATGAAACTCCGATCGCCATACAACCTTAAGTTTCCCCTCGGCAATGCACTGATCAAAGCCTTGGAAGAACTGCTGTTGAAGGTCGATGTGACTGTTTGAAATATCGGGAGTTGGAGGTTGACTTGTAAAGACAACATAGCGGATTTGATGTGTGCGGAATTCGGCGACGATCTTTTCGGGCGTTGATTGTAGTTGCGGATCGCGAAAGTACTTGGACTGAAAATAGGGCGTGGCAATCTCTACGGAGCTCGGCAAGTAGGCCAGTCGGTGTTCAAAGATAGTGACCACTTTATCCTCTTCCGAAACGCGTTCATGAAGGAAAATGGAGAGTTCTGCGTAGCTATCGTGAACCCCATCACGGATGTAGTCGATCGGAGTTCGTATCTTGAGGACGCAGAGCCAACTATCGAGGTAGTAGCCAATGTTTGCCCAAGGAAGACTGATGAGGCTCAAAGCAACGATTAAGATTCGCAGCCGCTTCTGAATCGACTCAGAAAGCTCGGCAAGTCCCGCTGCAGCAGCGATGCAACCCATGAGGAAAACTGGAATGGCGAAACGAGCTTGTTGCGAAGTAACAGACCAAATGGCTAGTAGAGCCAGTCCTTGCACTGCCATCAATACAGCGGGGTTAGTTGCAATGAGGTTCTTTTTGTACGAGTTATAGATCGACCACGCGGCAATACCTATGAGGGCGAGCCATTGAAGACCGAACATCCCGTCATACAGTTCGTTCGCAAAGCCAACTGCTATGGGAGACGCCAGGGCGCCGACAACGCCTGGGATTCCGAAATTGCCGACCGCAATCTCGTGATGGTACTGGCTGGTTGCTAGAACCGACGGATCATTCGTAAAGAACGAAGCGTAATAGGGTGCCAGCGGATTGCCGCATAGCAGCCACGGTCGCAAATAGAATGGGATAGCGAAGATCAACGCACCGACGACCGATAATGCCATGTCTTTAGCGGAACGATTATGGCGAGCTATGCTAACCAAGGCGAGGACTGGAAGTAGAAGAAGTCCAACCGAGGTGATTTTTGTCGCGATCGCTCCGCCGACAACGACAGCTATGGCAATGGAGTTCGGTTGCTTCGATTCCTCAGGCTTAATTGCAGTCATCAGCAGAAAGCTCAGCGCGACCGCGTCGGCCCAAACGAATGACTCCACGTAGCAATTTGCGCTGATCATCAGCATAACTTGGCTAGTACATATCGAAAAAGTAAGCACTCTAGCGGCTTTAGGTTGGCACATGCACTTAAGCAATTCATGCAACAAGCAGATACCATGTAACCAGACCGCCCAATTGATTAGCCTTGGAGTAATTAAAGACTCGATGGGATAGGTGAACCAACTTACTATCTCGCACAGCGAAGGTAGCGAGGAATAAGGCATGTCACTTTGTACGCTCAGGCTACCAAAGTTTGACCATCGACGGGGGAGTTCAATATGGTAGGTCAGTTCGTCTAGGCCAGACGGATAGGTCAACGCGGGTCCAAGGGTGATCAAGGTGCCAAAGACAACCAGAGCTTTGGTTTTTGTCCAATGACTAACTGCATGTCTGCAGGCTTGAAAAAGCACCCCATGAGATCTGCGAAGGTCAACGACCGAGATGATCAATGCAAACGCTGCAAGAAGAAAAAAGGGCCAAGGCTGGTCGAGCGCGCCAAGACAAAGCCCTAGCAATCCCAAGCAGTTCAAGCCTACGATTATTTGCAAGTGGAACGACGATGACTTGCCACACAGTCGAGAGCCAACGCCTCTAGCCGCAGCTAGGGTCATGGAAAAGGCGAGCAACGCCAATCCCAGAGACCACCAATTGTCAAGCTTTTGCATGTCCACGGGATCAATCGATGGCTCTTGAGGGGTCGTTCAATCAACGGTGACTTCGACAGGATGAATCTGATACTTGGCTGCTCGGCGGCACAGGCAATGGTATCTTGTCTAAGAAGTAGAGAGCTTATTCTAATCCCTGTCTGTTTCCAACCAGTGATGAAGCTAGAAAGTTCCGATCTGTCAGAGAGAGAAGCAAAGCCTGCAGCATGCGTAAAAAAAGAGTGCATGCGAAGAATCGCATGCACTCAGGGGTTAAAGTGAATTAACGCTTTATGGAAATAGGTCATTCGGAGGTAGACAAGTCTCCACCTGACTTCGATCCCAGAGCTCCCCACGAACCATAATTGCTGGCACCCGAATCAGGCTGGCCAACGTTGGTGTTTCCTGTGTCTATATTGTTGCTGATAAATCGAACCGAGCCATCGCAAAGGCCTGCGTTGACACCGCCTGTGTGACGACTGGTGGGTGGAAGGACAATATTAACGGAATCAGCATTGCCGTTGTTGTCATCAGTACAGCCTGGGGAGTTAGGAGCAAGTATTGTGTTGAAGGCGACACGTTCCGCTTGTCCATCGGTCCACCAAGAACCGAATCGACCTTTAACGATTTGAGAAGCAGTATAGTACTGCCCTGTCGCGGTTGTTCTACAAATACTGGGGGCAGTAGTCATTCCGCTAATGCTAGTCGAAATACCAAGCTTGATTTCAATTTGGTTTGCAACAACATTGGTGAGACCAAAATCGGCCTTCAATCGTTCACTGAAAGCGATGGTATTACTAGTACCGTCGGTGATTTCTGCAATTGAGACGCCCTTGGTGGCCGGGAATATGCCTCGTACTTGGGTTGAGGTCACAATCGAGGTGCAATCATCGCCCACAGAGCAAGCATAATTGTTGAGGTTGGTTCTCGTGGGAGCGTTGAAGCAAGTTCCGTCTGATGGACAAACAAGGAATCCAGGTGATCTATTCCATACCGACCAAGATGCCCAAGGAACAGGACCGCCAGGAACCACGATGGGGCCACCAGAAGCGTTGGTCACGGTGACAGTTCCGGTTGGGTCCCCAGCTTGGATTTGTTCGTACATCGGTGACTGTTCTGTGTACGGCAAAAGCGCTACGAAAGCTGACAGGCGACCTGCGTTAGTGTGATTGCGGCGAGCATCAGTAAGTGGGGTTGCCGTTCCGGCTCGACGTGCTGGAAAGCGCTTGTACGTGCTTTCGTAATTGTGAAGCGCAAGTGACAATTGCTTAATAGAATTCGAGCACTGCATGCGTCGTGCTGCTTCCCGAGCAGCTTGAACCGCCGGCAACAAAAGTCCAACCAAAATCCCAATGATGGCGATTACCACCAGCAGTTCGACGAGGGTAAAACCACTCGTCCCTTTCGATCGATAAGTCATGAAAAGCTCCTTTAGGAATAAACGGGCAACTTTATCGGCTAATAAGGATGCCGAAAGCCGCCCTGTATCTTATCGGTTTTGAGGGGGCTCGATCAAGCGGATTGCAAGGGAATTCATGTAGAATTTGTTACATTCGGCGAGTTTCCATCCGGGGCGTTGGGGCAAAAGTGAACATGGGAGAGTTGCCACAGCCCAAAAAGGCTCGGAAAGAGCGAATGCTGCGCACGATGCAGGCATTATCGTGGCAAGTTAGAAACCGGCGGTAGAACCTTGGTTGTCCGAACCCGCCGGCCAGGGAACGAGGGCGTCCTACGAAGCCACTGTATCGGGTGCGGCATTAGACTTTCGGAATCCAAGTCCCAAACATAGCCCTAAGCTGAGACAACCGCTTGCCATCCAAACAATCCGCTGGGCGGTGGATTCTGGTGTAATCAAGGATAGGTTCGCCGTAGGAAACATGATGCTTGAGACCACGTTGTAAGCCAAAGAAGCAAAAATTCCGGCGAGCACTGCTGAAATGACGACACTACCCATCTGCTTTAGATCATTGCAAACTGCGAGCGCGGCAAAAACAAAAATGCCGATAACAACCCAGAGAGTAAAGTGATAGAGGCTGCTCAGCAGCAGAGTTTGCTGGGTGCTACTGTTAATATCGGTTGCAACTTTGTATCCAATTCCACCACCAGCTAGTCCTCCAGCAATCGCTCCAAGGACCATTCCAAAAATTGCTGAGAGTATCCTCTTGCTGCTTCGGCCGGTGAATAGACCAAACACGATACCCATGCAACCACCAAGGATTGCACAGTTGAACGCGCCATTCTGAAAATGAAAGTTTAGCTCGGCGTCCCGATAAAGAGCTCGAAGTTCCTCTGACGGATACTGAGGCATCTCAGGCAACTCAGGTCGGGGAAAGAATGGGTGAAGTGCGTAGAGAATGAAGAATCCTACTACTCCACCCAATGTTCCTGCAACCAGCGAAAGCAATATCGAGGGTTGCCAAGACTGTTCTGCACTGTTGGATGCTGAAAGGGTATCAGTATCGACCATGACATTTGCTCCCCTGAGCTCAAGATTTTAAGGGCAGGGGAACGTTATTCGGACCAGCCACTATTGTTGCACGGAGGCCAGAGGTAGTGTCGTTGTTGTATTTCGCAGGAACTTCGCTTTTGGGCCCGGCGGTAACGCCGCCTTTGGCAGTGTCAGGTGGTGGAGCATAGTCTGCAGGCAGTTCAGCACTTCCGATTTGACCAGGAGGAGGTGTACCGGCGGCAGGCGCTGCGCCTGCAGGAAGTTTGCTCACGGCGATTCTATACTGGCCTGGAACCGCACCGTCGCCAGGTTGAAACATGCTGAGCGAAAATTCACCATTCTTGTCAGTAGTTCCAATTGCGTTTTCTTTTCCGCTATCTAGTTGAAATGTAACCATGGCTCCTTCGATTGCCTTACCATCAACTGTTACCTTGCCAGTAACTGGGTAAGTTTTGGGGAAGCTAGATCCGCCACCGCAGCCGGCGAAGACGACCGAAATTAGAACCAATGTGCTTAACTTGCAAATCGAGCCCATAGAAACCTCCCTCATTGGGAAAAAATAAATGAAAGAGTGCACGCGAAAATCGCATGCACTCTGTAGATGTAGAATTTGAACTACCGACGGAAGTTAGTCAACATTAGCTAGGTCGCCGCCGGACTTGGATCCTAAAGCGCCCCAACTTCCGTAGTTGCTTGCGCCGGAGTCAGGCTGTCCGATGTTCGTGTTGCCTGTATCAATATTGTCGCTGATAAATCGAACCGAACCGTCAGCGAGTCCAAGGTTGACGCCACCAGCATGTCGACTGGTAGGAGGGAGAACAACGTTTACGGAATCTGCATTTCCATTGTTGTCGTCAGTACATCCGGGCGAATTTGGTGGAAGAATTGTATTGAAGGCGACCCGTTCGGCTTGTCCATCGGTCCACCACGATCCAAAGCGACCTTTCACAATTTGACCTGTAGTGTAGTATCTGCCGGTTGCTGTGGTCTTGCAAACTGCAGGAGCGGTTGTCATGCCTGCAACGCTTGTGGCTATACCAATCTTGGTTTCAATTTGGTTTGCAGCAACGTTGGTTAGCCCAAAGTCGGCCTTCAATCGCTCGCTGAAAACGATCGTGTTGCTGGTTCCATCGGTGATTTCAGCGATCTTGACACCGATCAAAGCTGGGAAAACACCACGAACCTGTTGACCATCCCGAATACCGGTGCAATCATCACCGACCGAGAAGGCATAGTTGTTCAGATTGGTGCGAGTCGGAGCATTAAAGCAAGTTCAGTCGGATGGGCAGCTTAGGAATCCAGGTGACACGTTCCAAATAGACCAAGAAGCCCAAGGCGCTGGACCGCCTGGGAATACCGCTGGTCCACCCGAACCCGTTGGAAATCCAGTCACGCCTGCCATGTCACCAGCTTGAATGGCTTCATACATTGGGGACTGTTCGGTGTAAGGCAACAAAGCAACGAAACCTGCTAATCGGCCTGCATTGCTATAGTTGCGAGCTGCAGTGGTGTACGGAGTTGTTGTTCCACCCTTGCGAGCTGGAAATCTCTTGTAGGTACTTTCGTAGTTGTGCAGTGCCAACGAAAGTTGCTTAACTGAGTTAGAGCATTGCATGCGTCGGGCGGCTTCACGAGCAGCTTGTACGGCAGGCAATAACAAACCAACCAAAATCCCAATAATTGCAATCACAACCAGCAATTCGACGAGAGTAAAACCTCTCGTCCGATTCGAACGATAAGACATGAAGAGCTCCTTTAGGAATACTATCGAACCATAACAGCCAATAAAGCTGTCGAAAACGTCCCTATAGCTTACTTTCAAAGGGTGGGTATCGGCAAGCGATTAGCGTTTAAGCTGCGTGGGAATTTGTTGAGTATCCCAAAAATAACCATTGCAGAACATTAAGGAATTGCCTGAAATGCCGGTCCTATAAGCTGCTCCCATACTAGTCTCTGTGATTCGTTCAAGGCATCCTTCAGGATGTGGTCCACAGTTTGTTGTTTGACAAGCTGCATTCTTGGGTCGCGATGCCCTTTAAAGTCATCCTTCCCCATTGGCCCGCCCTTGAATTCTCCGAATCCATGACCTCGATCACCCTGCCCACGATCAGGCTGTCCACGGTCTGGGCCGAACTCGTTGGGACGTCGTTCACCAAATCTATCTGGAGGCTGTTTGTGGTCTTGGTCTTCGCCAAAGCGTGGATCGCGATTGTTGGCCAATGGAACTCTGTTGTTCGTTCCCGGTCCGCCGTCTCGCCCACCACCAACGCCACCACCCGCCATTCCACCACCGCCCTGCAATATGCCACCTGGTCCGCCACCACCTGGTCCGCCAGGCCCTCCGCCTCGACCTTGGCGGAACATTTCGGGGCCAGGGCGATGTTCGGCAATGATCCGACTGATGGATTGGCGCTGAGCAGGTGTGAGCTTCAGTCGCTCAATCATCTCGTCGGATAAGAAGGTGAAGGGAATCTCCAACTGCCATGCAATCTGTTGCAGCCTGTTGAGCTGCGGTTCAGAAAGTCGAGTCTTCATCGCGCTGACAAATTGTTGCATCCGTTCAATGCTCGATTCGTTGGATGCCGCGTATTGCAAGTCTCCGAAGTCCAATTGCGAGTTCTGCTGGTTTTGGTAGTCGGCGATGACTTCACGCAACTCCATTCTGGAGGCCTCGTCAATCTTCAAGTCGTTCAAGACTCGTGAATCAGAAAGCATCGACAATAGACCAGACTCTTGTATCAGTTTCAGATCTCCCAAGATTCGCTCGACCTTCTCAGAGACTGTTTGCAGCTCCTGCGAAACGGCCGAATCATCATGACGCTGAGCCAAAAAGCTGCGGTAGAACTCCAGCGAGGTTTCAAGAATCTTTTTGCGAAGCGTTTGAACCTCAGGTCGAAAGGCTAACTCGCTTTCGCTGAGCTGACTAAAGGTGTCTACTGCAGCACGAGCTTGTTGGAAATTTTGCTGAGCTTGATTTCGCTGTTCAATCTCGCGATCAAGTGCTTGTTGAGTTTCACTTTGTTGGCGAAGCACAATTAGAGTAGTCGCAAGCAAGCCAACGGACATCAGGGCCATCAGTACAGCGGCCATATTCACCAGCATGCTATTTCTTTTACGCCATTTGGCAACGCGTTGCCACGCCGTGGGTGGTTTAGCAGAAATAGGCTTGTTATCCAACCAGCGTTGCAGGTCGTCCGCCAATGCCTGTGCTGATGTGTAACGTTGCGAAGGCTCTTTCGAAATCGCCTTGCGAATGATCGTATCAAGGTCTTGCGGAATCGACGCATTGACCAAGCGTGGAGCTATGGGTTCTTGTTCAGCGACATGGTTCAGCATCTCGCGATAGTTCTCGCCGCGAATCGCTGGTTCCAGTGTCAGTAGTTCGTAAAGTGTTACACCTAAGGAGTAGATATCAGAGCGATGGTCCATGACATCGCGATCACCAATCGCTTGTTCGGGGCTCATGTATCGCAGCGTTCCGATGTGATCGCCGGACCGTGTCAATTGTGTGTCAGCGTGCTGAATTTGAGCTAGTCCAAAGTCGGTGACCCAGATCTTCCCGGTTTGATCGATCAACAAATTTGCAGGCTTGATGTCGCGATGAATGACGCCGTACTGGTGAGCGTGTTGCAGCGCCTGAGCAGCTTGAACGGTCATTTCGACCATCGATTCGATATAGCGACTGTTGGACGAGTTGCTACGAATCATCGTCGAAGAAGCAGCGCGAAAAGTTTCGTCTAGCTGTTTAATCGAAGGATTGCCAGCGCGAGTATAGCTCTTGCTGTTAAGGCTCTTCGCTTTGTGATCTTCCTCGATGGAGTCTGTCTTGGGTTTCGCACCTGCTGGATATTCGCTTAAAGAGTTCTTCCGCGCGGACCGCATGCGCTCGATCAGTTCTGCCAGCGTGCTACCATCGATAAGCTGCATTGCGTAGTAGTGTACGCCGCGTTCGCTTCCAACGGCATAAACGGGAACGATGTTGGTGTGGTGCAGTTGAGCGGCTGCGTGAGCTTCGTTGCGAAATCGTTGCAAGCGGACTTTGTCTAAGCCGCTTGCGAAGGGAAGTACCTTCAGGGCCACGCGACGGTTGAGCGACAATTGGATTGCTTCGTAGACAACGCCCATGCCGCCGCGACCTATTTCACTAACAATCTGAAAGTCGCCAATGGGCTTACCGGCAAACTCTTTATCGCTGGGTTGAAACCCGCTCGGTAGGCCCATCGTTTGATGGACTTCATGACCTGCGTTTGGTATCAACGGGCTGGACATTAACGGACCGTCGCCACCGTGATGCACCATCGCCAAGCCTTCGAGGGCGATTCGTAGTGGTCCAGAGATATGAGGATACTGCGCGACGAATTGATCGACCAAAGGCGCGTTGCCAGATTCAAGCAGTTGCATGTACTGCTTAACCGCCAGAATGATTTCGCTCTCGTTGGGGTCGAGCGTAGGATCGATCTGCGAATCAGAAACGTCATTCGGCATCAGCCTTCCCCCATCGTTTGGCGCAGCTTGGTCAAGCCTCGTACCCAGAGCTTTTCGACACTATCCACGGATCGCTCCATCCGCTTGGCAATTTCTGAAAAGGGTAACGCTTCCAAGTGGCGATACATGATTACTTGCCGATAGTCGGCTGGTAGGCTCTCCATTGCAGAGGCCATACGTAGGAACACTTCGTTTCGAGCAAAGTTCTGGCTGGGGGACGTAATGTCTGCGGCAAGACCTGAGTGCAGAAAGCCTGAAGCCGAAGCAAGTCGCTGATCGATGCTCTGTTCCAGTCGAGCGTCCCGTTTTTGCGTCCCAAAGTACTTTCGCAATTGCATGGCGACCACGTGCCCTAAGACTCCGCGCAGCCAGCCCGCAAACTCGGTCGACGAGGTCCCTCGAAATTGTTCAATCCCTTGATGGGCGTGCAGGCAGACTTCCTGAGCGATGTCGGATGCGTCCAGTTTGGCCTGCAAATTGTCCTGTGCTTGCGATCTGGCCAAAAAGATCAAGTATTGCCGATAGCAGGCCAGTAGATCCCCCAGTGCCTCAGCGTTGCCCTTCTTGGCTCGTGCGATCAAGTCTTCGATATCGGGCTTTTCTTGTGGAATCATAAGTATGAGGAGTTCGGGATGGGGAATCGTCAATATCGACTAGTGCCGAGTTTTTGAGTCTGTTTTGCGTCGTTGAGCCCCGCGAGAAAGATGCTCATTGACAAGCGATCTATCCAAAGCACAATGGGCTCAGCGTCACGACTCTCAGTAAATAGCAATGTAATCACTAGCGAGCCCAACAGCGAAAGTGTCCAGTCCAGCCATATTATTAACGGGTGCAACCGGACTGTTAGGGCGATTCATTCTACGACGCCTGCTTCAAGCTGGACATGATGTTGCGGTAATTGTTCGGCCTTCCACACCATCGGCCATCTCGGAATCTAAGGCTGAATCGGTCCGACGAAGGATCGAACAGGTTCTTCAACCGTTTGAGTCCAGTCGTCTGTTGCCTCGTCCACGGGTGATCGCTTGGGATTTTGCCGAGTCGCCGGCTGGCAGTCCAACGACTGGTATCCCTTCGCCTGGCAGCAGTGGCGTTTCTGCTGAAGATCACCAATGGCTTTCCGAGCGACTATTGTCCGTTGTGCACTGTGCGGCCAGCATACGTTTTCAAGAGGATAGCCACAGCGGCGAGCCCTACAGGACGAATGTTTCAGGAACACAAAACCTGTTGGAGATGTGCAAGCACTACGCAATCGCCGCTTTCCACCACGTTTCAACTGCATACGTTGGCGACCACCGCGGCGGTCAAACGGTGATGGAAGCGCCAGTCTCTTGGGCTTCCAAGGGCGGCAATGACTATGAGAAAAGTAAGATCCAGGCCGAGCAGTTGGTGATGAGCCAAATGGTTGGCAAGCCACTGGTCATTCATCGTCCGAGCATCGTGGTGGGAGACTCACTTACCAGCTTCACATCGACCTTTCACGGATTTTATGCCCCCCTGCAAATCGGCTGGCAATATGCCAGGCTGTTTGGCTTTTCCGACCAAGCCGGCCAATGGTTTCGGCAACAACTGGGCCTAAATCCCTCGGATCGAAAGAACTTGGTCAGCGTGGATTGGGTGGCTGAAGGCATCGTGCAAACGATCGAGAAACAAGCCGCCAAAGAGCTAGATCTGCCCGTTGGCCAGCCATTGGTTCTGCACTGGACCAATCCTCAGCCTGTGGCCTGCCAAGTCATGCAGTCTGCGATCGTTGATGCCATCGAGCGAGGTACAAAAGAGCTAGCTTCGCAAAGTCCGACGTCGGTAGGTACCAAGAGTCCGACTGTCGCTGCTGAGGCCACTGTGCCTAGCCCCGAGCAATTCCGCGAGCAGATGCAGGTCTATGAAAGCTACTTTCAAAGCGACCCAAGCTTTGATCGCCAAAATGCAGTTCGTGTCGCTTGCAATCTAATCTGTCCAGAAGTCAATTACGAACTTTTGTCAAAACTTTCCGATTGGGCCGTTCACGCGAACTTTGGCTGGCCAAAACCGCCTCTGCCAGAGTTGAAAGACCAACGAATTGTTGAAGCAATTCGACAATTTCGCTGGCTGGAAAATCCCTCCGGCTGTACGATAGTTCGCGTGCAGTTGCTAGGCCCAGGCTCGCCCGAATCAATCTGCTTTGGCATCTCCCCAGAACAATGCGGTCGGGTTGTGGAATACCCTACCTGCGATCAGTTTTGGCGGGTGTCTTTGCAGTCGCTAAAAGATTGTATAACCGGAACAACTCAACTATCTGACACAATTGGTCAGGGGTATTGGCTGATCGAGGGTAACAGGGGTGGTATGGCTCTAGATTGTGCCAGGATTTGGATCAACCATATAGGGATGATTCTGAAATAACCCCTCTCCAGCCCGTCAAGTATTACGCTCCATGTCAAACCCCTCAGCACAGTGGCTTCACTCACCGCTGGCCATCGTAGGTATGGCTTGCCGTCTGCCTGGAGCGGACGGACTCGAGCAGTTCTGGAATTTGCTAGAGCGTGGTGGGTATGCCATTCAACGAATGCCCGATCACAAGCTGGATCGACGGCTGTATTTCGATGAGCGGAAGGGTGTTCGCGGCAAGACCTACTCACAAATTGGTGGTTTCGTTGATGAGCGCGAGCTGGATTGGTCGTTGCTGAACATCACTCCCGAGCAAGCCACCGATTGGGATCTTTGCCATTTAAGTCTTTGCGAAGTAGCCGCCCGCGCCTGTGTTCACGCTGGATATGATCCTCGCAATTTGCCGCACAGAAACGTGGGGGTATTCGTTGGACATAGCGGCGGAACAACATTGGGCGGTGATCTCGCCTACAGAACTCTGCTGGAAGATTACCTCAAGCTGTTGGCCGAAATGCCCGAGTGGCAAAATGTCGGCTCGCCTATGTTGATGGCAAAGCTGCGAAGCGAACTTGCCGACGTTCGACCCACTCGCCGCGACGGTGGGCTTCCGTTTGTCGATGCTGGTTTTGCATCGGGTGTCATTAGTCACAACTTTGGATTGACCGGTCCGCACATGTCGATCGATGCCGCTTGTGCATCATCGCTGGTCGCTTTGGCACTGGGCGCGATGTCGCTTGCCAGTGGTCAGACTGAGATGGCCATCATCGGAGGCGCTTCGTACAACAAAGCGGATAGTTTGGTGCTGTTCTCTGCAGCTCAATCGTGCAGTTCGCAAATGTCACGACCTTTTGATCAAGCCGCAGATGGATTGATTAGCGCAGAAGGTTATGTCACTGTCTTGATCAAGCGATTGGATCGAGCCATCGCGGATGGTGATCGAGTGCACGCGGTTATTCGCGGTATCGGCTACTCCAGCGATGGACGTGGTCGTTCGTTGTGGGCTCCTCGCCACGAAGGTCAAGCGACCGCGATTCAGCGAGCTTATCCAGAAGACATTCAGCCTCGCTCAGTTCAATTGATCGAAGCTCACGCAACCAGCACTCAAGTTGGCGACGCCACTGAGATGGAAGCGCTGACAACCTTCTACGCTCCAAAGCTTGAGCCGGGTCAACGTTTGCCAGTCGGTAGCGTCAAGTCAAACATCGGACACACGCTTGAGACCGCGGGTTTAGCTGGGCTGATTAAATCGGTCCTCGCGATTCAGCATGGCGTTATTCCGCCGTCGATCAACCTTCAAAATCCTAATGAGACCATTCCTTGGGACAGTGTTCCGTTTTACGTTCCTAAATCTGCTCAGCCATGGCCGACGCTCGCTCCGAATCAACCGCGGCGAGCTGCCGTTAACGCGTTCGGAATTGGCGGACTGAATGTTCACGTTGTAGTTGATCAGGCTTTGAACCTACCAACACAGGCAACACAAAACGCCTCTGATACTGCCCGTCGAAATTACCAAAGCCTACGATCTGAGCAAGCTTCGGTTGAACCAATCGCCATCGTTGGACGCGGCCTTGTCATTCCGGGTGCAAACAGCTTACAAGCTTTGGAGGCACTTTTATCGCAGTCTATCGCACAGAACATCGCGTCACAGAACGTCGGGCAGAATGTGCACCTACTGGCATCATCGACTCATCGCGTTGATTTTGTGTACGACTGGCGAAAGCACAAAGTGCCGCCCAAGCAAGTCGCCCATGCAAACCCACTGCAGTTTATGTTGCTTGAAGCTGCCGAGCAGGCGCTGAACGAAGCCAACCTAATGAACGAAGCGTTCGATCGCGCCAAAACAGCGGTGGTGGTCGGAAGCATTTTTGGTGGCGATTTTGGGAATTCACTTTTCGCAGGTTTAAGGCTGCCCGAGTTCTGCGACCGACTGGCCAGAACAATCGCTCAGACTGGAATTGGCGCGGCCCAAGCCGATCTCATTATCGCGAAATATGTTGAACAATTCCTCAAACATTACCCTGCTCTGCTAGACGAGACGGGGTCATTCACCAGCAGCACACTAGCTTCGCGCATCTCCAAGACGTTCAACTTGATGGGCGGTGCGATGGCCATCGATGCTGGCGACGTGTCGGGACTTGCCGCACTCAAGACCAGTTGTTGGTTGTTGCAATCCGGTAGCGCTAACTCCGTGCTCTGTGCGGCTGCTCAACGCGCCCTGGATCGCGCGGCCTTGGACAATCTGCAAAAGTGTGGAAGGCTGCGAGGTTTTTATCCGAACGGCGACCACGAAGGATACTCGCTGGGAGAAGGCGTCGCGTTAGTCGTTCTGAAGCGGCATAGCGATGCGAAGCGTGACGGCGACAAGATTCTTGGCATCATCGATAGTGTTGGCATGGGCTTCGACAATCGCTCGCTGGCTCAGTCGGTGCGAGTCGCTTCAGAGTCAACAAGTCAATCGATCGATTCTGCGTCGAAGTTGGTTGGTCGATTGGGCGTGTCCGCCCTGGATCAACAAGCGGCCCAAGTGCTCGATACGGCCAATCATCGTTTAGAAATCTCTCCCAATGTTCCCATCACAGGCCATCTCCAAGGCGCACAAGGACTGGTGGATGTCATCACTTGCAGCCTGGATAAGCAACATGCTCGTCAAGTTATCCTTGGCCACACGCTTTCAGGCCAAAGCGCTTTAGTTCGGCTCACCATTCCCGACGCCGTCAGTCCACCAGCTTTGACTGATGCGCGAGTAACGGACGTACAGCGAATGGATCGCACTGCATCTGCCCCTCATATTCAAACTCCCGCGATGCCCACAAATACTCACAGTGCTCAGTTTGCTCAACTAATAGATTCTGGTTTTACAGATTCAGAAGTTTGGCATCGACTTGGATTAGAGATTCGCTATTGGTCTGCGGACACACTTGAAGGCCTCAAGTCTGCTGCGGCCAGCGACAATCTTCAACTTGTCACTCAAGTGCCAACCGCTGGTAAGTTTGTCGCAACCGTCGTCGCGCCGATTGGTCAGTCGGCAATCAAGGCAAGAAAACTTGCGGCTCTGATCGGACAGTCTCAAGCCATCGATCAGTTGATCGACCAAGGCATTTGGTGGGTCGATCGTTCAAGCCTAGCCATGCGCCCACCTAGAATTGCTTTTGCGTTCTCCGGTCAAGGTTCACAGTACGCAGGAATGTTAAGTGGCTTGCCAGCAGTCTTCCCAGTGGCAGGTCAGTTGATGCAACACGCCGATGAAGCACTGCGAACGCTCGACGGTTCGACATTCGCTGGCATGGCGTGGGCTAGCGACAATCAACTGGGTGAAAATGTTTGGCAGACTCAGGCATCGCTGTTGGTTGCCGACAGCATGCTCTCCGCCGTGATTCAATCGCTATCGATTTATCCTGAGGTCGTCTTCGGTCACAGTTACGGTGAGATTCCGGCTATGTTGGCTGCGGGATCCTTGCATCTCGAGACAGCCGTTCGGTTAACTTGGCATCGTTGTCAATCTGTCACGATGAATGCTCCAACAGGCTGCAGCATGTTGAGCGTTCAAGCGGATGAAAAAACAGTCGCCAAAGCGATTGCCGACTTCCACTTGCCGCTGACGATTTCGCACGTCAACGCACCGCAACAGACAGTTGTAGGAGGGAAACATTCTCAGATTGCTCAACTGGCGGCGATCCTGGATGACAGTGGCGTTGCTAGTCGAGTCCTTCCAGTGCCAACCGCGTTCCATACACCAGCGTTGCAAGCGGCCGTCGAGCCGTTTCGAAGGGCTTTACAATCTCTACCGATTCAGCCTCCGCGATTGCCATTGCTCAGCAGCGTGAACAACTGCTTTATGGCTGACCCAGATCTGATTCGCGATGGACTCGCAGAGCAACTGGTCACGCCTTTGCGCTTTGTGAGCCTGCTGGAAAAGTTGGCCGCACAAGGGATCACGCATGTCGTTGAAGTCGGGCCTCAACGCGTTTTGACTCGACTGGCGCGAGCTTGCGGAACGGGCATTCAAGTCTTCTCCAGCGACTATGGGCCACAAGGCGAGAATAGTCCTCAAGGCTTTTTACCATTAGCCCTGTTGCATGCCTTTTCGCAAATGACTGCGGGTTACGCAAGTAGTGGTCAGAGATTGAACGCGTCGGTAGGCCGCTTTGTCACAGCCACTGCAAATTCCATTGATTCAGCAACTGCCCCTGCAGCCGTCAAGACCTTTGATGCAACGGCTGCGCGCCGTCAAAGAATGCGCAGTCAAAGTGCGCATAACCGCGGCATGGGATCAGTCGCTACACCATCCGCACCGATGGCTAACGTGTCTTCCCCTGTGGTTATCCCAGTTCCTTCGCCGGTTATCCAGACGCCTCCGCTAGGATTATCGCAAGCTGCTGCACAACCAGCTCCGGCAACTCCAGTACATGCGCCGCCGGTACAGGCTGCGTCGATCGACGTCCCAGCAACCGCTGAAGTCGAACAGATCTTGATCGACTTTGTCGTCGAGCAAACTGGTTATCCCGCCGAGATCGTGGAGTTGGATGCGGACCTGGAAGCTGATCTTGGTATCGACAGCATCAAGAAAGCACAACTGCTTGGCGAGCTACGCGAATTGTTCCCGCAGGCAATGGCCTCGATGCAATCCGCCAAAAGCGGCACGACGAACGATGTTCGAGCTCAAGGTAACCGCTTGGCTTCGCTTCGAACGCTGCGAGACTTTGTCAACTTGCTTGCATCACGCCCATCGAATACTTTCGCGAATTCTTCCGCGGCTACAGCTTCGACTGCGATAATGGCTGCCCCCATTGTTCAGCCGGTGACACAAGTTCCGACTCCGGTGGTTCAATCTAACTCGCAGACAACCTATTCACCGATTACACCCGTTGCCACTGCAACGCAAATCGCGCCGCCGCCAGTAGCACAAACTCCGCCGATAACTAGCACGCAACCAACGACGAACACTCAGCCAGCTATCAGCCGAAAGAGCTTAGAGCAGTTCGTCGTAGATTTCGTTGTTGAGCAGACTGGCTATCCAGCCGAGATCGTCGAGTTGGATGCAGACTTGGAAGCGGATCTTGGGATCGACAGCATCAAGAAGGCTCAATTATTAGGCGAACTTCGCGAGACGTTTGCGCTAAAGCTTGGCGGAACGAATGATGCCTCAGGCACTCAGGCGAAATCCAAGTCTGGTCTCGATCAGTTGCGAACGCTAAATCAGATTCTCGATTTGCTGGCCGCTCAAGTCGGCTGTGTCAACGACGCGCCGGCACCAAACGAAGTTGTTCCGGCTATAGAGACTGTTGCGCATCAGAATGCTGCACCTGAAGTATCGGTAGCGCCCGTTGCATCTCCTGCATCTGTGCAAGCAGTTTCTGTTGTTGAAGTTGCGACAGTCGCGACCGTTGCGCAGCCGCTACAAGTTCAAGTGACTCACGATCCGTCGGCCGAGAGTGCCGACACAACTCAGCGAAGTTCGTCACAGCGAAACTTACCTACGTATCATGCTGATCACAAGAATGGCTTTGCCGACGCAGTGCGATTGAACCTGCGAGCCCTACCAGCGCGGCAATGCGAATCGTCCAATCTGAGTTTAATCAAGAAGATTGAGGAATCGCCGAGTCTAAAGTCGGCGGCCATGGTCTTGGCCGAGCATGCGGATGTTTGCGAAACTTCGTTGGTGGCATTTGATCAAGAGATTGTCCGCAAATCGACTTGGCGACTCCTAAATCCACAGATGCAGCCCAGTACCGCAACCACGCGATTTCTGCTGGAGCTTTCCCTGCCGAATTGGTTGACCGAAGGCAGTTTTAAGCCGCTGGGCGTCAAGCATCTGCCCGAGGGACAGATCGAGGTCCTGACTCCTGGAGCCATCACGCCGATGGTTCTGATCGATGGGCAGAACAATCTTTACGCAGTTGGTTCAAGTTCAACAGATGGCAAGCTTGAGCTATCCGCGAAGCTAAAAATGCTGTCGGAAATGGATCCAAGTCAGCTAAGCACAACTTTGCGCGGCTGGGAACAGCCGGCTGATTGGTGGTTGCTGGTGGTCGATGTACATCGCTCTCTAGTGATGCATTTCCAACGACAGAATCAGATCTTCTCACATTCGCAATGTCATCTGAATCGCTGGGCTGAAAACGGAAGTATGGGAGCCGACGTTTGGGCTCGCGTAGGTTTTGATTGTGACGCTCAACAGTGGATTGCCGATACCAAAAGTGGGCCACTACATCGCGCCGAGCGAATGGTGATCAAGAGTTCATTGAGCCTATCGCAAAACAAAGTGGCTGAGTTCTCCGCCTCTACCTCAGCTTCCGTTGCAGTCCTTGAAGGCGGTCAGGGCGAACAAGCTGCGAACTGTGAAGCTTTGTTTTTTGAATCGCAATTTCTTTCTGCGTTCTCAGCTCAGGAATTGAATGAAAGTTTCCAGAACGACGAACTTTCGGTCACTGAAGTAACTCAATCTACTGACAAAATTGCCCAGCGTTACATCCTTCGCATGGCCCCAGCGCCGCAGATTGAAGTCCCAGGGCGTCAGCCTACGTGGTCAGGCAAGGCTATCGTGGTGGGGAATAATCCTATCGCTGATCAATTGGTGTCTCGATTGCGTGCCAGCGGCGTGGACGTCGTTCGAATGATTGCAGATGGGGTAGCCAGTGAGACGGCCTTGGCAGAGCAGTTCACAGCACTGGCTCAGCACGAAAAACTACCGCACTTGTTCATCACCAGTCCTTGTGATGCGGATGCGAAGCTGAGTCTGGATCGAGCTGCATGGAATACGCGTCGCAATGCGGGCCTCATGAGTATCTTTTGGCTTTGTCAGAAGTGGGTCGATCATGTGACCAGCCTGAACATCACCGACGATGCGAGTTTGATCGCTGTTAGTTCATTGGGCGGTGACTTTGGAATCAGCGGTGGCGTACACTCGGCTGAAGGCGGTGGGATCAACGGTCTGCTCAAATCGATCTTGATCGAAAGTTGGATGCAAGGTTATCGCAGTCTTCCGATCAAGACTATCGATACCGATCCTTCGCAAAGTCCAGTCGAAATCGTCAACAACATTTATCGCGAGTTGGCGATATCCAGCTATGACAATGAGATTTCATACAAAGGCGGCGTCCGGCAGATTCTCAAAGCCATTCCGCGTAGTGCTGGTGCTGTTGATTCGCTCGGAAAATCCACTGCAGCAAATAGCGCAAGCAAGGCACAACTTCGTCCATTGACTCGCGGTGGAGCCTGGGTGTGCACGGGTGGTGCTCGAGGCATTACAGCGCTGGTGGCCGAACGATTGGCTGAGCGCTACGGCATCACGCTTCATTTGCTAGGCACGGCTCCCGCTCCGAATCTAGACGCTTCATGGCGAGATTTGGATACCGAGGGACTTCGTCAGCTCAAATTGCAGGTCATGACCGACGCTCGCAAGCTGGGTGTTAATCCTGTTAAGCATTGGCAAGACACCGAAAAGCAGATGGAGATCGATGCCACGCTACGCCGACTTCACTCCATGGGCATTAAGGCCCACTATCACAGTTGCGATGTCGCCAACCGATCGCAACTCGCCGAAGTGATCAATCAAGTCCGTGCGATCTCTGGTCCGATTCGCGGCGTAGTTCATGGAGCCGGCGTCGGGCGAGACTCGCGTTTCGACCGCAAGCAGCCTGAAAAGGTCGCTCAGTGTATCTCCGCGAAAGTGGATGGAGCCTTGGCTCTGATGGAGGCAACCTGGAACGATCCACTGGAAGCGTTTGTGGGCTTTGGTTCTATCAGCGGTCGCTTTGGAGCGAACGGACATACGGACTACTCGCTTGCTAACGAAATGTTGTGCAAGCAGATCGACTGGTTGAAACACCAACGACCCGAAGTGCGAGCGATCGGCTTTCATTGGCATGCTTGGGGCGATGTCGGAATGGCGACGAAGCCTGAGACCAAGCTGGCACTGGAAATGATTCACATGCAGTTCATGCCTGCTGAAGAAGGCATCGAACACTTGATCACCGAACTGGAAGCCGATGCTGGCGAGAGCGAAGTATTGATCACCGACGATCGCTACTATCGCGCGTTCTATCCGGCTGAGACGTTGGTCGAGTCTAGTGCAAATGCTGGATCGCAAATTGCAACGCCAATGCTCACCGAAGTGGAAGCGACTGTGCAACAGCGAAAGTGGACAGCGACGGTGAATCCAGTGAAAGATCCGTTTTTGGCCGAGCACTTATTGGATAGTAAGCCGTTACTGCCGTTCGTCGTTGCGAGCGAGATGATCTATGAAGCCGCCGCTTCCACATTGAACTCGTCGCAGATTGTGCTCCGAGAGGTTCAAGCTCACGGTGCGGTTCGATTCTTCTCAGAAGGCATTCAAGAACTAACGCTGGCCACTAGCGCTGGCACTGTTGGTCGAGCATCGATCGAACTTCGAAGCGACTTTGTTTCGCGTAAAGGCGTCGTAGTTGATCGCGATCGCTTGAACTTTTCGGCAAAGGCTGGCGTTGTCGAGACATCAACGAATTCGTTGCGTGGTTCTGTACAGTTGCCAATCGATGGCAACGTCTCGTGGCAATCGGTCCATTACCCGCCTGCTGACGCTGAGTTCTACGTGGGTTGGCCGCTACAAAAACTACGCAAGGTGGCGTTAACTTCAGAAGGGCTGTTGGGCAAGATTAGCGCGCCAGCTTTGATTGAACTAGCTGGAGTGACTCGCAGTACGCAAGGTTGGCGCGTGCCTAGTGCGGCACTAGATGCATGTTTGTTTGCCGTTGGTATTTTGGCTTGGCAGCGTATCGCTCCAGGTTCAGCGCTTCCGGTTCGCATGGGACAACTGCAATTAGGGCGGCTTCCGCGACCAGGCGAATCGCTGACGATTCATGCGGTGATGAAAGCTTCGTCCGAAGGCGTTGCTTCGTTTGACTTTAGCCTTTACGGTGTCGATGGCGCGTTGATTCTGGACGTAGCCGACTACGAAGTCGCGTGGCTCAGTCGAACTCAGGCTGGAGTGGATCAGGCGGCCGAGCAGGAGCGAGGCTGAGCCGATGTATGTCAGTCAGTCCAAACTTCCGCACTTGCTCCAACCCGACGATTACACGAGCGAGCCAGCGCACCAGCGCGATCTTGACTTGTTGCGCCGTTCCTGGCACCTGGTGGGAACGACAGCCGAGCTCAGTCGTGATGGCGACTTTCTGACAGTACAGATTGCCGGTATTCCCATTCAGATTCGCAATTTTCGCGGAGAACTGCGCGCGCTCTCGAATGTGTGCGCTCATCGACATGCGCTGATCTGTTCGAAGCCTTGTGGGCGAACTGCGACGATGCAATGCCAATACCACGGTTGGGAGTATCAAGAGGATGGACGCACCGGAAAGATCCCCGAGCCCAAGAATTTTGTTCCGATCGATCGCGATTCGTTTCGCTTACCGGCCTACAGCTTAGAAAGCGTTGGGCAACTGGTGTTCGTCAATCCTGATTCCAAGGCTCCGCCGCTGAGAGAGTATTTGGGCGATGAGTTCTACGAACAATTGAGTCAGCGTTTTTCAGAACATTGGGCACTAGGCTTGCGTTTCCAAGCTGATTACCCCGCGAACTGGAAGGTGCCCGTTGAGAATTCGCTGGAATCGTATCACGTCCCCAACGTTCACCCCAACACCTTTCGCGAAGATCCCGGATCGGTGCGAAGCGAGCATGGGCTGTTAGAGAATCGCACTTGGTTTCGAACCAAGCTGCCCTTCTGTCCGCACTCGTGGTTGGACAGCATGTTTCAGCGCATGGAAGGCGGGCTAGTTCGTATGCTGGGCCACGATCGACAAGACACCTACGAGCAGCATCACGTCTTTCCCAATCTCCTGTTCTCGTTCACAGATGCAATCAGCTTGTGTCAGTGCGTGCTACCGACAAGTGCCAGTACTAGCCACGGTGTTGTTCGACAGTTTGGACGCATGCCGAAAAAGTCTGGATTGCGGAGTTTGCCTGCTGGTTGGTGGAGTTGGCTTAAGTCCAATATCACACGGCACATTTTGCGCGAGGATATGAGCATCTTTGCGGCGATTCAAAAGGGATTGGAAGCCAGTCCACACGTGGGTGTGTTAGGTATCTGTGAGGAGCGCATTCATCGGTTTCAAGAGTTCATGGTTCGAGGATGGTCACAATGATTGACTTAACTGGTCGCGTAGCTCTGATTACAGGCGGCTCTCGAGGAATTGGCAGAGCCACAGCCTTACGTTTAGCTGAGGCGGGTGCTGACGTTGTCATCAATTTTGTGACGAGTCAATCGGCTGCCAGCGAAGTTGCCGGCGAAATCGCTCGTCTGGGCAGATCAGCGATCACCGTTAAAGCCGACATGAGCGAGCCCGAAGACATCTCTAGCATGCTGGAGATTGTTGGTAATGAGTTCGGGAAGCTGGACATCTTGATCAGCAACGCAGCTTCGGGAGGCTTCCGACAACTGATGGATGCCAGTCCTGCGAACTTTGAAGCGGCGATGAATACCAATGTTCGAGCGCTGATGTTGCTTGCTCAAACGGCGTTGCCATTGATGCGTCACGAGGGCCCGCGTCGTAAGATCATCGCTCTATCTAGTCACGGCTCACATCGCGCGCTGCCCGCGTATGGTTTAATTGGTGCATCGAAGGCGGCTATCGAGAGTTTGGTGCGACATTTGGCGTTGGAGTTGGGCAATCAAGGTATCAACGTAAACACCGTTCTCGCGGGTTTGGTTGAAACGGATTCGACCAAGAACTTTCCAGGAGCTCAGCAGGCTTTTGCCGAGGTCGCAGGGCGTCGCTTAGTCTCGGGTTTGCCGCTATCGCCTGAAGCCGTCGCCAACACGCTGCTTTTCCTATGCAGTCCGCTCAGCGATCTCATTCAAGGGCAAACCATCGTTGTCGACGGTGGCGAGGCGCTGCATGGTTGATCTTTCTTCGCTTAACTTGCTACCGCGCGAGCTTCTTGAAACGCTGCCAGAAGTGCCAGAGGATCTTTTTCCTCTGCCGCTGACGGCGTTTGAGAAGTACGTTCTGTGGGATGAAACGGAATCGCTTTCGCTGTCCTACTTTATCGAGTTGCGATTTCTGGATGCTCTGAATGTCGACTTGATGGAACAGGCGTTGACGGCGGCTGCGTGCATTCATCCAATGATCGCATGTACCCTAAGCGGGCAGGACAATGAACTTTGTTGGGTCCATCATGGCGACTTTCAATTCAAGATCATTCGCGAGCTTGATTCGCCTCCGTTACAAGGCAACGGTCGCGAAATCCCCTTTGATTTGCGCAAAGAGTCTGGTGTTCGATTTTCGTATCGACCGCTAGAGCGAGGCGGCAGTCGGTTGCTTCTACAAGTGCATCACGCAACTATGGATGCCGTTGGAGTGCGAAGGATTGTTATCGATGCCTTGACGATGTACGCACACGTTACCGCCCCAGAAAAAGTAGACCAGAGCCTTCGTTATCCATGGAGCAAAATTGAGCCCGGGCTACTGAAGCAACGCGCCGATCTGTCCGACGCTTTTGGTGGTCCGCCGTCTCAGCCGTTAACGACTTGGCAACGACTCAAGAACGCTCGATACTTTCATTTTCAGTTACCCACTCCCATCCGAGGCTCGGCGAAGCGACTGGCTTCGAAAGTGAAAAACGGCGAAAGGAACCTTGGAGAAGAGGTTACATCGGATGCAGATCGCTTCGAGCCGCTGGAGCATTTGATTGTCGATCGCGAGACGTCTTCTCGAATCTTAGAAAAGACGCGAAAGGATGGGCATGGGGTTAGTGATGTAGCTTTGGCGCTGTTATTCGAGACATGCAGCTTGTGGAATCAGCAGCATGGTGATCGCAATCTGAAGAGTCGACTGCGGATACTTCTGCCCTACGACCTGCGAAGCCGAATCGACTTAAGGATGCCTGCGACAAATCGGCTTAGCTTTGCATTCTTGGGGCGAACACAAGGCGATTGCCAAGACTTGGGCAAGCTCATTCCATCGGTGAGTGAAGAGGTCGAGTCGTTTTCCAAGACCCATTTGCCCATGGACTTCTACGGAGCTATTCAGGGCGCTTCGAAGCATCCAAGATTGATTCGCTGGGCCATTCGACATAGTCGAAACATGGCTACGTCAGTGCTCACCTATGTTGGCGATACCTCCCGAGGGATGCAACGGTACTTCCCTGAGCAGGATGGCGCACGGATGGTCGGCGATGTTAGGTTGGACACGATTCTGGGGGCTCCGCCAGTACGCGATAACACCAATTGGTCCATTGGTGTGTGTGTCAATTGGGGGCAGTTGTGCATTTCGGCAGCTTGGAATCGAGACGCACTAACTCGAAAGCAAAGCGCCGAATTGCTCAGTCTCTATCACTCGCGTTGGCTGAATTGGCTAAACGGATAACCAATTCTCTGCCTGTTTTGTGCGTTTCAAGCGTCGGCCATTGCGGCGAGGCACTGGTCGATTTTGAGCAAAATGGTAACCTAGGAGCTCAACATCCCGGACCCGTAAACACTCAGTAATCACCATGGCAACACCTCGCGTTCTTATCCTACGAGCTCCTGGAACCAATTGCGACGTGGAAACAGGATACGCTTTCGAGCGTGTTGGCGCGAAGGTGACTGCGATTCATGTGAATGGATTAACCGAAGATCCGCAAGCTGGCCGAGACTTTCAGATACTTTGCTTTCCAGGCGGCTTCAGTTACGGTGATGACATTGCCGCGGGTCGCATTTTGGCTCAGCGACTTCAGACCCATTTGCGAGACTTGATTGAAGAATTTCGAAGCTCGGACAAGCTCATCCTGGGAATCTGCAATGGTTTCCAGATCATGATGCGATTGGGAGTCTTTTTCCCAGGGCAAGAAGCCCTGCCACCCGCGACGCTGACACTCAATCGTCAATCGCGTTTCGAAGATCGTTGGGTCCATTTAGCGACCGACAAAAACAACTGCGTTTTTCTAAAGGACATTCAGCAGATGTATCTGCCGATGGCGCATGCCGAAGGTCGCTTTGTGATTCGCGACCAGCAGAGCAAGCAATCGTTGGTCAGTCAGTCTCAGTTAGGTCTACGTTACAGCGAAGCCGCTGGTTCCGTTGTGGACTCGACCTTGCCATTCCCGGTGAATCCTAACGGAGCCGACATGAATGTTGCAGGTATCTCCGATCCAACGGGACGCATCTTTGGGTTGATGCCACACCCTGAGCGCCATATTGAGGCGATTCAGCATCCTTTTTGGACAAGGCGGACTGAGCAGCCCCAGCACGGCGATGGCTTAGCTATCTTCTCAAATGCTGTCTCCTACTTCAGCTAGACCGCGATTTAGTTACTCAAGATTGCCTATGAGTTCTTCCGAACTTCGCGCGAATCGCTTTCGCCCCTACTAGCTGACTGTTGTGGAAAAAGCGAAAATAAAGACGATCGCGTGCAGTTAACGCTCTGCGCGGTCACGGCCTCGAATCACCAATAGCGGAACCGGCTTGATCCGAGTCTTCATTCGCGTTGGATGCGAAGTCGTCGCTTCAATCTTGAAACCAACATTTAGACTACATTTAGACAACATTTAATCGATCAACTCAGGAGATATCCAAGTGCTCGTATCGCGCAAGTCGTTATTCATGTCACTGATTGGCATATTGTCGTTTCAAGCCATTCAAGCACAGGCCGAAGATTGGCCAACATTTCGTGGTGTAGGCCGAACTGCGGTATCTGCCGAGTCTGGTTTGCTAGATAGTTGGCCGTCAGAAGGTCCAAAGCTACTTTGGACTGCAAAGGGTGCTGGCAACGGATATGCCAGTCCAGCCGTAGTTGCCGGTCGAGTCTACACGTTAGGAGATCACGATAATGGACAATTCCTGAGTTGCTTCGATGGCAATACCGGCAAATTGGTTTGGGAAAACAAGATTGGCGACGCATGGAATGGTCACCCTCGCAATCCAACGTGGAATGGTGCCCGAGCAACTCCGACTGTTGACGGAGACCGAGTGTACGTTGTCGACGGAAATGGCGTTGTCGTCTGTTCTTCGACCAGCGACGGTAAGGTAGTTTGGCAGAAGAGCCTGACGAAAGAGTTCGAAGGCAAAAAGGCGGACTCGTGGGGCTACAGTGAATCGCCCACAATTGATGGTCCGCTGCTAATTTGCACGCCTGGCGGTTCGAAAGCTACAGTTGTCGCCTTGGACAAGGCCACCGGTGAAACACGTTGGACTTGTGCTCGACCGAACGATGAAGGCGCTGGTCACTCATCGGTCGTCATCAGCTATGTCGGTGGTCGCAAAATCTATGTGCAAAATACTGCTGGCGGACCGATGGGCATTGATGCCAAGTCGGGTCAGTTGCTTTGGACCTATGCGATTAAGAAGCCGACAGCGTTTATTCCATCGCCCATCGTCAAAGATGATTATGTTTTATCCGTTGCTGGCTACAACACCGGCGGAGCATTAATTCAGCAAGTCGCTGGCCCTGACGGCAATGTATCGGTCAAAGAGGTCTATGGCTTGAATAAGGATTTAGACAACAAGCATGGTGGAGTAATCCTAATTGGCAACGACCTTTACGCAGGATTCTCTGACGCGAATCAGATCTATTGCCACGATTTGGTGACTGGTGCAAAGAAGTGGCGCGAACGTGGTAGCGGCCAAGGTTCAACTTCAGTGATCGCCGCTGATGGCAAGTTGTTCATTCACTACTCGGATGGAGTTGTTGGTCTGGCAAAAGCAAGCCCTGAAGGTTTTAACGAAGTCAGCAGCTTTAAGGCTCCAGGCAATCGTGATTTTCCGAGCTGGGCTCACTTAGTTGTAGCTAACGGCAAGTTGTTCGTCCGCGACGGCGACTTGATTTCCTGCTACGACATCAAGAAGTAAACTTGGTCGTTACTTCAATGGTTGGCCAACAAGTCGTGATGTCCTTACAAGACCTGGCGTCGATTCAATATCAGCCCTCTACACCAAAGGCCTATCGCCCAGCGATAGGCCTTGTTGGTTGTGGAGGTATCACAATTGAGCATCTGACCGCTTATCGAAATGCCGGGTTTCACGTTGCAGCACTTTGCGATGTGCGATTGGATCAAGCTAAGTTGCGGGCTAGTCAGTTCTTTCCCGAAGCAACCGTCTATTCAGACTTTCGTGAACTGTTGAAGAACGAAACGATCGAAGTCGTTGACATAGCCACACATCCTCGCGATCGCGTCGAGATCGTCAGACAAGCCCTGTTGGCTCGTAAGCATGTGTTAAGTCAAAAGCCGTTTGTGACCAATTTAGACCAAGGGATAGTGTTGGTCGAATTGGCCGAGAAGATGCAAGTTCAATTGGCCGTCAATCAAAACGGTCGTTGGGCGCCTCATTTCCGCTACATTCACTCTGCGATTCAAGCAGGTTTATTAGGCGAAGTGTTTGCCGTTCATCTCGCTTGTCACTGGGATCACACTTGGGTGCGCGGGACCGAGTTCGAGAAGATTCGCCATTTGGTTTTGTACGACTATGCGATCCACTGGTTTGATGTAGTTCGCTACTTCTTAAATGGAAGACAACCTACTTCAGTCTTTGCTTCGACAGCGCGAGTTCCAGGTCAGGACTTAGCTCCTAATTTGTTAGCTCAAGTTCATTTAACTTTCGACGATGCTCAAGCTTCGTTGGTCTTTGATGCGGGTGTTCAATTTGGGCAGATGGATCAAAGCTACGTTGCTGGAACGCTCGGTACGGCGATTAGTACAGGAACGAGCATTCAGTCGCAACAGGTCGAGCTTTCGACAATGGGCGGATCATGGCGACCGACTCTAAGTGGTAAGTGGTTTCCCGATGGCTTTCATGGCACGATGGGGGAATTGCTGTGCGCGATTGAAGAAAAGCGACCTTCTACGATTTCAGCGGCTGACAATCTTAAGAGCCTTGAGATATGCTTTGCAGCGCTAGCCAGCGCGGATAGCGGTCAACCTATCTTACCAGGTGCGGTTCGAGAACTGCCCCAGTAGATTTTAAATTGGTTTTGAGAGACAGAAGTGAATCAGAGCAATCATTTTGGCGATCGTTTAGCAACCGCCGTTAGTTCGAAACGATCCGCGGTATGTGTTGGGTTAGATCCGCGTTGGCAATCGCTGCCCGAGGCAATTCGATCTGGGATCGACATCGCAAATCGAGCGGCGGTTGCCAAAGCAACCGAATGCTATTGTCGCTGCGTATTAGATGCCGTTGCCGATAGTGCGGCGATTGTTAAGCCGCAAGCTGCGTTCTTCGAGCAGCTTGGTCCAGAAGGGATGCACTGTTTGGAGGAGGTCATTCAATACAGCCATACCAAAGGCTTGGATGTCCTATTGGATGGGAAGCGAGGTGACATCGGCTCCACTGCAGAAGGATATGCCGATGCATATCTGGGTGTTCAGAGCGCTTGGGGATGCGACGCTCTAACGGTCAATCCATACTTGGGCGATGACACTCTTGAGCCCTTCGTCAAAACAGCTAACGAACGTGGCGCTGGCATCTTCGTTTTGGTGAAGACGTCGAATCCCGGCAGTGGCTTCATGCAAGATTTGGTCTTCGAAGGCAAGAGCTTGTACCATCGAGTTTCGCAAGTCGTGCAGAAGCACTCGAGCGATTCTCGGGGCCAGTCGGGATACGGCAACGTTGGAGCTGTCGTTGGTGCGACATATCCTCAGCAATTGGCGGAAATGCGAGCGGCGATGCCCAACGTATGGCTTTTGATACATGGCTATGTTGCTCAAGGCGTTACGGCCGAAGATGTTGCGGACGGGTTTGATACCAAAGGATTGGGAGCCATTGTGAACAGCTCACCCGGGATTATTTTTGCGTAACA